>NZ_CP119083.1:6069662-6387078 GCF_029028125.1 Pseudoduganella chitinolytica
GCTGATCCTGTTCCTGACGCCCACCTTCGTGCTGCTGATTTCCGCCACGGTGCTCAAGCAGCACATCGGCCGCCTGCAATGGCTGGCCCTCGCGCTGGCCTATGCCGGCATCGTGCTGGTATTCCTGCACGACCTGCAGGGCGGCGGCAACGTCGTCCTGGGTTCCCTGCTGGTGCTGGGCTCCGCCGCCGCGTATGCGATCTACCTGCTCGCTTCCGGCGAAATGGTGCGCCGCATCGGCGCCCTGCGCCTGGTCGCCTACGCCATGTGCGTGTCGAGCGCGGCCTGCCTGGCGCAGTTCTTCCTGCTGCGCCCCGTGGGCATGCTGGTCCAGCCGGCGCCGGTGTACTGGCTGTCGCTGGTGAACGGCCTGCTGTGTACCGTGGCCCCCGTCTTCATGACGATGATCGCCGTGCAGCGCGTCGGTGCCGGCATCGCCTCGCAGGCCGGCATGGTCGGTCCCGTGTCCACGCTGTTCCTTGGGGCCGTCCTCCTGGCCGAGCCGGTGACGGCGTGGCAGCTGGCCGGCACGGCGCTGGTGCTGGCCGGGATCTGGCTGCTGTCGAAAGTGAAGAAGTCCGCTTGACCCCTTGGAAGAGAGAGAGACCACGATGATCCCGCGCATTGCCCTGATCGCCCACGACAAGAAGAAAGACGACATGATCGCGCTGGCCGGCGAGTATGCCGCGTTCCTGCGCCAGTGCACGCTGACGGCCACCGGCACGACGGGCGGAAGGCTCGTCACCGAACTGGGACTGCCCGTCGAGCGCAAGCACAGCGGGCCGTTCGGCGGCGACCTGCAGATCGGCGCGCTGCTGGTGGAAGGGCAGATCGATGCCGTCATCTTCCTGCGCGACCCGATGACGCCGCAGCCGCACGAGCCGGACATCAACGCGCTGGTGCGCGCCTGCGACGTGCACAACGTGGCCTGCGCCACCAATGTGGCGACGGCGCACCTGGTGCTGTCGCAGCTGCAGGACGCGATGACCGCCGCACTGGCCGCGCGCCCGGGCGCTTAGTCGTCCACTGCATAGTCGCGCACTGACAAGTTTCACTGACAACGGAGGCAAGCATGAGCAAGGCGATCCGCATGACGCGTACGGGCGGTCCGGAAGTGCTGGAATACGTCGATGTCGACGTGGGCCCGCCCGGCCCCGGCGAGGTGACGGTGAAGCATGAAGCCATCGGCGTCAACTTCATCGACATCTACTTCCGCACGGGCCTGTATCCGCAGCCGCTGCCGAACGGCGTGGGGCAGGAAGGCGCCGGCACCGTCGAAGCGGTGGGCGAGGGCGTCACGCACGTCAAGCTGGGCGACCGCGTGGCGTATGCGGCGCGGCCGAACGGCGCCTATGCGCAGGTGCGCAACATGCCGGCCACGCACCTGGTCGTGCTGCCCGAGCAGATCGGCTTCGAGACGGCTGCCGCGGCCATGCTGCAGGGGATGACGGTGCAGTACCTGCTGCACCGCACGGCGCACCTGAAACCGGGCGACACGGTGCTGTGGCATGCCGCCGCCGGCGGCGTCGGGCTGATCGCGTGCCAGTGGGCGAAAGTGCTGGGGGTGAACCTGATCGGCACCGTCAGCTCGGCGGAAAAGGCGGCGCTGGCGATCGAGCACGGCGCGACCCACGTCATCGACTATACGCAGGAGAACTTTACCGAGCGCGTGCGCGAGCTGACGGACGGCGAAGGGGTGTCGGTGGTGTACGACTCGATCGGCAAGGACACGTTTACCGGCTCGCTCGACTGCCTGAAACCGCTGGGCCTGATGGTCAGCTTCGGCAATGCCTCCGGTCCCGTACCGGCTTTCGCACCGGCCGAACTGCAGGCGCGCGGTTCATTGTTCTTCACGCGGCCCACGCTGGTCAACTACACGGCGACGCGGGCCGACCTGGAGGCCACCGCGCGCTCGCTGTTCGGCGTGCTGGCCAGCGGCGAAGTAAAGGTCGCCATCAACCAGCGCTATCACTTGCAGGACGCGGCCCGCGCGCACGTGGAGCTGGAAGGACGCCGCACCACGGGCTCGTCGATCCTGCTGCCCCACTGAGGTGACGATGGACGACAATCTCGAAGAAGACGGCGCGCCCAAGTTCGGCCGCCTGCTGGTCGTGCTGCTGCTGGCGGTGGCGCTGGTCGGCTTCATTGCCTTCGCCAGTGCAAGGTGGTTGGCTTGAAGCGCCTGCTTGCCATTGCGCTGGTCGCCACGGCAACCGCCGCGCAGGCACAACCCGATCTCCCGACCACGCCCGCCGCATGGCGCGACGCCGCCTTGCGCGACATCGCGGCCGGCTACCAGGTCACGCTGGACAACCACGCCGGCGCCCTCGATCCGCACAACCCCGGCTTCCTGGCGAACCTGGAGGCCGCACGCGAGCGCGGCCTGGCGCTGGCGCGCCAGGTCAAGGATGCCCCCGGCTACGTGGCGGCACTGCAGGGCTTCACGGCCCGCATCAACGACGGTCACGCCGGCATCGCGACCAAGGGCAAGCTGCTGGCGCCCGACGCGCAGCGCTGGCCCGGCTTCGTGGCGGCGTGGCGCGAAGACTTGTATGTCTACGCATCGGAACCGGGCGGACCGCCCGTGGGCGCGCGCATCGTGTCCTGCGATGGCAAGCCGGCCAAGCGCCTGCTCGAGGACAACGTGTTTGCCTTCGAGGGCCGCGGCAACGAAGCCGGGCAATGGTGGACGTCGGCGCGCGAGCTGTTCGTGGACCGCGGCAACCCGTTCATCCAGGTGCCGCGGCGCTGCGTGTTCGCGACCACGGACGGCAAGCAGGCCGAACCGGCGCTGGACTGGCGCCCGCGCACGGAGCAGGCGCGCGAGTGGTCCGGCGGCGCCGTCGGCATGGCCGAGCTGCCGGTGGGCCTGACGGAGCCGCGCCCGAACCTGTTCTGGGTGGCAATGCCCACCTTCAAGCCGAACGACGGCGAACGGGCGGCCTATCGCGCCATGGCGGAGCGGGTGCGCCAGGACCGCGCCCGTTTCCTGCAGGCCGCCGCGATCGTGATCGACCTGCGCGGCAACCACGGCGGGGCATCGATGTGGAGCGAGGAGTTCGCCGGCGCGCTGTGGGGCGAGGCGCGCTTGCAGCGCCGCCGCGATGCGTACGACGCCAACACCGTCACGTGGTACCGTGCATCGCCTGGCAACCTGGCGCATTTCCGCATGCTGGAGCAACGCTTCGTCCAGCAGGGCGAAAAGAAGGCGCAGGCCTGGGCGGCGGCCCGGGCCGCCGGCATCGCGGCGGCGCAGGCGGCGGGCCAGCCGTATTACATCGATCGGGAAGACGCCGCCAGGGCGACGGCCGATCCGCAGGCCGACCGGCCGGGCGACCCGCCGCCGTTCACCCGGCCCGTGTACGTGATCGTGCCCGGCTATTGCGCCAGCGCGTGCCTGGATGCACTCGACATGTTCAAGCTGTTCCCGAATACCCGGCTGGTGGGAGCGCCCAGTTCGGCCGACTCGACGTACATGGAAGTGCGTTCGCAGGACCTGCCGGGCGGCCTGGCGCGGACGATCGTGCCGACCAAGCTGTACGTGGGCCGGCCGCGTGGCAACGGGCAGGTGTACCAGCCGGATATCGCGTTGCGGTCGGTGGAGTGGGGGACGGCGGAGTTCCTGCGGTTGATCGAGGCGCAGGGGAAGTAACAGCCATGGGGACAAACCGCGCGGCCTGTCCCCGATCTACTTACTGCTGCAGCTCCAGCTCCACCCGCTTGGCCTTGCCGCTCTCGCCCGGGAATTCCTTGAACGCGCTCTGCACCAGCAGCGGCATCACCTGCGGCGTCGACTGCCTGCGGCTGGTGTTCTGCACCGTGACGTCATACAGCTTGCTGCCCGCCATGTCGGCGATCTGCACGTTCAGCTTGCGCTCGTAGTTGTGCACGATGATTTCGCGATATTCGGTCGGGCCGAACATCCACGGGTCGTAATACGGCCGGAAGCCGAAGTATCGGTAGCGGTAGCGCGACGGGTAATAGCCCCGGTACGGCCAGCCGTACGCGCCCCAGTACGGCGACATCGACCAGTACGGATCGATCACCTGCAACTGCCGGGTGGGCCGGTCGGTGGTCGAGAACGACATGTCGACGCGCAGCTTAGCGGCGCCCGGCGTGCCGGCGCGGTTGAAGCCCAGCCGGTCCAGCTGGGCCGCCACCAGTTCCTGGTAGCTGCGGTATTCGAGCGTGTCCTCGGCCGGCGCCGGCGTGCCGAAGACATAGGATTTCTCCTGCAGTTGCGCGGGCCACTGGTGGAACACGGTGACATCGCTGCGGATCGTCGACGCGCACCCGGTCAGCAGCAGCGCGCCCGCCGCGGCAAGGATGGCCAAGCATTTCATGATCTTCCCCCGTACTTCGTTGTCATGCTCACGTTGTGATGCTCAAGATAAATGGTTCTTTACGGATTTCAGTGTAAATCCACGTCCGTGCCACCGTTCGATTATTACAGAATGTTACGGCCGCCGGGAAAGCTGAAAAGAATCGGACGTCGCCCGCCCCCGCTGTTGGTAAAATAACCTTTTGTCCACCCTCCCGGCGTATCCCATGAGAACCGACAGCCCGCAGACGATCTACCGTAAAGACTACACCCCGCCCAGCTACCTGGTGGAAACCGTGGAGTTGGGCTTCGATCTCGATCCCGCGCGCACCATCGTCGCCAACCGCGTCACGCTGCGCCACAATCCCGACAGCAAGAGCCGCGACATCGTCCTGCATGGCGAGGACATCGAACTGGTCGCGCTGCGCCTGAACGGCACCGAACTCAACCCCGGCCAGTACATACTGGGGGCGCACACGCTGACCATCAAGGCCGCCCCGCTCAATGCCGTGCTGGAAATCGAGACGACGTGCGTGCCGCAGGACAATACGACCCTGTCCGGCCTGTACGTCTCGAACGGCAGCTTCTACACCCAGTGCGAGGCGGAAGGCTTCCGCCGCATCACCTACTTCCCCGACCGTCCCGACGTGATGGCGAAGTACACCGTGATGCTGCGGGCGGACAAGGAAAAATACCCCGTGCTGCTGTCGAACGGCAACCTGGTCGAGGAAGGCGACCTGCCGGACGGCCGCCACTACGCCAAGTGGGAAGACCCGTTCAAGAAGCCGTCGTACCTGTTCGCGCTGGTGGCCGCCCGCCTGGTCTGCCAGGAAGAGACGTACACGCTGCAGTCGGGCCGCGAGGTGCTGCTGCAGGTGTGGGTGGAAGATGGCAACCTGGACAAGACCGACTACGCGATGCAGTCGCTGAAGAACTCGATCCGCTGGGACGAGGAGCGCTGGGGGCTGGAGCTGGACCTGGACCGCTTCATGATCGTCGCGGTGGGCGACTTCAACATGGGCGCGATGGAGAACAAGGGCCTGAACATCTTCAACACGAAGTTCGTGCTGGCCAATCCGTCCACCGCGACGGACGTCGACTTCGCGGGCATCGAGGCAGTCGTCGGCCACGAGTACTTCCACAACTGGACCGGCAACCGCGTCACGTGCCGCGACTGGTTCCAGCTGTCGCTGAAGGAAGGCCTGACGGTGTTCCGCGACCAGGAATTCTCGGCCGACATGATCGGCACGGCCAGCGGCCGCGCCGTGACCCGCATCGACCAGGTGCGCACATTGCGCCAGGCCCAGTTCCCCGAGGATGCGGGGCCGATGGCGCACCCGGTGCGGCCCGACTCGTTCGTCGAGATCAACAACTTCTACACGGTCACCGTGTACGAGAAGGGCGCTGAAGTGGTGCGGATGTATCAGACCCTGCTGGGCCGTGAGGCCTTCCGCAAAGGCATGGACCTGTACTTCGCGCGCCATGACGAGCAGGCCGTCACGTGCGACGACTTCCGCGCCGCGATGGCGTCGGCCAGCGGGCGCAACCTCGACCAGTTCGAGCGCTGGTACAGCCAGGCCGGTACGCCTGTCGTCACGGCCAGCACCAGTTATGACGCCGAGGGGCAGGCCTATGAACTGACCCTGGCGCAGCGCTGCCCGCCCACGCCGGGCCAGCCGACCAAGCTGCCGTTCCACATTCCCGTCGCCGTCGGCCTGCTGGGCGCGGACGGCTTCGACCTGGCGCTGAACCTGGAAGGCGAGACGACCGTCGTGCTGGAGTTGACCCAGGCGCAGCAGACCTTCCGGTTCGAGGGCATCCGCGAAGCGCCGACGCCGTCGCTGCTGCGCGACTTCTCCGCTCCCGTGATCCTGGAGTATCCGTACACCGACGACGAACTGGTGCACCTGTTCCGCCACGACAGCGATCCCGTCAACCGCTGGGAAGCGGGCCAGCGCCTGGCGATGACGCGCCTGTTGAAGCTGACGGCGGCCGTGCAGCAGGGCGCGGAGCTGGAGCTGGACTACGGCTTCATCGCGGCCCAGCGCGCGCTGCTGCTGGATGACGGCCTGGATGCGGCATTCCGCGAGCAGGCGCTGATCCTGCCATCCGAATCCGTGGTGGCCGACCAGATGGACGTGGTCGATCCGCGCGCCATCCACACGGCGCGCCAGTTCATGCGCAAGACCATCGCCACGGTGCTGCGCGCGGAGCTGTTGAACGCGTATGCGGCGAACGAAACGCCGGGGCCATACAGCCCGGATGCCATCTCGGCCGGCAAGCGCGGCCTGAAGAACCTGGCGCTGGCCTACCTGTGCGCCGCGCCGGATACGCACATCGTCGAACTGGCCCGCCGCCAGTTCGAGGGCGCGACCAATATGACGGACCGCGCCGCGGCGCTGGTGTCGTTGATCCACAGCGGCGCGGATGCCGAGCAGGCGCTGCGCAGCTTCTACGAGCAGTTCGAGCACGAGGCGCTGGTGGTGGACAAGTGGTTCGCGATCCAGGCCAACGCCCCGACGACGGACGTGGCGCGCGTGCGCGAGCTGATGCAGCATCCGGCCTTTACGTTGAAGACGCCGAACCGGGCCCGCAGCCTGCTGTTCAGCTTCTGCAACGGCAACCCGGCGCAGTTCCACGCACCGGACGGCAGCGGCTACGAATTCTGGGCCGAGCATGTCATCAAGCTCAATGCCCTGAATCCGCAGGTGGCGGCGCGCTTTGCCCGCACGATGGACCGCTGGCGTCGCTACGACCCGGCCCTGCAGGCGCACATGCGCGCCGCGCTGGAAAAGGTGGCGGGCGCGCAGAAGCTGTCCAACGACGTGCTGGAAGTCGTCAGCAAGGCGCTGTCCAACTGACGCTCATCAATACAGACGCGCGCGCCACCGGCGGTGGCGCCGCGCGCACGGTTTTTTACTTTCCAACCCAAGGGACTTCATGAAACGAATCAGCCTTACTCAACATCTCGTTGAGGAACAACGCCAGCACAACACGATCCCGGCCGAACTGCGCCTGCTGATCGAGGTGGTGGCCCGTGCGTGCAAGACGATCAGCCACTCCGTCGGCAAAGGCGCCCTGGGCGACGTGCTGGGCGCGCTGGAATCGGAAAACGTGCAAGGTGAAGTGCAGAAGAAGCTGGACGTGATCTCCAACGAGATCCTGCTGGAGGCGAACGAGTGGGGCGGCCACCTGGCGGCGATGGCGTCGGAAGAGATGGAATCGATCCACCAGATTCCGAACCGCTATCCGAAGGGCGAATACATGCTGCTGTTCGATCCGCTGGACGGCTCGTCGAACATCGACGTCAACGTCTCGATCGGCACCATCTTCTCCGTGCTGAAGGCGCCGGAAGGCATGGCGACGCCGACCGAGCAGGACTTCATGCAGCCGGGCAGCAAGCAGGTCGCCGCCGGCTACGCCGTGTACGGCCCGCAGACGATGCTGGTGCTGACGACCGGTAACGGCGTCAACTGCTTCACGCTGGACCGCGAGATGGGTTCGTGGGTGCTCACGCAGCGCAATATGCAGATTCCCGCGAAGACCAAGGAATTCGCCATCAACATGTCGAACCAGCGTCACTGGCATCCGCCCGTGCAGCGCTACATCAACGAACTGCTGGCCGGCACCACGGGCCCGCGCGGCACCGATTTCAATATGCGCTGGATCGCCTCGATGGTGGCGGACGTGCACCGCATCCTGAACCGCGGCGGCATCTTCATGTACCCGGCCGACATCCGCGACCCGAGCAAACCTGGCAAGCTGCGCCTGATGTACGAAGCGAACCCGATGGCGTTCATCGTCGAGCAGGCCGGCGGCATGGCAACGGACGGCAAGCACCGCATCCTGGACATCCAGCCGGAAAAACTGCACCAGCGCGTGCCGGTCTTCCTGGGCTCGCGCGACGAGGTGGCGGTGGTCACGGGCTACCACCACGCGTAAGCCGGCTGCTCGGTACTGCCGAGCACGAGGATTCATGCGGCCTGGCACCGGGGTCGTCGATAATTTGAAAAAATTTCGCATCAGACCCTAGTCAACCGCAAGAACAGTTGCTAAAATGTGGCCTCTTTCGATGCAGCACTGATCGAAACGAAACAAGGTTAAACAGGTTTCAAGGTTTAGCCGCTGTAGCTCAGTCGGTAGAGCAGCGCATTCGTAATGCGAAGGTCACCAGTTCGATTCCGGTCAGCGGCACCAAAAAAGTGAGAAGGGCCACCCAAGCGGGTGGCCCTTTTTGCATTGGACGCCCGCGCCGCCGGCACACCGATAGCGGCACAGACGTCACTTTTGGCTGTGTGAATGAAATTATCCCCTTATCATGTGTCTGGTCGATCATTTTTGCAGGGGACGGGAACATGAGCGCAGGCACATCCGCAACGGTCGATCTTTGGGCAGATGACCATCTGGGCCGCAAGGATGAGGCGGTCTACCTGACCAGCTACCTCGCCGCGCGTTATCGCGCCAAGGCATCGGAGGCCGGATTTGTTCTGGCCGTGAACGGCGATTGGGGCATGGGAAAGAGCTTCATGCTCGAGCGCTGGAGCAAGGACATGGAAGTCGCAGGCCACCCGGTCATCACGTTCAATTCCTGGGAAAACGATTTTACGCCGGAACCTCTGGTCGCTTTCATCGCTGAACTGGACAAAGGGCTTGCGCCTTCCTTCGCCAAATTGCCGCCGGCATCGCGACTTCGTGCAGCGTGGTACGAGCAAGCTAAGGCCGTCCTCGTTCCATGTCTCAAGGTTACCGGCATGGCGGTGCTCAAGCAGGCGGCCGGAATCGGTGCTTCGCAGTTGGACGATATATGGAATGCACGGGATGACGACGCGGAGGGCAACCCGCCTGCCAAGGATGGCGGCAGCGCTACCGCAGGGACTCATGCCGCCGGCAAAGGGAAGGACGACGCGAAGGATGACGATGCGAAATTCGACGCGAAGGGCTTGGGCGAAAAGCTCAACAAGGCGGTCGAAGAAACCCTCAAGGCGCACAACAATACGAAGCAGGCAATCAGCGCGTTCAAAAAACGCCTGGCCAGTCTGATCGAGCACCTGCGCAGCGAGGCAGGGGTCAGCCTGCCCGTGTACGTCTTCATCGACGAGCTCGATCGCTGCCGCCCTGACTATGCGATCCGGCTGCTCGAGGGAATCAAGCACCTGTTCGGCGTGCCTGGACTGCACTTCATAGTCGCCACCAACCTGACCGAACTGGCGCATTCCGTCCGCTCGGTCTATGGCGCCGGTTTTGCAGCGGAGCGCTATCTCAAGCGCTTTTTCGATATGGAGTACGCCCTCCCGGAGCCCGTAAGCGCAAGGTATGCCGAAGAGCTCATGACGCCCGTTGCCGGCTTGACGCAAGCGACCTTCATCACGGGATTCGAGACGCTGTATGCGCCCGGCACGTTTTCGGCCAAGGCACTTCCGTACCTGTTCGATAACTACGCAATCGGATTCGAGCTTTCGTTGCGCGATCAAGCCCAGGTTGCTCGTATCCTCGAGGCGGCCCTGTTGTCATTGGGAACTACGCCCGTGCATATACACTTCCTGGTATTCCTGGCGATGCTGTATCAAAAGAACTCGCAGGTTTACCAGAGGGTCTTGAAGGCGAAAAATATCGAAGGACCGACCGGGTTCGCGGCGGCCTGTCCGCGAATGGATACGACCGAGTTATTGGTGCCTACCGAATACAATTCCGGCGACCATGAGTTTATCAAGCTGACCGATATCGCAAACGTATACTTCGACTTCATCGGCTACCGGGACGCGTCGCATGCCAGCGCATCGCCAGATGTGTTCCCGTCGAACCTGTACCAGCGCATGATGGGAGACGACACAGCGCGCGCGACGATCAACCGTTACCTGGAAGTGGTTCGCCACGCGGGCCGGTTCTCGAAATAGTGCGGGGATTGGAGACAAGGCACCGCAGCCTGCACCGAGCAGGGCAACCACCTCCGCGCAAAGCGGATCAAGCCCGCAGCGCCCCCTTTGCCCCCGCCACATACCGCTCGCTGACCGGCAGCTCAACCCCGTCGGCCAGCGTCAGGACACAACCTCCGTCGGCCACCTGCCGCAAACTCGCCATCAGCGCGCGCCGCACGAGAATACGCCGGTGGATGCGCAGGAACTCGGCCGGGTCCAGGTAGCGCTCCAGTTCCGCCAGCGTGCTCCGGTGCAGGAAGGTCCGTTCGGGCAGGTGCAGCTCCACGTAATTGCCGGCCGTCTCGATCCACCGCACGTCCGCCAGCGCGACGCGGTCCATGCGGCCGACGGAGCGCACCGTCACTTCGCGCCAGTAGCCAGGCACCGGGGCGACGAACTGGCGCAGCGCGGCCGTGTACGCGGCCCGTTGCCGCAGCAGCGCGCCCGCGCGTTCCAGCGCTTGCCGCAAGCGCTCCTCGCTGACCGGCTTGACGAGGTAATCGAGGGCATGCACGTCGAAGGCATCCAGTGCGTGGCCGCGATGCGCGGTGACGAAGATGACGAGCGGCGGCAGGTCGCCGCGACTGAGCTCGCGCGCCAGGTCGAGGCCCGTCTCCACCGGCATCTGCACGTCCAGCAGCACGATGTCCGCACTGTCCGTCGCCAGCAACGCGCGGGCGGCATTCGCGCTGGCGCATTCTCCGGCCACCTGCCAGCCAGGCAGCGCCTGCAGCGCCAGGCGCAGGTTGATGCGCGCGTGCGCTTCGTCGTCCACGATCAGTACCCGCAGCGGCGCGCTCATTGCGCCGCGTTCCAAGGCAGCGACAATTCGGCGGCGAAGCGGCCGCCCACGTGCGCCGTCACCAGGGTCGCGGCGTCGCCGTACGCCAGTTGCAGGCGCGCGCGGATGCCGCGCAAGCCGATGCCCAGGCCGGCCTGCGGTGCCGCATGTGCGCGTACCGGATTGGTGACGCGCACCAGCAGCCGCGTGCCTTCGCGCACAAACGTGACGGCGATGTCGCTGGCCTCGTCATGGCATTCGAGGTCGTGCCGCAGCGCGTTCTCCACCAGCGGCTGCAGCAGCATCGGCGGGCATTCGATGCCGTCGTCCAGCAGGTCGACGCCGTCGATGCGCACCCGCAGCCGGTCGCCGAAGCGCAGGCGCTGCAGGTCCAGGTAGTGGTGCACGAACGCCAGCTCCTGCGTCATGTGTATCCAGTCGCGCGTACTGTTCGACAGCGCGTAGTGCAGCAGGTTGCCCAGGCGTTCCAGGCCGTCCAGGGCGACGGGCTTGTCGTCGGTCCGCACCACCGCGCCGATGGCGCTCAAGGTATTGAAGATGAAGTGCGGTTCGAGCTGGCCGCGCAGGGCGGCGAGGCGCTGGCGTTCCAGCGACAGCCTGGCCCGCGCCAGTTCGGCGTCCTGGCGGCGGCGCTGGCGCCACAGCAGGCTGGCGACGACGGTGCCGAAGGCCAGCGTCAGCAGCACGAACACGACGAACCATTCGAACTTGTCCATTGCCGCGCAGTAGTGCAGGACATTGGTCAGCGTCGGGGCCATGCCGAACTTGAAACAGCGCCGCAGGGCAAGCCCCAGCAGCGCGAACGGCGCGCAGGCCGCGATGTAGACGGCGTAGCCCGCGGCGATGCGAGCCGGCGTGGCGAGCCAGCCGGGCCGGCCCCGGTACAGCAGGTAGAGCAGCCAGCTTTGCACCATCATCGCCAGGTAGCCGTACCACCAGCCCAGCGTCATCTCCACGTAGCCGCGAGGATCGCCGTCATGGGCCGCATCGCTGTAGGTCGTCATGCCGGCCAGCGCGCACAGCCCGGTCCACAAGCCGAAGTTGACGAGCAGTGCGCGCAGCCAGACAGGGAGGGAAGGGGGCCGGTTCATGGCGGCGCAGTATAGCAGCGCCCTGGCGGCGTTCGTCCCTGGCGCGGGGGCGTTCGTCACACGCGAAGATCCTCCCGCCCCGGCCGGCTTTGTCCCTGGCGCCGACGCCAGCCACCGGCCGTGGCGTCGAAATGTCGTCCCTACGATACCGCAAGCGGACCGGTTCGGTCATTGGTCCGAACCACGTGACGCATTTATCGCATCGCAGCAAAATATTTATCCCTGATGTGATTATTAGTGAACTAAAAGCAACTAAGTAGTATTACAATATCAGCCGTTTGCCTGCGCTGTCGCAGGCCCGATGGAACACAAGGAGGCGCGTTGCCACCACTCGTCAACGATGCGGCATTCAATATTTCGCGGTTGCGCGCCGAGTTCAGGGACCGTACGATCGAGTCCCATTTCAACCGTCACCAGCTGCCCCGCACCCAGTCGCAGGTGCGCCTGGCGCTGCTGTTCTGCGCCACCTTCTATGTCGCCTTCGCGATCACGGACGTGATGGCGCTGGGACCGGGCAACGATGCGCTGATCCTGCTGCTGGGACGCGTGTCCGTGGCCGTCAGCGCGCTGCTGAGCTGCGCGATGACGTACTGGTATCCCCATTCGGTGCGCCGGATCTGGCTGGGCGCCAGCGTCACGGAAATCATCGGCATGGGCACCTTCATGCTGGTCGTGCTGTACCGGCCGGCCGAGACGCCGTGGCATGCGATGGCGATATCCATCATGGCGCTGGTGGTCTACCTGTACATTCCGAACCGGGTTGCCTTCGCGCTGCCGATCGGCATCGTGGCGACGATCGTGTTCGTCGCGCTGGTGATCTGGCAGGACCGGCTGACCAGCAGCGAGCTGGTGACGATGATCATGCTGCTGGTGCTGGCGAACGGCTTCGGCTGCATGGCCGCGCACCGCTACGCGCTGATCCGGCGCGAGGAATTCCGCGTGCAGTCGTTCCTGAAGAACCTGTCCGAACGCGACCCGCTGACGGGCTGCCACAACCGCCGCTACCTGCAGCAGGAGCTGCTGAACATGGAGCTGTCGCGGGCCCGCCGCTTCCGCCAGAGCCTGGCCGTCGTCATCTGCGACATCGACCACTTCAAGTCCATCAACGACACCTATGGCCACGCGGCCGGCGACGCCGTGCTGGTCACGTTCGCCAACCTGCTGCGCTCCATGACGCGGGAAAACGTGGACAGCGTGATCCGCTATGGTGGCGAAGAGTTCCTGATCGTGCTGCCGGAAACGGACATGGGCGGGGCGGTGCAACTGGCCGAACGCATGCGCGGCGCGCTGATCGGCTCCGGCACCGAAGTGGCGCCGGGCCGCGTGGTCGGCGTGACCGCCAGCTTCGGTGTCACCGCGGTCAATTTCGCCCTGGTGGAGCAGCGCTTCGCGCAGGAGCTGCTGGTCGATACGGCCGACCGCCTGCTGTACGCGGCCAAGAGCAGTGGCCGCAACAACGTCAAGGCCCTGGAGTTCTACGGCCGCGAAAGCAGCGCGTTCGATACCCGCAAGGCCGCCGCCTGACAACGGGGCGGGGCGGCCAAGCCCTGGGGACAGGCTTTGCGCGTCGAGAACGCGCAGAGGCTGTCCCCGGTGTTGTCAGTAGCTGGTGATGGGTGCCGGTTGGCCGCCCTTGAACGTGAAGATCGTCACGGGCGACGACTTCATGTCGCCTTTGGCGTCGAACGCATAGGTGCCTGCCACGCCCTGGTAGCTGCCGGCCGCGATCGTGGCGCCCACCTTGGCGGGATCGACGGCGTTGGCCTGCTGCATGGCTTGCGCGAACATGTTGACGGCGTCGTAGTACGAGGCCGCATAGACATCCGGTTCGGCATTGAAGCGCTTCTTGAACTTGGCCTTGAAGGCCGGGCCGCTGGCGGCCTTGTCCAGCAGAGCGCCGCCCTGCGAGCACAGCACGTTGGGGCCGACGGCATCGCCACCCAGCTTGCCCATTTCGGCCGTGCAGATCGTGTCGCCGCCCAGCAGCTTCGCGTTCAGGCCCAGCTGGCGGATCTGGCGCGCCATCGGCCCGCCCTGCGGCGCATAGCCGCCGAAGAAGATGGCTTCCACCTTTTTCGACTTCAGGCGGGTCAGGATCGGCGTGAAGTCGACCGATTTATCCGTCGTGTACTCATGGCCCGCCACCGTCATGCCGGAGGCGCGTGCCTGCTTCTTGAATTCCTCGGCCAGGCCCTGGCCGAAGGCGGTGCGGTCGTCGATCACGGCCACGTTCTTCAGCTTCAGTTCCTTGGCCGCGTACAGCGCCATCTTGGAACCCAGCTGGCTGTCGCTGGCGTTCACGCGGAACAGGTTCTTGTAGCCCTGCTGCGTCAGCTTCGGATTGGAGGCGACGCTGGCGATGGCGATGCCGGCATTGCTGTAGACGCGCGCGGCGGGAATGGCGACACCGGAGTTGTAGGGGCCGACGACATACTTGACGCCACCGTCCGCCATCTTCTGCGCCACGGAGACGCCGGCCTTCGGATCGCCCTGGTCGTCCTCGGAGACCAGCTCGAACTTCACCTTCTTGCCGCCGACGGTGACGCCCTTGGCGTTCAGTTCCTCGATTGCCAGGCGCGCGCCGTTCTCGTTGTCCTTGCCCGAAAAGGCCTGGGCGCCGGACAGGGGGCCGCTGTGGCCGATCTTGACGACCGTGTCCTGCGCCGCCGCGCCCGTTGCGGCCATTGCGGCCATTGCGCCCACCAGCGCCAGCGCGCCTGCCGTCTGCTTGTGTTTCATTGGATCTCCGTCGTTATT
Source organism: Pseudoduganella chitinolytica (assembly GCF_029028125.1). Lineage (GTDB taxonomy): Bacteria > Pseudomonadota > Gammaproteobacteria > Burkholderiales > Burkholderiaceae_D > Rugamonas > Rugamonas chitinolytica. Next base: position 6,084,549 of record NZ_CP119083.1, read on the forward strand.
GTACTCAGCGGGATTATCCACGATCCCACCACGACGGCAAGCCCCAATTGCGGCGTCAGCGCGTGCCGCGCGGCCCGGCACTGCCGCCCTGGAGCGGCGTGGCCGACGTGACGCGGTTGACGGGCCGCACCGGCGGCACCAGCTCCGTGCGCGGTGGCGGCGCCGGGTTCGGGCCGCCCGTGCCCCCGGCAACGCCGCCCGCCAGGCGCTGCGCGGCGATCGCGGCCGCCACGGCCGGATCGGCGGCGTTCGGGGCCGCTGCCGGCGCTGGCGGCGGCGTGTCCCTGGCGCTGCGGGCGTCGCCTGCTGCCCGCAGCGCTTCGTCCAGCGTGGCGAGGTCCGCTTTGGGCTCGGCATTGTCCAGGGACGGCGCTGGCGCGGCGTGCGGCGTCACGGTCGCGTCGATACGGGCGGCATCGCGGCGCGCGGCATCGAGGCGCGCCTGTGCGAGCCGGTCCGCCTCCGAGAGCGCCATCGCGGTGTCGGCGCGCTGATGCGCCAGCCGGTCGGCGAGTGCCTGCGCGGCCAGGTCCTGCTCGTGCGTGCTGTCCATCTGGCGCAGCGCCGCCGCGCGCGCCTCCATCAGCCGCTGGTCCTGGGCGGCGATATCGTCCTGCACCGCTATCTCGGCATTGGCGACTTCGCGTGCGACTTCGAGGCGATAGGCCGCCTGGCGGGCCTCCTGGGTCAATGCGGCCTGGCTGGCCGATTCGAGGGTCCCGCTGGTCTGCAGGTCGGCCAGGCGGCGGGCGTCCGCCCGTGCCACGTCGGCACTTGGCTGGGGTACCGGCGTAGCCTCCTGTCGTTCCAGCTCGTGCTGCGCTGCCAGCCGCGCAGCCTGCTGCCGCGCCAGTGCTGCGGCTTGCGCGGCCTCTGCGGCACTCCGGGCCGCTTCCTCGGCGCGGCGCGCGGCCAAGATTGCCGCTGAATCGGCAGCTGAATCAGCAGCTGAATCTGCAGCGCTGTCGGTCCGATCCTCACGGTCGGGCTCCCCGGCCTGGATCGCCGGCGCTGCCGGCCGTGCGCCGGCCATGGGCGTTGGCTCGGCTGGCCGGGCCGCGGGCGTGGGGTCCGGCCGGGCCGCCGGCACCGCTTCGGCAAACCCGGCGGCCGCTTCGGCCAGCGCCGCCAGCGTGCGTTGGCGGTCCGCGCCAAAGGCGGCCAGCAGCCGGCCGCTGTCGACTTCGAGCCGGTCGTCGTCCAGCGCGATGCCGGCCTGCGCCAGTACGTCGCGGCGGGCCGCATAGGCCTGCGTAAGGGGCTCGCGCGCGCTGCCCTGGCCCGGCAGCGGCAAGCTGCGGGCCAGGTTGAAGGCTTCCACCAGCTCGCCGGTGGCAATGCCCAGGCGCGCGCTGTCGACGCCTGGGTCGGCGACCGCCGCGCCGGCCAGCTCGCCCAGCCGCTTCTGCGCCAGCGCGAGCGTGCCCAGCAACTGGCCCAGCGGCGAGACTTCGACGGCGATACCGGGCGGCGGCGCCGTGTTTGCCGGCGCGACGGCAGGGGCGTGGACAGGGGCGACAGTGGTGGCGCGTTCGCCGATGGGCTGAATGGGCAGCATGGGACTCTCCTCGTTCAAATGGCAGCATCGCGCAGCCCTGGCCGCCCGTCCGTGCCGTGGCCCACATTGCACCGATGCTGGCTACTTTGTTAGTTCCCGCACGGTGACACATTGTCAACCGGCCTATTGTTGTATCCGCAACCTCACCAACACCAACACAAGGATACCGATCATGGACAACCAGGATAAGAACACCACCGCAACCGGCTCTGTGACGCCGATCGGCAACACCACCCGCAACGACGCCCACAACGCGATCGACAAGCTGGCCGACAAGGCCCAGCCGACGGCCGACAAGGCCGCGTCGTCCGTGCACAGCACCGTCGACAAGCTGGCGGACAAGGCCCAGCCGGCCGTCGAGAAAGCCGCCTCGACCGTGCACGGCACCGTCGACAAGCTGGCCGAGAAGGTGCCTGCCACCGCCGACCGCCTGGTGGGCAAGGCGCACGACACCGTCGACAAGGTGTCCGACAACGTCAACAACCTGTCCGACACGCTGGGCCAGAAAGCGGCCGACCTGAACGTCGCCTACCAGCGCCTGGCCGAGACGGGCCGCAGCTACGTGCGCAACAGCCCGGGCGTGTCCGTGCTGGTGGCGATGGCTGCCGGCTACGCCGTCTCCAAGCTGCTGGGTTCGCGCCGTCACTGATCCGCACCCGCTACCCGTGCCCCGCTGACGGGCACGCGCTGCCCGGCCACCGTTCTTCGTGAACGTGGCCGGGCGTCGGCGTGTCCGCGTCCGGCGCAAGCCGGCGCACCGCCTTCTTCACCCACCAGGAAAACTCATGGCCAACAACAAGAACAATACCGGCGTCGATGGCGCCGGCTCGATCCTCAGCACCGTTTCCGGCCCGTCCAACGCGGCGCCGCCGGGTTCACTGGGCAACAACAATCCGCAGGGCGACGTGCTGCTGGAGAAGCAGGCCGGCGGCATGGCGCTGTCCGACAAGGTCGACTACAACGTCAACAAGCCGGGTGAGTACGGCGACGCCGCGCGCGACCCGCAGCCGGGCCAGACGGCCAAGCCGGACAGCGACATCGTCACCGCCAGCACGGCCGTGGAGAACATCGCGTCGCCCAAGACGGGCTCGGGGCAACCGCCAATCGGCGTCAACAACACCAACGGCCCGCTGGACCGCGTGCGTGCCGACTCTTCCGAACAGGCATTGACGACGAACCAGGGCGTGCCCGTCGCGGACAACCAGAACTCCCTGAAGGCGGGCCTGCGCGGCCCCACCCTGATGGAAGACTTCATCCTGCGCGAGAAGATCACGCACTTCGACCATGAGCGCATCCCCGAACGGGTCGTGCACGCGCGCGGCTCGGCGGCGCACGGCTATTTCGAAAGCTACCAGGACCTGTCCGCGCTGACGCGTGCCAGCCTGCTGTCCGCCCCCGGCAAGAAGACCCCCGTGTTCGTGCGCTTCTCGACCGTGGCCGGCGAGCGCGGCTCGACCGACACGGCGCGCGACGTGCGCGGCTTCGCCGTCAAGTTTTATACGGAAGAGGGCAACTGGGACCTGGTCGGCAACAACATCCCCGTGTTCTTCATCCAGGATGCGATGAAGTTCCCGGACCTCGTCCACGCGGTCAAGCCGGAGCCGCACAACGGCATGCCGCAGGCGGCCAGCGCGCACGACACCTTCTGGGACTTTACTTCCCTGATGCCGGAATCGATGCACATGCTGATGTGGGCCATGTCGGACCGCGCCATTCCGCGCAGCTACCGCACGATGCAGGGCTTCGGCGTGCACACGTTCCGCCTGGTGAACGCGGCCGGCGACTCCGTCTTCGTCAAGTTCCACTGGACGCCGCTGCAGGGCACCCATTCGCTGGTGTGGGATGAAGCGGTCAAGATCAGCGGCGCCGATCCCGATTTCCACCGGCGCGACCTGTGGGAAGCGATCGAGGCGGGCGAATTCCCCGAATACGAGCTGGCCATCCAGGTCTTCACGGAAGCCCAGGCGGAAAGCTTCCCGTTCGACGTGCTGGACGCCACCAAGATCGTGCCGGAAGAGCTGGTGCCGCTGCAGCCCATCGGCAAGATGGTCCTGAACCGCAATCCCGACAACTTCTTTGCCGAGACGGAGCAGGTAGCGTTCTGCACGGCGCACATCGTGCCCGGGATCGACTTCACCAACGACCCGCTGCTGCAAGGCCGCATCCACTCCTACCTGGACACGCAGATCAGCCGCCTGGGCGGGCCGAACTTCCACGAGATCCCCATCAACGCGCCCATCGCCCAGGTCCACAACAACCAGCGCGACGGCATGCACCGCCAGACGATCAACCGGGGCCGCGTGGCCTACGAGCCCAACTCGCTGGGCGGCGGTTGCCCGTTCCAGGCCGGCCGCATGGCGGGCTTCACCAGCTTCCCGCAGCCGATCGCGGAAGACAAGGTGCGCGGCAAGCCGGAGCTGTTCGCCGACCACTATTCGCAGGCCCGGCTGTTCTGGCAGAGCCAGACGCCGGTCGAGAAGAACCACATCGTCGGCGGCTTCCGCTTCGAGCTGACGCGGGTGCAGGTGCCGGCGATCCGCGAGCGCATGCTGTCGATGCTGGTCAATGTCGATGCGACGCTGGCCGCGGCCGTGGCGGACGGCCTGGGCATGGACGTGCCGCCGCCACAGCCGCTGGCGACCACGCGCCCGCTGCCCGAGTATCCGCCGTCGCCCGCGCTGTCGCTGCTGGCACGGCCGGGCCAGACCGGCATCCACGCGCGCCGAGTGGCGATCCTCGTCGCCAACGGCAGCGATGTCGAAGGTGCGCGCACGATCTACGCCTCGCTGCTGGCCGATGGCGCCGTGCCGCGCATCGTTGGCAGCAAGCTGGGCAAGGTGACCGGATGCCATGGCGGCACGCTGGACGTGGAGATCACGCTGGAGGCCGGACCGGCCGTCATCTACGACGCCATGGTCGTGCCGGCCGGCGAGCAGGCCGCGCAGGCGCTGTCGATGGACGCCAACGCGCTCGAATTCGTGCGCCTGCAATACCGCCACTGCAAGCCGATCATGGTGGTGGACGCGGGCGCGCAACTGCTGGCCAAGGCGGACATTCCCGCCAACCTGCCGGACGGTTCGCCCGATCCGGGCATCATCGGGGCGGAGCCGGCGGACGTCACGGCTGCGCTGGCGGCATTCAAGACCGTGCTGGCCGGCCACCGCGTGTGGCAGCGCGAGACGGACCCGCCGATGGTCTGACGACATTGGCGGGCGTGGCTCTGCCATGAGTCCCGCCCCGGGCAACCGGACCGCTCGCATGGGCGGCCCGGTGCTATGCTCGTCTCTGTCAGGATAAGAACAGATCAGGTACCGCATGGATGTCTATGCTCCCCAGACCTGGAAGCCGCACGAACGGCCGATGTTGCCGGGCTCGCCCTCGACGCCGCTGCACTCCACGCGGCGGCGTTTCGCCTACCTGCTGGTCGGCTTCATCGTCGCGCTGACGGGCGGCCTGGGAAACGCGCTCGTCACCGTCAACCTCACGTACGCGCAGGGTTCCCTGGGTGTCTATGCGTCCGAGATCCAGTGGCTGCCGGCCGCCTACGTGATGGCCAACGTGTCGATGAACCTGCTGCTGGTGAAGTTCCGCCAGCAGTACGGCCTGCGCCTGTTCACGGAACTGTTCCTCGTGCTGTACGCGGTGACCACGCTGGCGCACCTGTTCGTGCACGGCCTGGCCTCGGCGATCGCCGTGCGCGCGGCCAGCGGCATCTGCGCCGGCGCGCTGACGACACTGGGCCTGTACTACACGCTGCAGGGCTTCCCGGCCCAGCACCGCCTGAAGGGCGTCGTGCTGGGCATCGGCTTTTCCCAGCTGGCGCTGCCCGTCGCCCGGCTGTTCTCCACCGAACTGCTGGAGATCGCCGAGTGGCGCGGGCTGTATTCGTTCGAGCTGGGCATGACCCTGTTGTCGCTGGGCTGCGTGCTGCTGCTCAAACTCCCGCCGGGCGACCGTATCCGGGCCTTCGAGAAGCTGGACTTCGTCACGTTCGGCCTGTTCGCGCCGGGTGTCGCGCTGCTGTGCGCCGCGCTGGCGCTGGGCCGCACGGTGTGGTGGTTCGAGGCGCCGTGGATCGGCTGGTGCCTGGTCGGTTCCATCGTCCTCGTCACGGCGGCCGTCGCGATCGAGCATAACCGCAAGAACCCGCTGCTCAATATCCGCTGGCTGACGACGGCCAACATGCTGCGCCTGGCGCTGTCGGTGCTGCTGATCCGCATCGTGCAGTCGGAAGCGACCGGCACGGTGGGCTTCCTCAACGCACTGGGCCTGCAGAACGACCAGATGCGCGACCTGTGGCTGGTCACGCTGGTGGCCAGCGTGGCCGGCATGGCCGTCAGCGCGCTGACGATCACGCCGGCCCGCATCCAGGCTTCGCTGATGCTGTCGCTCGCGCTGATGGCCGTGGGCGCGTGGCTGGACTCGCACGCGACCAACCTGACGCGGCCAGCGCAGATGTACGTCAGCCAGTTCCTGCTGGCGTTTACCGGCACGTTCTTCATCGGCCCCGTGTTCGTGTCCGGCTTCGGCGCCATCATCGCCCAGCCGAAAAACCTGATCAGCTTCTCGGTGATGTTCTCGATGACGCAGAACCTGGGCGGCCTGCTGGGCTCCGCCATCGTCGGCACCGTGCAGGTGCTGCGCGAAAAATACCATTCGAGCCAGCTGGTGGAACACCTGACATTGCTGGACCCGCATGTCGCCGCGCGCATCCAGGGCAGCGGCGCCGCGCTGGGCGGCACCTTGATGGACCCGGCGCTGCGCAATGCCCAGGGCGTGGCCGCGCTGGGCGCGGCGGCGACCCGCGAGGCCAATATCCTGGCCTATAACGATGTCTTCCTCCTGATCTCCCTCGTGGCCGTCGGCACGCTGCTGTGGATGGTCGCGCACTGGCTGTGGCAGCACCTGACGGCGCACGTGCCGGCGGTGCCCGCGCAGAACGCCGCCACCGGCATGGCCAAGGTTTCACTCAACAACTCCGGATCGCAATGAGCGCAAACGATACGACACCCCCTCCCGCCGCCGCGGTGCCCGTAACCCCGCCCGCAACCCCGCCGGCCGCGCCGGCCCAACCCGACCGCCGCCAGCAATGGGTGGCCGCTTCCGGTTTCGCGCTGGTCGCGCTGGTCGGCGTGCTGATCGTGCTGTACGCGTGGCGCCTGCCGCCGTTCACGAGCCCCATCGTCTCGACGGAAAACGCGCTGGTGCGCGGGCAGGTGACGGTGATCGGCACGCAGCTGTCCGGCTACGTGACGGACGTGCACGTGCAGGACTTCCAGTTCGTGCGCAAGGGCGACCTGCTGGTGGACATCGACCGCCGCGTCTACGAGCAGCGCCTGCAGCAGGCGCAGGCGCAACTGGCGGCGCAGACGGCCGCGCTGGCGAACTGGCAGCAGTCGCGCCGCAGCGCGGCCGCCACCATCGCGCTGCAGGAGGCGGCGCTGACCAATGCCAGGGCGCAGGCCATGCGCGCCGAAGCCGACTTGCGCCGGGTCGAGGAACTGGTGCGGGACGGCTCGCTGTCGCAGCGCGAACGCGATGCCCAGCGTGCCGCGCGCGCGCAGGCCCAGGCGGCCGTCGCGCAAGCGCTCGCCAACGTCGAGATCTCGCGGCAGCAGTCGCAGTCCGTCACCGTCAACCGCGCATCGCTGGAAGCGGCGGTGGCGAACGCCGCGGCGGCGCTGAAGGCGGCGCAGGTGGACCTGGACAACACCCGCATCGTGGCGCCGTCGGACGGCCAGCTGGGGCAGGTGACGGTACGGCGCGGCGCGTTCGTCAATTCCGGCGCGCAGTTGATGGGCCTCGTGCCGCAGCAGATGTGGGTCATCGCCAACCTGAAGGAAACCCAGATGAATGGCGTGCGCGTGGGCCAGAGCGTGACATTCAAGGTCGATGCGCTCGATGGCGCCACGCTGACGGGACAGGTGGAACGCATCTCGCCGGCGACGGGCTCCGAGTTCTCCGTGCTGCCGGCCGATAACGCGACCGGCAACTACGTCAAGATCGCCCAGCGCATTCCCGTGCGCATCCGCATCGATCCGGGCCAGGCATTGGCGCAGCGGCTGCGGCCGGGCATGTCCGTCATCGTCAGCATCGACACGTCGGCGGAATTGAACGACACCGCCACGCCGGCGGCGGGAGCGCGTCGATGAGGGGCCCGACCGGGACAGCGCTGCTCGCGGCGGCGCTGCTGGCCGGCTGCGCGGCAAAGGTGGCGCCACCGCCGGCGTCGACCTTGCAGGTGCCGGCCGGCTGGCGCGCGCCGCCGCTGGCCGACACGGCCAGCCGGCCCGTGGACCAGGCCTGGTGGCAAGCCTTCAACGATCCGGCCCTGACGGCGCTGGTGACGCGCGCCCTGGCCAGCAATGGCGACCTGCGCGTGGCGCGGCTGCGCCTGGAGGATTATCGCGCCCGCGTGCGCGCGACCGCCGCCGCCCGGCAGCCCACGCTGTCGTTCGATACCAGCGCCGGGCGCGCCCGCACCTTGCTGTACAACGGCCAGCGGCACGTGGGTAATGCCTACCAGGCCGAGTTCCAGGCGGCATACGAGATCGACGTGTGGAACCGGCTGGCGAATGCCACCGAAGCGGCCGCCGCCACGTTGCGCGCGGAGCAGGCCAATGCCGATGCGGCGGCCCTGTCGGTCGCGGCCAATGTCGCCACCGGCTACCTGAACCTGCGCGGCCTGGATGCCCAGCTGGAGCTGGCGCAGGCCACGCTGAAGCTGCGCGAGCGGTCGCGCGATCTGGCCCGGCGCCAGTTCGAGGTGGGCTACAGCTCGCGCCTCGAATGGCTGCAGGCGCAGGCGGAATACGATGCGGCCGCCGAGCAGGTGCCGCAACTGCAGCGCCAGATCTTCGAGCAGGAGAACGCGCTGGCGATTCTGGCCGGCGGCATGCCCGGCCCGATCGAACGGGGCGTGCCGCTGGCGGACCTGGCGCCGCCGCCCGTGCCGGCCGGATTGCCCTCGGACCTGCTGCGGCGCCGTCCCGACATCGCGCGCGCCGAGCAGACCATCGCCGCCAGCGTCGCGCAACTGGCGGCCACGCGCGACCAGCTGCTGCCGTCGTTCCGGCTGACGGCCACGGGCGGGATTCAATCGACGGAGTTCAGCGACCTGCTGCACGCACCGACGCGGCTGTGGCGCCTGGGCGGCGCGCTGGTGGCACCGCTGTTCGACGGTGGCCGCGTGCAGGCCCAGACGGATTCGGCCGCGGCCCAACGCGACCAGGCCATCGCCACGTACGAGAACACGGTGCGGCAGGCGTTCGCGGAAACGGAGAATGGGCTGGACGCCATCGCACGCCTGCGCGAGCAGGCGGTACAGAACGATGCACGCCGGGCCACGGCGGCCGAGACGCTGCGTATCGCACACAACCGTTATCGCAACGGCTACGCGGCCTACCTGGAGGAACTGGATGCGCAACGCAACCTGTATGCCGCCGACGTGGCGCGGCTGCAGCTGCGTACGCGCCTGCTGACAGCTTCCGTGGACCTGTACCGGGCGATGGGGGAGGGTGGCAGGCGCGCTGACGCCCGTCGCTGCGCTTGTCAGCCCGCCGGTCAGCTCTCCACGCTGCAGTGGTGCGTGCTTTGCTGGTCGTTTTCGGCCCGCAGCAGGGTAAGCTTGCCGGCGCCATCGAAGAACACGTTGAGCATGCGCTTCCCGGGCATCACCACCGCCAGCCCCACGGTGGCGCCGTTGTCGTTGATCGTGAAGCCCTCCGACTCCGCGGCCTTCAGGTCGAACGACGCGTCGCCGATGCGGACCACGCCGTCACGCATCTCGAAGTCGAGATTGCGCCGCACCAGCAGGTTGTCGGTGTCGAGGCAGCCGACCGTCTGCTTCTTCCCGTCCAGCAGCGGCGCCAGCGCCAGGTAGAGCGGGCGGGCGTTCAGGTTGCCGTTGCTCGCCACCGTGGTGCAGGCCATGCCGACTTCCCCCTTGCTGAAGCTGGCGCCGTTGTCCTTGCCGGACTGCAGCGACAGCATGCCGCCCTGGCCGTCATCGACGGCGAGAGTGGCGATCGTGTTGTACTGGCCCTTGTTGTCGTGCGAGCGCATCATCATGACCGATCTGGTGGCTTGGAAATCCACGTCCAACCCGGATGCCGACACCTTCCCGCCCGCCCCGACCTTGATGGTCGCGTCCATCTTGCGGGCGTCCGGCAGCCGTACGCACTCGCCCTCGTACGTGCCCGCGACGAGCGGTCCGACGAACTTCCAGTAATCGACTGTCGGCGCAGGCTTGGGCTCCTCCACCGGCGCTTCCACCACCGCCTCGGCGTTGTCGACGGCGGCGCTGTCCTGGCTGGCCTCTTCGTTCTTGTTGGCGCAGGCAGCCAGCAACAGCGACAGCGTGAGGGCGGACAGCAGGGTGGTGCGACGATTCATGGAACCTCCAAAACGGTGAGGTTCGTACGCTAGCAGGCGGGTGCCTTTTCGGTAACCCTACCTGTGGAGGGTCACTCGTCCGGGCCGCAGCCGAGGACGTCCTTGCCGCGATCGAGGATGACCACGTTGCGCACCTTGCCGCCCTCGTCGTAGTACGCGATGAACGCGCGGCCGTCGCGCAGGTTGGCGTGGTATTTGAGGATGCCGTCCGGTCCCCGGGTGACCAGTTCGTCGGTGGCGGCGGCCAGGTCGAGCGTGTGTTCGCCCAGCGTCGCGCGGCCGCGCGCCAGCGCGAAGGGATGCGGGTGCGGTTTCTCGTCCGGCGTGGCGCTGCACTCGATGGTGCCGGCGGTATCCAGTGAGCCGGCAAGGGTGAGGACCAGCGCCTGCTTGTCCAATGCGGTCGGCAGGCGCACGCCCTCGCAATTGAACGATTGCTCGCCGGCGCGGGCCTGGGCCAATGCCATGCCGCTCACCCGACCGACGGCCAGCGACGTCTTCTGGTCCGCCGCCACCAGCGCCACCGACGTGGCAATGCCCGCGGCCGTGGTACGACGCTCGATATTGGCGATGGCGCTGTCGGCAACGTCGATATCGATGCCTGGCGCTTGTACCTTGCCGTTGGCCTTGACTTGGAGCGCACCGGTCGCGCCGCCTTCAGTTGCGGGCTGTGCTGCGCAACTGCCGCCGGACTTGCCGCCGTACGTCCCTGCCAGCAGTGGCGTCAGCGCGGCCCAGCGGCCCGGCGTCGCATGGGTGGCCTGGGATGCGCCGGCACAGAGCAGCAAAGCGGCGGTCCATGCGGACATGGATGAAATGGATCGTTTCATGGTTCCTCCGGTCACTCGTCCGAGCCGCAGCCCAGCACCGGCTCGCCGTGTTCATACAGCGCGGCACCCTTGACGCCGCCACGCACGTCGTACAGCACGGTGAAGGCGCGGCCGTCGTTCAGCTCGAAGCCATATTGCATGCCGCGGCCCTTGCCGACACTCAGTGTTTCGGTGCCGGGCTGGGTCAGGTCGAAGGTACGGTCCCCCAGCTGGACCTTGCCGCGCGCCAGCCGGAACAGCGCGTCGCGTGGCGGCGCCTCGGCGCCGGTGCGGCATTCGATGGTGCGGCTGGCGTCGAGCAGCGGGGCGAGCGACAGCGCCAGCGGCTGCCCATTCAGGCGCGCCGGCGCCGCGACGCCGTCGCAGCCCAGCGTCTGCTCACCTTCCTTGAGCGCCGCGCTGTAGGCGCCGTTGTCGGGCAGCAGGATGAAGTATGCCGCCTCGTACTCTGCTCGCAGCACGACCTTGCTCTGCACGGTCTTGCCTTCCCGACCGCGCCAGAGTTCCATCAACTGGCTGTCGCGCGGGTCGAACATCATGCCGGGAGCGCGCGCCTTGCCGTCGGCATCGACAGTAATCTTGCCCGGCTTGTCGGCGCCGCCGGGCCGTTCGCCGCAAATGCCGGAATAGGCACCGGCGACCAGGGGCGCGATGGCCGACCACGGGTGGGCCATCTTGGCTGTGCCGGCTTGGCCGGCAGTGCAAACGCCCGCGAGCAGGAGGGAGAGGAGGGTATCGCGACGGTTCATGCGTGGCCTTGGCGCAAAGGCAGCACCCTACCACGACTGTTGAATTTCATGCAATCGCACGGACTCTCATGCCGCCAGTGCCAGCCGCGCCTGTCCTTCCTCCAGCTGGAACGTATTGACCACGCCCGCCAGTTGCGCGGCCTGCGTCTGCAGTGCCTGGGCCGCGGCGGCGGCCTGTTCGACCAGCGTGGCGTTTTGCAAGGTCATGTCGTCCAGTTGCACGATGGCCGCGTCGACGTATTCGATATCGTCGCTTTGCGCGCGGCTGGCGTTCGAGATGTCGGCCATGAGCTGGGTGACACGGCCGATGCTGGCGACGACGCCCTGCATCGTGTGGCCGGCCTCACCCACCAGTGCCGTGCCGGCGCCCACCTTGCTGACGGAGTCCTCGATCAGCGCCTTGACTTCCTTGGCCGCCGCGGCCGAGCGGTGCGCCAGGTTGCGTACTTCCGATGCGACGACGGCAAAGCCGCGTCCCTGTTCGCCGGCGCGCGCCGCTTCCACGGCCGCATTCAGGGCCAGGATATTGGTCTGGAAGGCGATGCCGTCGATGACGCCGATGATGTCGACGATCTTGCGCGACGACTCGTTGATCAGGTTCATCGTGTTGACGATACCCTCGACCGCCTTGCCGCCCTGCTGCGACACCTGCGCCGCGTCTTCCGCGACCTTGCGCGCTTCGGCCGCATAGTCGGCATTGCGGCGCACGGAGGCGATCAGCTGCTTCATCGACGACGACACCTGGGCCAGCGAACCGGCCTGCGTTTCCGTGCGGTGCGAGAGGTCCAGGTTGCCGGAGGCGATCTCGGCCGATGCGGACGCGATCGCATCGGTACCGCTGCGCACGCGGCTGACGATGCCGGACAGGCTGTCGCGCATCGTGCTCATGGCGTGCAGCAGGCTGCTGGGAGCGGCCTGGCGCGTGTCCACCGCGCGATGCAGTTCGCCCCGGGCGATACCGCGTGCGACGCTGGCGGCGTAACCGGGCTCGCCGCCCAGTCGCCGCAGCAAGCCGCGGACGATGGCGATGCCCGTCGCTGCACACAGCAGTGCGCCAAGAATGGCCAGCGTGACGATCCACACCTGCGCCCGGCCGGCCTGCGCATTGGTGACCGCGTTGGCCGCCGCGCTGCGCTGCTGCAGCTCGGCCAGCAGGGTACCGATGTCGGCCACGATCTGGCGCCGCAGCGGGCTGCATTCCTCGACGAGAAAAGTGCCGAAGTGCGTCATGTCGTCGGCAACGCGGTACTGGCGCGGCCGTTCCAGTTCCTTGGCCATGCGCGTCAGGCCCGCGTGGACCTTCTCGAAGGCGGGGCTGTCATGCAGTACCGGTTCCAGCTTCTGCAATGCGGCCAGGTAGCGTGCCTTCTGCTCGTCGACGATGTCGAGCTCGCGCCGCGCAGCGGCCGGATCGGTAAAGATATAGGCGTTGCGGGCCGCGATGCCGGTCTGGTCGAGCGCTTCGCGGGCCTCGTACAGCACGTCCAACTGTTCGCGGCGCAACGTTTCCGCGTTGATCAGCGCGCCGTCGATCATGCGCACCTGCGGCCGTGACCGCCAGCGCCAGGGTGAACAACAGGGCCAGCGCGAACGCCGTGTACAGCTTGGTCGCGATGCTCGCGGAGCGGAATACCTTCATGTCGTGCCTCAATTAATTTGACGAAACTGAGCGGTATGATCTCCAATATATTGCGACAGCGCAACATAATTTGACGAAAGCGGCGAATTGTTGCGTGGAGTCGTTAAATCAATCAAATCTTGGCTGCGGCTCGGCATTTGTCTATACTTCCGGCAATACGAAAGGCCTCCATGGACAGCAACCCTGCAAGCACGATAATCGACGACGATCCCATCCTGACCACCAGCGCGGCGGCGCGCCTGCTGGGCGTTGCCACGAGTACCGTGCAACTGTGGATGGAAAGTGGCGCCATCGAATCGTGGAAGACCCCGGGCGGACATCGCCGCACCCGGCTGAGCCGCATCGCGCGCCTGATGGAGCCGGCCGCGGCACTCCAGCCGGCAACGGTCGGCCAGGCGGTGGAGGCCGTGCTGTCGACCGTCTCGCCAGCGGAGTTCCAGGCGCAGCCGTCCCCTGGATATCCGGTGGGCGGCAACGAGGCGACCCGGCTCGTGGCGCTGGCGGCGTCGGGCCTTGTCGACAGTCCGCCGGAAGCGCGCTTCGACCGCGTCGTGCGCCTGGCTGCCGCGGTCACCGGATCGCCCATCGCCCTGATTTCGCTGCTGACGGCGCAGCGCCAGTGGTTCAAGGCGCGAGTGGGGCTGGCCGCGCAGGAGACGCCGCGCGAGTGGGCCTTCTGCTCGCATGCCATCATGCACGACGATGCCTTCGTGGTCGAGGACACGGCAACCGACGAGCGCTTCCGCGACAATCCGCTGGTGCAGGGCGACCCGCACATCCGCTTCTATGCCGGGGTACCGCTGCGCGACAAGGCCGGCAACGCGCTGGGGACGCTGTGCGTCATCGACCGCGAACCGCGCAAACTGCGCGCGGCCGAACTGCAGGGGCTGCTGGACCTGGCGGAGATCGCGATGGAAGAACTGCCGGAGCCGCCACGGCCATGAACCCGCGGTGCCTGTCACCATGGATCCAGAAAAAGGGTGACAGTCACCGATTCTAGAAAAAGGGTGACAGTCACCGATTTACATCGTCGCCTGGCTTATGCGGCCTGGCGTCCGCCGCGCACCGCGTTGCTGATTCGCTTGCCCCCTTGCGCCAGCCGGTTGTCGATGCTGAACGCGCCGGCGCCGAATGCCACCACCTGCAGCAGGCCACCGGCCATCGCGAAGTTCTTCAGCAGGTGGATGAACTGGTTCTGGTCGCCGATCGCGTTGTGGAAGGCCAGGCCGGTGACGATCGAGAACGCCGCCAGCACGGCCGCCACCAATCGGGTTCGGTACAGGTCAGCCCGGAAGTAAAAACGGCTCCCGGCATCGCTGCCGGGAGCCGCTGCGGTGGGGCGCCGGGGTCAGTGGCCCTTCGCGCCGATGACGGGATTGCCGACCGCATCGACCGTCTTGCCGTTGTTGGCGGCCGTGCCGTGGCTGCCATCGTGCGTGCCGTCGTGCGCACCATCGTTTCCTTGTGGCGGATGGCGGCGCAGCTTGCGCACCAGGCGGCCCAGCAGGTGCTCCGTGTCGTCGATGTAGGTGAACACGGCCGGCACCACCAGGAGACTCAGCAGGGTCGACGTGATCAGGCCACCGATCACCGTGATCGCCATCGGCGAGCGGAAGCTCGGGTCGGCGCCCAGGCCCAGCGCCAGCGGCATCATGCCGGCGCCCATCGCGATGGTCGTCATCAGGATCGGCCGGCTGCGCTTGTGGCAGGCGTCCACCAGCGCATCGAAGCGACTCATGCCGGCCTGGCGCGCCAGGATGGCGTAGTCCACCAGCAGGATCGAGTTCTTCGTCACGATCCCCATCAGCATGATCAGGCCGATCATCGACGGCATCGACAGTGCGCGGCCCGTCACCAGCAGCGCCACGATGGCGCCGCCGATCGACAGCGGCAGCGCCGCCAGGATCGTGATCGGCTGCATGAAGTCCTTGAACAGCAGCACCAGCACGCCATAGATGCACAGCACGCCGATCGCCATCGCGATGCCGAAGCTGGCGAACAGCGACGCCATCTCCTGCGCGTCGCCCAGTTCCGCGATGCGCACGGACGGCGGCAGGTTCTGCATCGATGGCAGTGCGCGCGCCTCCGCGTTCAGCTCGCCCAGCGAGCGGCTGCCCAGCTCCACGTCCAGCGTCACGTTGCGGCTGCGGTTCAGGCGGTCGATCTGGGCCGGCCCGCTTTCCATCGTGATCGTCGCCACGTTCGCCAGCAGCACGGGGCCGTTGGTGCCCGGTACCGTCAGGCGGCCGATGGCGTCCAGGTCGGCCCGCACCGCGTCCGGCAGCTTGACGCGGATCGGCACCTGGCGCTCCGGCAGGTTCATCTTGGTGAGATCGAAATCGTAGTCGCCGGCCGTGGCCACGCGCACCGTCTCGCCGATGGCGCTGGCCGTCACGCCCAGGTCCGCAGCACGGGCGAAGTCGGGGCGCACGATGATCTCGGGCCGCACCAGCGACGCACTCGAGGTGACGTTGCCGATGCCCTGCAAGGTACGCAGCTCGCGCTCGACACGCTGCGCCGCGCCCATCAGCGCGATCGGGTCTTCCGACTGCAGCACCAGCTGCATCTTGACACCCGTGTCGGGCGGGCCCACCGTGAAGCGGGCCCCCGGGATGTTCGCCAGCTTGGCGCGCAGCAGGCCGTCGATCTCCGGCATCGACTCGTCGCGGTCGGTGCGGTGCACCGTGGTGATCGTCAGCACGGCGCGGCGCGCTTCCGCTTCCGCGCCGGGCGCGAACGCGTCGCCGGCGGAGCCGCCGCCCACGGAGCTGAACACGCCCACGATACCCGGCACCTGCATCGCCGCGGCACGGGCCTGTTCGGCCACCACCTTGGTTTGCGCCAGCGTGCTGCCCGGTGGCAGTTCCAGGTTGACCTGGGTCTGGTCGCGGTCGGCCGGCGGCACGAAGCCCGTCGGCAGCAGGCCCACCAGCATGATCGAGCAGACGAAGAACACGGCCGACGCGATGGCCGTGATGCCGCGATGGTGCAGGCACCATTTCATCGTGCGCATGTAGCGCGTCATGATCCAGCCGTCCTGCTCTTCCTTGTGCGCTTTCGGCTTCAGCAGGTAGGCCGCCATCATCGGCGTCAGCAACCGCGCCACCACCAGCGAGGCCAGCACGGCCAGCACGGCGGTCCAGCCGAACTGCTTGAAGAACTTGCCGGGGATGCCGCCCATGAACGCGGTCGGCAGGAACACGGCCACCAGCGCGAACGTCGTGGCGATCACCGCCATGCCGATTTCGTCGGCCGCTTCCAGTGCCGCCTGCATCGGCGACTTGCCCATGCGCAGGTGGCGTTCGATGTTCTCGATCTCCACGATGGCGTCGTCGACCAGCACGCCCACGACCAGCGCCAGCGACAGCAACGTCACCGTGTTGAGCGTATAGCCGAACCAGTAGATGCCGAGGAACGCGGGCATCACGGACAGCGGCAGCGCGGCGGCGGCGACCAGGGTGGCGCGCCAGTCGCGCAGGAACCACCACACCACCAGCACGGCCAGGATGGCGCCCTCGTACAGCAGCTCCATGGAGCCCTCGAAGTTCTCGTGCACGGGCGAGGCGTTGTCGATCGATTCCTTCAGCTCGATGTTCGGATACTCCGTGCGCAGCTTGGCGACAGCGGCGCGGGCGCCGTCCGCCACCGCGGTCTCGCTGGCGCCCTTGGTGCGGAACACCTCGAACGCCACGACCGGCTTGCCGTCCTGCGTGGCGATGGCGCGCGATTCCGCCACCGTGTCGGTGACGGTGGCCACCTGGTCGAGGCGCACGTGGCGGCCGTCGCCCAGCGGGATGTCCATGGCGGCCAGTTCCTGCGCCGACTTGACCGTGGCGATGGTGCGCACGGACTGCTCGGCGCCGCTGACGTCGCCGCGTCCGCCCGGTGCTTCGCGCTGCACCTGGCGCAACTGGCGCGAGACGTCCAGCGCGGACACGCGCAGCGCGGCCATGCGGGCGTCGTCCAGCTCCACGCGGATCTCGCGGTTGACGCCGCCCACGCGGCTGACGGAGCCGATGCCCGGCACCGCCAGCAGGCGTTTCTGCACCGTGTTGTCGACGAACCAGGACAGGTCGGCGTCGTCCATCTTGGTGCCGCCCGTCGCGCGGGCGGTGGCGACGAACGTCAGCACGACGCGCCCCGCCGTGGAGACCTTGCTGACGATGGGGTCGCGCAGCTCGGCCGGCATGTCGGCCTTGACGCGGGTGACGGCGTCGCGCACTTCGTTGACGGCGTCCGACAGGTTCTTCTCGAGGATGAACTCGACGGTGACGGTGGCGTCGCCATCCAGCACTTTCGTATAGATGTTCTTGACGCCTTGCAGCGTGGCGACGGAATCCTCGATCTTGCGCGCGACTTCCGTTTCCAGCTGGGCCGGTGCGGCACCCGGCAGCGTTGCCACGACGGTCACGATGGGTAATTCGATGTCGGGGAAGTCCTGCACCGGATTGGCTTTATAGGCCAAGAGGCCCGCGAGCGTCAGCAGCACGAACAGCATGATCGCGGGGATGGGATTCCTGATCGACAGGGCGGAGAAATTCATCGCGGCTCCTTATTTGGGGGCGCTGGCGGGAGCGTTGGCCGCCACCGCGCCGGCCGGCGCGGCCACGTGCCGCACCAGGTCGCCGTCGTTGAGGAAGCCCGCGCCGCTCAGCACCACCTGGGTACCAGCACCGACGCCGAGCACTTCGATGCGGTCGCCCAGCCGGCGGCCCGTGCGGATCTTGACCTGGCTGACGCGCGAGTCCGGGTTCAGGCGGAACACGTAGGGGAAGCCGTCGCGCACCACGACGGCCGGCTGCGGCAAGGTCAATGCGTCGGACTTGCCCAGCTCGAACTGGCCGGTGGCGAACATGCCGGCCTTGAACGGCGCGTTGCGGTTCAGGTCCGGCGGCAGGTCGACATAGACCAGCGCGGAACGCGTCTGCGGATCGACGGTGGGCGCGATCATCCGCACCTTGCCCGTCAGCTCGCTGCCGTTGGCGGCCTTGACCCGCACCGCGCCGCCGATGCGGATGTTCTTCAGGTCCGCCGCCGTCACTTCGGCGCGCCATTCCAGCCGGCCCTGGCGGATCATCTTGAACAGCTCCGTGCCGGCGCCGACGACGGAGCCGACGGTGGCGCTGCGCGCCGAGATGACGCCGGCATCCGGTGCCACCACCTGCGTGTACTTCAGCCGCAGCTGCTGCGCCGCCAGCACCGCGCGTGCCGATTCGATGCGCGCCTTGGCCGTCTGCTCGGCCGTCAGGTACTGGCTGATCTGCTGTTCCGACAGCGCGCCGCTGGCCTGCACCGCGCGGGCGCGGCGGGCGTCGGCCTGGGCCTCGGCCGCGTTGGCCTGTGCTTCGGCCAGCGCGGCCCGCGCCTGCGCGACTTCGGCATTGACGGTATCGGCCGAGAACACGGCCAGCACTTCACCCTTCTTGACGACATCGCCCACGTTGACGCGCACGTCGGTCAGGCGCAGGCCGTTCGATTCATTGCCGATGACGGCCTCCTGCCACGCGGCGACGTTGCCGTTGGCCGCCAGTTGCAGCGGCAGGGATGCCGTGGCGGGACGGATGGTCGTCACCGTCAGCGCCGGCGTCTGGGCCGGCTTCTTTTCTTCCTTGGCGGCTGAGGCATTGTGCATCAGCGTCATGCCGACGCCGCCGAAGGTGCAGAGGGCCGCCACGGCCAGGGCGATCGATTTGGTCTTCATCTTGTTCATATGCGTGTCCATTATTGTTGGGCGGGGCGGGTCCAGCCGCCACCGGCCGCGCGGTACAGGGCGATCCAGGCGGCGCTGCGCTCGCGCTGCAGGCTCACCATCGCGTTTTCGGCAGCCAGGCGGGTGCGGCGCGCGTCCTCCAGTTCCAGCAGGCTGGCCATGCCGTTCTTGTAGCGCTCCTCCGTCGCCACGAACGCGCTGCGGTAGCCTTCCAGCGCCGTGCGCGCGTCGCCGGCCCGCTCGTCCGTGCCTTGCAGGTTGACCAGCGCTTCCTCCACCTCGCGCACGGCCTGGCGCACGGTGCCCTGGTAGCTGCTGACCGCCGCCTCGTAGCGCTCCTGCGCGGCGGCCACGTTGGCGCGGCGGGTGCCGGCGTCGAAGATGGGAAGCGTCATCTGCACCGGGCCGATATTCCATGTGTTGGCCGTGACGTTTGCGCCGCCCGTGTGCACGCGGCCGCGGCCGATGGCCCCGGCCAGGGTCAGGCGCGGGAAGCGCTGGGCGCGGGCACCGGCCACCTCGAAGCTGGCCGCGGCCACTTCGCGCTCGGCCGTGAACACGTCCGGCCGCTGGGCCAGCGTCTGCGCGGGCAGTTCCGCCAGCGCGATGCCCTGCGCCGGCGACAGGGCAGCCAGTGCATCGGCGCCCGTGGCGGCTCCGCCCAGCAGGCTGCGCAACTGCGGCTCGTCGATGGCGGTCAGCGCCACCAGCGCCTTGACGTTGACGTCGCACTGGGCGCGCTGGGCGATGGCGCGGCTGTTCGCCTCGGCGGCACTGGCGCGCGCCTGCGCCGCCGTCGCCGGGGCCTGGAAGCCTGCCTGCGAGGTCAGTTCCGTCAGCCGGGCCGTGTCGGCACGCGAGCGGGCGTCCTGCTGGGCAACCGCCAGCAGCTGCTCGCAAGCGCGCAAGCCATAGTACTCGTTCGCCGTTTCGGCGGCGACCGACACACGCGCGTCATGCCATCCCGCCTGGGCGCTTTCCAGGCGCGCCTGGGCGGCGTCGCGGCTGGCCCGGTTGGCGCCGAACAGGTCGAGCTCCCACGACGCCTGCGCATAGACCTGGGACGTCGTATTCGACGGCACCGAGGCTTGCTGCTGGCTGGTGCGGGTGGACGTGGCGACGCCATCGACCGCCGGCACCAGCGCGGCACCGGCGGCAGTGCGTTCGGCGCGGGCCTGGCCGATGCGCGAACGGGCCGCCGCGACGGTCGGGCTGACCTGCTGGGCCGCCTCGACCAGCTGGGCCAGCAGCGGATCGCCCTGGCCGCGCCACCAGTCCGACAACGCCGCCGTGCTGCCGCCGTGGGGCAGGGGCGCCTGCCACTGGACGGGCGCCTGGTCCGGCACCTGCCGCGCGGGGCCCGTCAGGCCGCACCCCGCCAGTGCGAGTGCCGTCGCGACGGCCAGCGCACACGTTCGATTCCTCATGCTGCTCCTTTCTGTCGTTTTTCTTGTTCCGCCAGCACGATCGCTTCCGCGTAGCCGGCCAGTTTCGGGATCCAATCGCGCAGCGCATCGGGCGCCGCCAGCAATTGCGGCGTCAGCGCCACGATGACGTCCGCGCCGATCATGATGTGCACGCCCAGGCTGGCGCAGGCATGGACCAGGCGGTGCACCTCGTCGTCGACTGGCACGCCCAGGTGGCGCGCCAGCACGCCGGCAAACGCCATGTGCTCGGCGCGGATGCCGTTGTTGAGCTCCTCGGCCCACACGCCGCGCGGCTCGAGCACCTCGCGCAGCCACAGGCGCATGCACAGTTCGGCCTCCTCGCCCTCCAGCAGGGGGCCGAGCAGCTGGGCGTAATAGCCTTCCAGCGCCTCGCGCAAGGTGAAGTGGGGCTGGTCGAACATCTCGATGTTCTTCTGCGGCGGGGGCAGGAAGTCGGTCAGCGCGGCCTTGTACAGGCCGGCCTTGTCGCCGAAGTAATAGCTGATGGCGGCCACGTTGGCGCCGGCGGCCAGCGCGATCTCGCGCGTGGAGGTGCGGGCGAAGCCCTGTTCCGCAAACAGCTTCATGGCGGCCAGCAGCAGCCGCTCGCGCGACTGCTCGCCGTCCGAGCGGGATTTACGTAGTGGTTTTTCAATCATTGCGCAATTACATCACACAAATCAAACAATTGATATAAGTAAAGCGATTGTTTGAATAGCCGCGATGCGTCTTTAGGCCATCTTCATGCTCGGTCGCTAGACTTGCTGCCCAGGTAACCAACGATGAAAGGTCAGACGATGCGTCCTGGTATGTTCTTTTCCCTCCCACTGCTGGCCGTGCTGGCTGCTTGCGGCGGCGATTTCCGCCCCGAGGCTGCGACGGCCGCCGCTGTCGTGTCGTATGCCGCCCGGTGCGGACTGCCCGAGCCGTCCGCCGAACCTTATCGCGCGACCGCGCCGACCGGCGGGCACTGCATCGGGGCGCTGGAATTCGCGCTGACGGACCCGGACCGCGCCGAGCCCTTCACCGATGCGCCGGAAGATCGCCGTTCGTTGTCGGTGCGCGTGCTGTACCCGGCTGCGCCGCAGTCGCAGGCGGCGCGGATGCCGTACGGTCACGACGCCGTCTACGCGGCACTGGGTTTGCCGACCGGGTTCGCGGCAGCGGGGCATGCGCGGGCGGGCGTGCCGCTGCAGGTCGACAGGCCGGCGCCGGTGATCCTGTTTTCGCCGGGACTGGGCAATGCGGTGGAAACCTACGCGGGCCTGACGGAGGACCTGGCCAGCCATGGCTACGTCGTGGTGACGATCAACCATTCGTACGTCTCCGGCCCCACCCGCCTGCCGGACGGTTCGATCGCGGCACCGGTCATCGACGGGGGTTCCGACGAGGTCCTTGCCGAGCTGGTGGCGGACCAGCAGCATGTGCTTGACTGGCTGGAGCAGCGCAATGCCGAGCAAGGCGGGCCTTTGGCAGGCAAGCTTGATTTAGCGCGCGTGGCGAGCTATGGCCATTCGCTGGGCGGTGCGACGGCACTGGGCCTGCAGCGGCTGGATGGCCGCGTCAAGGCGGCCGTCAACCTGGACGGCACGGTGTACGGCAACCTCGAGGAACCCTGGAGCAAGCCCTTCATGATCCTGGATACGGTACACCGGTGGGAAGGCAAGGTTGTCGTCGATGAAACCGTACAGACGGTCTGGCGCATGCACCGGGGCCCGGCCGTGTACCAGACGCTGCCCGGCGCCTGTCACGGCGACTTCGGCGACCTGGCCCGGTTGGGGCGTACGTACAATGCGCGGCACCCGCAGGCACCGGTGGACATCGATGGGGAATTGTTTTGCGCGCCGGACCCGGTGGCCCTGGAGCGCGATGTACGGCAGCGTGTGTTGGCTTTCCTTGCAGCGTACCTGCGCTGACGCGGCAAAGCACGATCGACCAAAAAAAATGCCCGCGAGCCATTGGCTGCGGGCAAATTCCAATTGTTCGGAGAACGCTTGGAGGAGACGGTTCAACTATAGCGCCGATTATGTTGCGCTGCAATACCGTAGTTCTACCGTGCGCACCTTTTTTTTCACTTTCATGCGGCGGCCACGCCACGTTGCCAAATGTGCACTTGCAACAAAGACAGCTTTTTCAGGCGCCCTTGGCCGCCAGCGCCAGCGTAAACACGCTGCCCTTACCGAACTCGCTGCTGAAGTAGAGCGACCCGCCCAACAGGTTCGACAGGTTCTGGCACAGGTACAAGCCCAGGCCGGCGCCCTCGGCGTGGCGGGTGGACGTGAAATCGAGTTGCGAGAACGCCTGGAACAGCTTGGCCTGGTCTTCCTCGCGGATGCCGGCGCCGCTGTCGGCCACGGAAAACTCCACCGTGCGCTTGCCGTCGTCGGCGGTACGTAGGGCCAGGCTGATGCGCACCATGCCTTTATCCGTGAACTTGATGGCATTGTTGGCAAGATTGATCAGCACCTGGGTCAGGGCGCGGCGGTCCGTGTCCAGCGTGATCGGTTGCTCGTCCAGCGCGACTTCCAGTGCCAGGCCCTTCTGGGTCGCCAGCGGGCGCAGCGTCTCTGCCACCTCGCGCACCAGGTCCTGACACTGCACCGCCTCGATCGACAGCGTGACCTTGCCCGCCTCGATCTTGGCAACGTCGAGGATGTCGTTGATCAGCGAGAGCAGGTGGCGCGCGCTGGAGCGGATCGTGTTCAGCTGCTTGTCCTGCTCCGTCGTCAGCGGGCCGGGAAGCTTCATCAGCAAGGCGCCCGTGAAGCCGATGATGGCGTTCAGCGGCGTGCGCAGCTCGTGCGACATATTGGCAATGAACGCCGACTTCATGCGGCTCGCCTCGGCCAGCTCCAGGTTCTTCAGCGCGATTTCGCGGTTGATCGTTTCCAGCTGCCCGGCGTGGTGGGCCAGGCGCATATTGAGTTCGATGACCTGCCGTTCGCGCGCCTGCAGTTCGCTGTTCACCTGTACCGCCTGTTCGTACGTGGAGATCAGCAGGTCGAGGATCTGCTGGCGTTCGGCGTTGATGAAATGCTTCTGCTCGCCCAGGTAGAGGGCGATGCCCACTTCCATGTTCTGGTTCTTGCGCAGCTTCTGGTTGACCAGCATGTGGCCGATGCGATTGAGCAGGTAGTCTTCCGCATATGGCTTGCGGATGAAGTTGTCGGCGCCGCATTCGATGCCGCGGATGATGTCCTTCGGGTCGTTCAGCGAGGTGACGAGGATGACGGGAATGTCGCGCAGGCCCGCATCGGACTTGACGGCGCGGCACAGCTCATAGCCGTCCATTTCCGGCATGACGATATCGGACAGCACCAGGTGCGGCTTGCGCTCGTGGATGGCTTCCAGCGCCAGCCGGCCGTTGCCCGCCACGCGGGCGCGGTATTTGACGGACTGGATCAGGCGGCGCAGGCGTTCAGCCTGTGTCGGGCTGTCCTCGACGATGAGGATCTCGATCTCGCCCGGTTCGATTTCATAGCTGGCGTCCACTGCACTGTCCCCACTTGCTGATTGCGTTTGACTATATCGGATTTGCCGCGCTTGCGGCGCCCGCGCTCGTGTGTGCGCCGGATTGCATCGTGCACGCAACGCTACGCCGGCTGTTCGCCCTGGAAGCCGCCGGCGCGGTAGGTCAGCACGAGCGTGTCACGGTAACCGTGTTCGCCCAGCGGCTGGATCGGCGTGGATTCGTGGATCACCGCCGCATCGTCGAGCAGCAGCATCGTCCACGGCTCGGTCATCGTGAAGCGCTTGCCGTTCGGACCCTCGGCCTCGAACACGCGCGTCTCGCCGCCCTTGATGCCGTGGCGGCCGACCAGCAGCACGGCGACGTAGTCGACGCCGTCGCGGTGCGCGCCTTCCGGGGTGGGGCGGCCGATGCCGTCCGCCGTGTCGATGCGAAACTGATGGGCTTCGACGTACCACGTACGCACACCGCGCACGGTGGAGCAGACCCGCCCCAGTGCCGTCAGCAAGCCCTGCCAGCCCGGCTGTTCGATGGTGGCCGGCTGCACGGGCGCGAACATGCGGTGCATGCCGCCGTGCAGCGCGTTGTATTCGACCGGCTGCCAGTGGGCCCGGTGCGCGGTCTGCGCCAGCACGTCGCCTTCCTGCACGAAGCAGGAGTGGCGCCGGCGCCGGTAACGGCCGCCGTCCTTCAGGTAATTGTCCAGTTCCAGCGCATCCCACGTGGGCGCCAGCGCTTCCAGCTGCGCCAGCGGCGTGCCCGCCAGCGCGGCCACGTCGGCCGGCGCCAGCAGCGCATAGCCTTGCGTGCGCAGGGCCGTGCTGACTTGTTCGAGGGGCGTGAAGGCGGGTGCGGCGGCGGACATGGCAAACTCGGAAGAAAGAGATTCCCTATTGTACGACTTCGCTAGAAGCTGTGGGTCAAGGTCAGCCGCAGCGACCGCGCCTCGATCGGATGAAAGTGGACGTCGTCCACCGCCCCGGCTTCGCCGCGCAGGCGCGACGCATAGTAATACTCGATGGCGGCCGCGCGCCGGTTGGCCAGGTTGAACGCTTCCAGCTCCAGGCGGGTGGCGCGGTCGAGCCGGCAGGCGATGCGGCCATTGACGGTGGCGCTGGCGCGCGAGCGCACGCTGTTGTCCTCGACCAGCGGGCGCGGGCCGAACCAGCGCAGCCGCAGTGCGCCGGACCAGGGCCCGGTTGGCGTAAACGTTGCCGCCAGTTGCGCCACTCCTTCGACGGCGCCGGGGATATGGTTGCCGGCGCTGTCGGCATCCCGGTAGCGGCCGCGCGCATAGGCCAGGTCGGCGTCAAGGCTCAACCACTTGGCGACCTTGTAGTAGGTCGAGAATTCGATGCCGTGGCGGCGGCTGGGCCGGCCCGCCTCGGTGGTGCCGGCGTCGCCGACGAACACCAGCTCGGAATCGAAGTCGAGCCGGTACAGCGACAGGGACGTCTGCAGCCCGGGTAGCCACTCGCTGCGCACGCCCAGGTCAAGGCCGCGCGAACGGGCCAGCGGCGTGACGCGCGCCGTCGGCTCATCGGTCTTCGGATCGACGGCGATCACCGTGCCGCGCGCGTCGTTGCTGTGGAAGCCGCGCCCCGCGTTGACGTACAGCTCCGTCAGCGCCCACGGTCCCAGCACGAGGCCGACGCTGGGACTGGCCAGCGTGGCGTCGGCCTTGCCCGAGTTCTCGGGCCGGTCGCTCGTCACGTCGAAGCGGTAGCGGTCGGCGCGCAGTCCGGCGACCGTGCGCAGGGTTGGCGTCCAGCGCGTGTGGTTCTCGACGAACAGCGCGGCCGACGATTCCACGATATGGTCCTGCCGGATCGCGCCCAGCGTGCGCCGCGCGGCCGTGCGCAGCAGCGCGTTGTGGATATTGTCGTTCTGCAGTTGCAGGCCGACCGTGGTGGACGTCAGCACGTCGCCCGCGTGCACGTGCCAGCCGTGGCGCGCATCCAGGCCGGCCGTCACGCGCCGGTCCGGCTGGGCGAACTGGTCGCCGTTGACCGGGTCGTCCAGGAAGTAGGTGAAGTTCGAGAACAAGTCGAGCCGGTTGGCGATCACGTAGGCGGAGACCTTCGATGCGCTGTCCTCCGCCGTGCGGCGCCACCCGGCCGAGACGCTGTAGCGGTGCGCGCTGCCACCATCGGTCGTGTCGACCGTGTCGAAGCGGCCCAGCGTGCCGTTGGCCACCGCGCGTTGCGGGATCTGGTCGGTGGCATGCCAGTGCGCCCCGTATGCCATCGCCGCCACGTGCCAGCCGTTGTTGGCGTAGCCCTGGCTGTAGCGCAGCACGGCGTTCAGCTTGCGGTAGCCGTCGCCGCGCGTGAAGGGGCCGTCGTTGTGCAGCACTTCGAGCGCATACAGCAGGCTGCCGCCGGCCAGCGCGGGCGAATCGGCCAGCAGGGCACGGCGGTAGCCGTCCTGGCCCAGCGTGACGCCGAACTGGCCGCGCGGCAGCCGGTTCGCATAGGCGATGGCGGTCGCGCCGGCGGACGAGAAGTCGCCAGTGGCAGCGCTGTACGGTCCCTTGCCGTAGTCGAGCCGCGCGGCCAGCTCGGGAATGACGAAGTTCAGGTCCGTCCAGCCCTGGCCGTGGCCGTGGCTGCGCTGGTTGACGGGCATGTCGTCCACGCTCGTGCGCAGGTCGGTGCCATGGTCGAGGTTGAAGCCGCGCAGGTAGAACTGGTTGGCCTTGCCTTCGCCGCTGTGCTGGCTGACGACCAGGCCGGGCGTCGCCTCCAGCAGCTCGCCGGGCCGGTAGTTGGTGCGCGCCTGCAGCTGGCGCTGGGTGACGGTGCCGTCGGCGGCCGAATCGGCGATGCCCAGCTGCGACGTGCGCGAGGCGTCCACCAGCACGCGCTGTAGGACGATGTCGTCGGCGTGGGCGGGGAGGGCGGTGAGAACGAGAAAAAACGGGAATATTCGCGGCATGGGAATGGGTTGGGGTCAGTCCCAGCAGGGGACTGGCCCCGGATTTTATCGTTCGCGGAAGAAAACCGGGGTCAGTCCCCGATAAAGCCGGGGACAGACCCCAAGCCTGTGAAGCCAACGCTGCTTCAAGGCAAACGCTGCTCGCGTTGCGCCGCCGTGAACGTCAGCGTCACGGCGGCCCGCCCCGCATTCGGCCCCACGTTGACGGTGTTGACCTGGGTCGCGATGAAGTCCGTCAGCACGGCATCCAGGATCGTGGCGCCCGCCGGCAGCGCGGTCTGCGCGATCTGCTGGAACACGGTGATGGTGTCCGCACCGGCCTTGATGCCCACCCACTGCAGCGGCAGGGGCTTGCCTCCCGCGCTGATCGTGAAGTGCCGTTCGATGTACTGGCGCAGCACGTCCTGGTCTTCCTCCAGCCCCAGGTCGAACGAGCGGCCGTACAGGTTGGTCAGCAGCGCCTCGATATCGTGCGCCGTGTACGTATGGATCACCTCCGTGTTGCCGGTGGCGGCGTTGTAGCCGATGTCCGCCATGCCCATGTGATAGTTGTGGGCGCGCGCGGCACCGGCGCAGGACAGCGCCAGTGCCGCGGCCAGGGCAATGTGTCGCAGGCGCCCCATCTACTGCTTGCCGGCCGGCTTTTGCGGCTGCTGCTCGGCTTCCTGCTTGGCGGCGGCGCCGTTCGTTGGCGCTACCGCGGGCTTGGCGTCCGCCTTCTCGTCCACCTTCTCACTGGACTTGGCGTCTTTCGCGTCCTTCTCGTCGCCCTTCAGCGGCGTATTGAAGTCCTTCATCATGTCCGGCGCCTTGCGCTCGGCCTTGA
This sequence comes from Pseudoduganella chitinolytica, assembly GCF_029028125.1. Classification (GTDB taxonomy): domain Bacteria; phylum Pseudomonadota; class Gammaproteobacteria; order Burkholderiales; family Burkholderiaceae_D; genus Rugamonas; species Rugamonas chitinolytica. The sequence goes on from NZ_CP119083.1 coordinate 6,112,088, forward strand.
ACAGCTCCAGGCGCGACGGCACCGCCTTGCGTGGCCAGCTGTTGTTGCCGGTGTCGATATCGGCCGTTTCCCAGTACGGGTCCTGGGTCAGGGCCGTCATCGGCTCGTCCGTCACCACGAGCTTGGTGATTTTTGCAGGCGAGTAGCGCCACACTTCGGCCGGCACGCGCTCGATGGTCTTCTTGCCGGACTTCAGCGTGATCTCGAGGATCAGCGGCATCACGAGGCCGCCCTTGTTGGTGAAGTCGACGAGGTACAGGTACTTGCCCTGCGCCAGCAGGTCCTTCTGCCACGGCTCCAGTTCCGCCGTCGCTTCCTTGTACTTGTTGCGGTCCGCGTTGGTGACGGTGAACTCGTCGTGCTCGTTGTAGAAGTCGCGCAGTTCCGGCTGCGTATCGATCCGGCGCGGCATCGAGGCGTTGCGCTGGTCCGTGACCGACACCGGCTCCTCGGCCTTGCGCGCCCTGGCCCAGGCCTTTTCCGTTTCCGGGTTCTTCGTGTCGACGGTGAATTCGCTGATGTTGTCCAGGCTGATGTCGACGGCATCGGTCGTGTAGAACCAGCCGCGCCAGAACCAGTCGAGGTCCGTGCCGGACGCGTCTTCCATCGTGCGGAAGAAGTCCGCCGGGGTGGGGCGCTTGAACTTCCAGCGCCGTGCGTACTCGCGGAATGCGTGGTCGAACAGCTCGCGGCCCAGGATCGTCTCGCGCAGGATGTTCAGGGCCGTCGCCGGCTTGGCGTACGCGTTGTTGCCGAACTGGAGGAGCGACTCGGAGTTCGTCATGATCGGCACCTGGTTGGCCGAGCGCATGTAGTTGACGATGTCGCGCGGGTCGCCGCGGCCGATCGGGAAGTCCTTCTCCCAAGCCTGCACGGCCAGGTACTCGACGAAGGAGTTCAAGCCCTCGTCCATCCACGTCCACTGGCGCTCGTCGGAATTGACGATCATCGGGAAGTAGTTGTGGCCCACCTCGTGCACGATGACGGAGATCAGGCCGTACTTGGCGCGCTTCGAATAGGTCAGCTGGCCCGTCTTCTTGTCCTTGGTCGGGCGCGGGCCGTTGAAGGAGATCATCGGGTATTCCATGCCGCCCACCGGACCGTTGACGGAGATGGCCGTCGGGTACGGGTAGTCGAAGCTGTACTTGTTGTACTGCTCGATGGTGTGGACGATCGACGCGGTGGAGTACTTCTCCCACAGCGGATTGCCTTCCTTCGGGTAGTACGACATGGCCAGCACGTTGGTGCCGTCCTTTCTATACCCCTGCGCGTCCCAGATGAACTTGCGGCTCGACGCCCAGGCGAAGTCGCGCACGTTCTTCGCCTTGAAGTGCCACGTCTTGGTGGCCTTGCTGACGGACTTCTCCGCCGCCTCGGCCTCGGCCTGGGTGACGATGACGACGGGCTTCTTTGCCGTCTTCGCCTGTTCCAGGCGCTGGCGCTGCACGGCGCTCAAGACGTCGCCGGGGTTCTGCAGCTCGCCCGTGGAGGCGACCACGTGGTCGGCCGGCACGGTGAGCCTGACGTCGTAGTCGCCGAATTCCAGCGTGAATTCGCCCGAGCCCAGGAACTGCTTGTGCTGCCAGCCCGCCACGTCGTAGTACGCCGCCATGCGCGGGTACCACTGGGCGATCTCGAACAGCGTGTTCTTGTCTTCCTCGAAGTACTCGTAGCCGGAGCGCCCGCCCAGCACCTTCTGCTCGTTGATCTTGTAGGTCCACTCCATGCCGAACGACACGCGCTCGCCCGGCTTCAGGGGCGTGGGCAGGTCGATGCGCATCATGGTGCCGTTGATGACGTACTTCAGCGGCGCACCGCCGGACGACTTGACGTTGGCGATCCTGAAACCGCCGTCGAACTCACGCCCGACCAGCGTGTTGCGCAGGCCTTCGTACTTGGCGCCTTCCTCGCCGCGCGGCTTGGTCCAGGCCTCGCGCGATGGCGCGGTCTGCACGCGGCGCGCATCCGAGTCGTTCTTGTAGATGTTCTGGTCCAGCTGCAGCCACAGGTAGGTCAGCGTGTCCGGCGAGTTGTTGTGGTAAGTGACCTGCTCGCTGCCGCTGACGGTGCGGTTGGCTTCGTCCAAGGTCGCGCGGATCGTGTAGTCGGCATGCTGCTGCCAGTACTGGTGGCCGGGCGCGCCGGAGGCGGTGCGATAGGGCGTGGCGGTGGGCAGCAGTTCGTCGAGCTGGCGGAACTTGTCCTCGAACTTTTCCGCCGGGGCGGCAACGGCGGCGGCGCACAAGGAGGTGCACAACGCGGTGCACAGCAGGAGGGTGGCAATACTGGTTGGCGAGCGCTTCATCGGACCCCTGGCTGGTGAATTTCAGGTAATGGTCGGGGTATTCTAAGCGGTCGCTACATGTCGTGCGGCAAGTCGTTTTGTAAATATTTTGAAACATTGCCGGTGGCGGACGTCCGCCCCCGGCGCGGGCGGCGTGGCCGTTTTATTGCCGGGCGCAGCGGCTTGTCCGGGCGGACGTCCGCCTGTCCGGCTGCTGTCGCGTCGTGGCGCGCACGCGACGGCAAGGTGGAACGACTCAGGCGTCGCTCTTCATCAGCTGGCTGCGCAGCGTGTCGAGCTGGCCCTTCAACTGCACGACCTGGTCGATGGAGCACTGGCTGGCGTTGAGCACGCAGGCGGGGATGGCCTTGGCTTTTTCGCGCAGGGCGCTGCCCCGTTCGGTCAAGGCGATGATGACCTGGCGCTCGTCGCTGGCGCTGCGGGTGCGCGTCACCAGCTCGGCCTGCTCCATGCGCTTGAGCAGCGGCGTCAGCGTGGCCGAATCCAGGAACAGTTTTTCGCCCAGGTCGGAAACGGTCTGCTCGTCGTGCTGCCACAGCACCATCATGACGAGGTACTGGGAATAGGTCAGGTCGAGCTGGCGCAGCAGCTTGCGGTACAGCTTGTTCATCGCCAGGGACGTGGAGTACAAGGCAAAGCACAGTTGCTCGTCCAGCTGGGGGACGCGGGCCAGGATGTCGGAAGTGTCTTGCGGGTTCATGCGTGCAGTATAGATAGTGCGCGATCTAGTTGCAAGCGATTTCCATGTGCCGATAGTGCTTGCCTGATGGCGGCGAATTGGCTTATCGTCTTGAAGCCTGCCAACCGCGCGGGCGCGGGAAAGGAAAAGGGGAACGATGATGAATCAAATGAACCAGACCGACCCAAGAACAACGCCATCGGCCGACCAGCGCTTTCACCCGTCGGCCCTGTACCTCGTCCAGCTCGATCCGCAAAGCGTGGTCGACGGTGTGCGCTACGACGATACCTACCTGGCGGACGAAATCCGCACCTGTGGCACGATGCGCGAAACCTGCCCGGTTTGCGGCGACGGCCACCTGCAACTGGTCCTGCGCCAGAAGAATGTCCGCATTCCCCACCTGTTTTGCCTGGAATGCACGCGCTGCTTCGGCGCATTTCTCGAGGACGGCACGCCTGCGCTGATGGAATAACGGTCTGCCGCCGCTTTCGCCCGGCGCCACCGTGCACCGGTGCCGGGGCGCGTCCGTACGCCGACCGTTTCGCGGACGAGACAGCCCGTTAGCAATAAGATATTGCTTCAGCGAATCTGGCATTACTGCATGCTATAGTCGTCGCATCCTTCCAGCAGCAGGAAAACGATGCGCGCACACGGTTATCTGGCCTTTATTGTCGGCATCTGCCTGACGACGTGGGCCTGCCTGTTCGCCCTCGATGCGCAGGATGTCCGCATCGCGGACCGTTTCGCGCGCGACACCGACAAGGTGGCACAGGATACGGAAGCGCGGCTGAAAACCTATTTCGACACCTTGCTCAGCATCCGGGCGCTGCTGGCCGTGGACGAGCATGTCGGCCGCGCCGAGTTCCACCATTACGTGCGCGAGCTGCGGCTGCAGCAGCGCTACCCCGGCTTCCAGGCCATCCAGCTGGTGCGCCGCGTGCCCGAGGCCGAGCTGGCCCGCCACGTCGCCACCGTGCGCGGCGATACCAGCCTGGACCCGGCCGGCTATCCCCAGTACCAACCCCATCCGGCCACCCGCCGCGACGAGCATTACCTGATCGAATACACGGAACCCATGCGCGGCAACGAGAACGCGTTCGGGCTCGATCTGGTGGCCTTTCCGGCCCACCTGCAGGCGCTGGAGATGGGGCGCGACTCGGGCGAGCTGGTGGCCACCGAGCGCATCACGCTCGTGCAGGACACCAGTGGGGAGCCGGGATTCATCGCGCGCCTGCCGGTGTACCGCCGCGGCGCGCCCCTGGCGACCGTCGAACAGCGCCGCGCGGCGCTGACGGCCTTTGTCGCGATCGTGTTCCGCGTCTCGGACCTGATGCGCGAAGTGATCGACCCACGCCTGCTGCGCGACATGCACATCCAGATCAACGACGCGGGTTACCTGAGCGATGGCGGCGGCACCGCGCCCAGCATCGAGAACCTGATGTTCGACAGCGCCGGGCGCCTCAGCGCGGACCGGCCCACGCCGGCGATCGTGCCGGGACTGTCCACGCACACGACGCTGAACGTGGGGCAGCGCCACTGGCTGGTGCAGTTCAAGGGCTATCCGGGCGGGCGCTACGGCCGCGAGTACGAGACGATCCTGCTGATCGGCGGCTGCGGATTCCTGATCAGCAGCCTGTTCGCGGCACTGGTTGTCACGCTGCAGCGCCGGCGCGAAATGGCCCGCCGGCTGCGCGCCACGCTGGAAGAGCTGCGTGCGCTGCAGGACAGTGCGGTCGTCGGCATCGGACTGTTCTCGGACGGGCGCATCGTGCGCTGCAACCGCGGCCTGGAAGACATGCTGGGCTATCCGCACGGCGCCCTCGTCAACCGGCCCGTCACGATCCTCGTCCCGGCCGGGCCGGCCGATCCGTTCCAGTGCGGTGCCGGCGGCCAACGCGCCTACGCGGAACTGGAGCTGGTGCGCCGCGACGGCGCCAGCCTGTGGTGCATGGTCAACGGCCGTATGCTCGACCCGCTCGAACCGGGCAAGGGCAGCGTGTGGGTGCTGGCCGACGTCAGCGACCGCCGCAAGACGGAGGCCGCGCTGGTCGAGAGCCGCCACGGGCTGGAGCACAGCCTGCGCGAGCTGGCCCAGCAGAAGGCGCACGTGGAACAGGCGCATCGTGAGATGTCCGGCATGGTGCAGACCCTGCAGCAGGCCCGGGCCACCCTGATCACGTCGGAAAAGATGGCGGCGCTGGGCGCGCTTGTCGCGGGCATCGCGCATGAACTGAACACCCCGATCGGCAACAGCCTCCTGACCGCCACGGCGCTGGCGGACATGGTGACGGAATTCGAGCGCAAGCTGGCCGACGGCGGCGTGCGCCGCTCCGTGCTGGACGGGCACCTGGCGGACGCGAAGAAGGCCTGCAATATCATTGCCGCGTCGCTGGGCAAGGCGGCCGACCTGATCACGTCGTTCAAGCAGGTGGCGGTGGACCAGACGTCCGACCAGCGGCGCCGCTTCGCGCTGGCCGGCGTGCTGCACGACACGCTGGCCACGTATGCGGCCCAGCTGCGCCGCGCCAACTGCCAGGTAAGGGTGGACGTGCCGGAGGCGCTGGAATTCGACTCCTACCCGGGCAGCGTCAGCCAGGTCCTGAGCAACCTGATCAACAACGCGATGCTGCACGCGTTCGAGGGGCGCGACCGCGGCGTGATCACCATCGCGGCCACGGCGCTGGACGACGACATGGCCGAGCTGCGCTTTGCCGACAACGGCGTGGGCATGAGCAGCCGCACCCTGAACCAGGTCTACGACCCGTTCTTCACGACCAAGATGGGGCAGGGCGGCTCGGGACTGGGGATGAACATCGTCTACAACATCGTCACGGGCGTGCTGAAGGGCACGATCCGCGTCGAGTCGACGCCGGGGCATGGCACGACGGTCGTCATCACGCTGCCGCTGCGGGTGCCAGCACCAGTAAAACCCGGGACAGACCCCTGTTTTGAAGAAATTTCCTGAACCTGTGTCTGCCGCTCATATTTCTGCACCAACGGCAGGGACCGGGGGAAAAAGGGTGACAGTCACCGATTAAAAAAACGGTGACTGTCACCGTTTTTTTGCATCAGGGTTGGTAGCGCTCGCGCAGCAGGTGCAGCATGGCGACGTTCAGCTCCCACGCGTCGGTAACCGGCTGGCGGGTGTAGGGCAGGTTGAACGTGTAGGGCGCCGGGCCGAATTCCGGCGTGATCGTCAGCAGCGGGGCGCCGGCGGCGCGGCGCAGCGCGACGATGCGGTCCCACCAGCCCAGGTGCGCGGCCAGCTCGCCGGCATACTCGGGCGCGCGGAAGTCCGGCACTTGCGGTCCCTGCGCATGGCCGACGCGGGCGTGGATGTGACGCACGCGCGGCAAGGTCAGGTCGAGCGTTTGCGGCTGGTCGTCCAGCAGCGATTCGCAGGCGACGCACCAGTGCGACAGGTCCGCCGTCAACGTCAGCTGCGGCAGCGTTTCAAGGTACGGCCGCAGCAGCATCGGATGGCCGGAGAAGCGGCTGCGATGGATCTCGTGGACGATCGGTACGCCGTGCTCGCGGCCGATCGCGTCTGCCAGCGCCAGCAGCTCTTCGTTCTGCTCGCGGCTGTAGTAGTCCTTGCCCGTGTGCGAGTTGACCAGCAACGGGCGCGCCGCGCAGGCATTGTGCAGCAGCGCCTGCAGCGCGGCGCGGTGTTCGTGGAACTGTGGATGGAACACGGTTTCCCATTGCGCGGCGACGAGGTCCAGCCCCGCGTCGGCGAGGCGGCGCAGCCAGTCGTCGCGCTGGGCGGCGTCCAGCGGCAGGGACATCTCGATGCCGTCGAAGCCGGCCGCCACCACCTTGTCGATGAAGACCTGGGCCGGCAGGTCGTTGCTGCCCCAGTGCGGGGCGAGGATACGGATCTGCATCTCGGTCATGCCTTACAGGAAGCCGCGCACGGGGAAGGAAGCATCGCGCTGGATCCAGTTGCGCGGCGAGTAGGCCGTGTTGGCATCGGTCGCATGCAGCGTGTACGCGTGGCGCGACACGGGCGAACGGTTCGGCGCGCTGTAGTGCGGCAGCAGGCCGTGGAAGCAGACCAGCGCGCCGGCCTTGCATTCGAGCGGGACGGCGGTGCTGTCGTCCGGCCACGGGGTGTTGTCCAGCTTTTCCACCTTGATGTCGTCGCCCGTGCGCACGAAGCGCTCGCGCAGCGGCGTGCGGTGCCCGCCCGGCTGCGCCCACAGGCAGCCGTTGTCCAGCGTTGCGTCTTCCAGCGCGAACCAGAACGTCGTCACGCTGATCGGGTCCGTTTCAAAATACGTCGCATCCTGGTGCCAGCGCACCTCGCCGCCGATGCCGGGCTGCTTGAAGATGTACATCGACTGCCACACCTGCGCGTCCGCCAGGCCCAGGTCGCGCGCGACGGCCGCCAGGCGCGGGTCCGCCGAGAAGGCGCGGAACACGGGGTCGAGGTCGTGCATAGCGTGGCCGATCTTGTTGATCGACAGCGACTTGTCCTGTTTCAGCTGGCCGTCCGGGCCGAACGCTTCCTCTTCGAAGAAGCAGCGGATCGTGTTGTCCGAGCGGAGGAAGTACTCGTCAGCCTTCTTTTCCTGGTCCTTCGTCGTGAAGATGCCCTGCGCAACGGTCGGGTCGAACTCGGCGACGATCTGCGCGGCGCGTGCCCGCAGCGCCGCGATCTCCTGGGCCGACTTGAAGTCGGGGATGACGATGTAACCGTCGCGTTGGTACTGCTCTTTCTGGGCTGCGCTCAGCATGATGGACTCCGCAAAGGTGAGACGGTCATTGTACGGACCTGGACTGTGCGCGGATAGCGCCGGATGGTTGACACATTGTCGCCAAACTGACGACAATCCACCCATGGACCAGTTACGGGCAATGGAAATCTTCGTCGAGGTGGCACGCCTGAAAAGCTTCAGCGCGGCCGGCCGGCGCCTCGGCCTGTCGCGCGCGCTGGTCAGCAAGCACATCCTGCAGCTGGAAGCGAAGCTGGACGTACGCCTGCTGCACCGCTCGACACGCGAAGTCAGCCTGACCGATGCGGGCCAGGCCTACCTGGCGCCGTGCAGCGCGGCGGTGGCACAGGCGCAGGAGGCGACGCGCGTCGCCACGCAGTCCGGCGCCCGGCTGGCCGGGCCGCTGCGGATCCAGGCGCCGTCCAGCTTTGGCGGCACGTGGCTGGCCGACGCGCTGGCCCGGTTCTGCCTGCCGCACCCGCAACTGCAACCGCTGCTGCACGTGGACGACGCGCTGCTGGACCCCATCGAACACGGCTTCGACCTGACGATCCGCGTGGGCGGCATTCCGGACAGCCGCGCGTTGGCGATCCGGCCGCTGGCGCCCTGCCGCGGTATCCTGTGCGCGGCGCCGGCCTACCTGGAGCGCCACGGCATGCCGGAAGCGCCGGAGGCACTGCGCGTCCACCGCTGCCTGCATTTCTCGCACCTGACGGACGGCACGGCGTGGCGCTTTGCCCGCGCCGGCGAGCAGCGCGTAGTGCGCGTCGAGGCGGCCTTCACGTCGAACAATGGACTGGTGTTGCAGCAGGCGGCGCTGCAGGGGATGGGGATCGTCTACAGCACGACGTTCCTGGCGATGCGCCACCTGCTCGAAGGGACGCTGGTGCCGGTGCTGGGGGAGTGGCAGCTGCCGCTCAATTACCTGTCGGCGCTGTACCCGGCCAGCCGCCAGCCGTCGCCGAAGGTGCGCCAGTTGATCGATTTCCTCGTGGCCGAATATCAGCCGGTCCCGCCGTGGGATGCGGCGCTGGCGACCGTCCAGGCGCCGTCCGCGTAGATCCGCTCGCCGTCCAGGTACACGCCTTCGGTCACGGCAAACACGTCGACGTGGTAGCGCGCGTCCTTGCGCTTGAACTGGGGCTTCTGGTACTGGCCATGCTTGGCGCCCAGCGACAGGTGGATGCCGCACATGCGTTCATAGGTGCCGATGTCGTCCACCGTGCGGGTGAACGAGAAGGCGCGGTTCATGCCGAAGCCCAGTTCGCGCACCCACACTTCGCCTTCGTGCGCGCGGATGGTCTCCAGCATCGCGTCGAATGCGGGCGTGCTGTTCTCCGCGCCTGTCACGCGGCCCTGCTCGACGATCATCGTGATCGGCGAGGCGGGGCGGTTGACGTGGAACGACGTGTCGCCGAACACGAACACGCGCACGCGCCCGTTGACCGCCTCCAGGTCGCGCGCTTCCGTGAACACTTCGCCGATGGGGAACAGTCCGCCCACGTTCTTCATCGCGCTGTAGTCGCCGATATTGAGCTTGGCTTCCTCGAACGCCGACGCGAACACCAGCTCGTGGCCGGCGCCGCTGTCGACGACAGCGCCCGCCGCGGCGTCGATCCGCGCTTTCAGCGCATGGCCCACGCCACGGAAGTAGGCGGGATCGTAGGCCAGCGCGTCGATATAGTGCAGGCCCTGCTCGCCCGGCATGCGCGACAGGTGCATGTGCTCGATCACCTTCAGGCTTCGCTTGAACAGCTCCATGCGGATGCGATAGTCGTTCAGGCGAAAGCTGGTCGTCTGGACCAGTACCACCAGGTCGCCCGCGCGCAGCCGTTCGAACGCCGCCAGCACCTGTTCCGGCCCGGTGCTGTCGAAGTCGATGAACGCGGCGTCCGGCAGCGCGCGGCGGTAGGCCTGCGTCAGCACGGCATTCAGTTCGCTGCGGCTGTCATGCACCACCAGCGCGGCCTGCGCGGGCGTGTATTCGATGGCAAAAGCCAGCAGGTCGGCCACGTTGCGGGCGGCGGTGTCCAGGGCAGCCGTTGGAAAAGACGTCATATTTGCAGGCAATACAAGAAAAATGGGAGGAATTTGCGCGAAAGTGTTGCGGGCATGCGCATTATACGGTTCAGGACCGGTCGCGGACGCCGGTTGGCTTGTAGCGGCCTGGAGCGCGGGTTAGAATCGGTTCGCATATAGCCGAGCGGCAACATTTGTATCCGGCGCAACTATTCAGGGTGGGGAATCAGGATGACAGTGACGTTTGGCCAGGACTTGCCGCTGGAGCGGCCCGATGCGGACAGCCGCGCGGCCCTGTTCGTGCCCACCGCGAACATCAAGGACGACGTGCTGCAGCTGCTGCGCAAGGGCGCCGCCGTGGTCGGCTTCGGCAACCACGATCGCACGCTGACGATCTATTACGAAAGCAACCGCTTCAACGAGGCGACGCTGGCGAAGTGGGAGCAGAAGGCACGCAAGGCCTACGACCGCCTGGTCGACAACCTGCCGACGACGTCGAAAATGGTTGTCAAGATGGAGTATTTCGAGCAGGTGGGCTACATCAACGGCAAGGGCATCAATATCCGCCGCATGGACAGCCTGAAGCGCTGGCTGGAATATTCGGACGCCCTGGAGTCGGCCCCGGACAGCGATTCCGTGCCCTGGACGCCGCCACCGCCACCGAAGAAGATCAATCTCGGCGACTGAGCCGATTCCGGGACAGTCCCTAAAGCCGCTAAGTTAAGGTGTATAGGTCAGCGAGCCGCTGGCTTATCCTTGAACCCAAGACCAAGAACCGGGGTCGGACCCGCCGGGTCTGACCCCGGCCCTCCGCCGCAGGGGTTGCTCCTGTCAGCGGCCCCTTGGGCGGTTTCTTAACTTAGCGGCATTAGACAGCCTGCAACATTCTGAAATCGGGGACAGCCTCCAATTGCGCCAGCGGCGGGATTCGGAGGCTGTCCCCATTTGCGGATTCGGAGGCTGTCCCCAATATGCGCCAAATCGGGGACAGCCTCCAATTCCTCGCGACAATGGCGACCGGAATCGGAGGCTGTCCCCGATTTGTTTTTGGTGCAGCTTCGCTGGCGGCACTAAATCCCTATAAAGCCATATAAACGCCTATAATTGCCGCATTAGCCTGTCACGAGGAGTTGCAGCTTGGCAACCCACCCCAGTCCGAACATCTTTCACCGCCCCGACCTGGCGCGCAAGCTGGCGCAGCAGATCCTGCACGTGTCGCCCACGTCCGCGTCGTCGTCGGGCGTGTTCCTGGCCGCGCCACGGCGCACGGGCAAGACCACGTTCATGCGCCACGACCTGACGCCGGCGCTGCGCGAGCAGGGCGCGATGGTGATCTATGTCGACCTGTGGGAAGACCCGAAGGCCGATCCCAGCGACGTGATCGTGGCCGCCATCCGTGCCGCGCTGTCGCACCACGAGCCCGCGCTGCTGCGCCTGGCGAAGGGGCTGGGGCTGGGCGGGGCGAAGGTGGGCGGCGTCGAGTTCTCGCTCGACCGCATCGGCCTGGGCAAGGATGTCTCGCTGGTGCAGGCCCTGTCGGCGTTGTCGGAAACGTCGCAAACCATCATCGTGCTGATCATCGACGAAGCCCAGCACGCCATCACGACGCCGGCCGGCAACGACGCGATGTTCGCGTTGAAGTCCGCCCGCGATGAACTCAACAGCAACCAGTTCGGCCTGCGCGTCGTCTGCACCGGCTCGAACCGCGACAAGCTGGCCATGCTGAAGAACAGCAAGGACCAGGCCTTTTTCGGCGCACCGCTGATCAATTTTCCGCCGCTGGGCGAGGCCTACGTCAAATGGTTCTGCGACCATACCGACGACCTGCCGGCCCGGCTCGATCCCGCCCAGGTGGCGCCGCTGTTCCTGCGCTCGGGCAACCGGCCCGAGATCCTGGGCGCCGCCGCCGACGAGCTGCGCTTCGACTTCACGCTGGAACAGGAAGGCCTGAACGAACGCTTCGTGGCCGCCGTCGAGTCGCAGATCGCCGCGGCCAACGACGACACGATGCGCGTCGTCCATTCGCTGACGCCGATCCAGTTCGCCGTGCTGTGCGTGCTGGCCGCCGCTGGCGAAAAATACGCCCCGTTCGAGTCGGCCACGCTGGAAAAATACCGCACGGCGGCGCGCCGGGTCAGCGGCGACGACGTCGCCATCGAGTTCCCCGCCGTGCAGCAGGCCCTGGCCGCGCTGCAGGAAAAAAGCCTGGTGTGGAAGGCCTCGCGCGGCGTGTATGCGATCGAGGACCTGGCGCTGGTGGAACTGCTGCGCGGCCACGGCTACCTGGAACAGCTGTAAGGATGCCGCCGTCCCCCTGCCACGATGCGTTATGATTGACACAACTGCGCGCACGCGCGCGCGAATGTCGATTGGCGGAGGATTATGGCGTACAGGTGGGTGACGGCGAACAGCGTCTGGCTGGAAGAAGAGCATAACCGCTTCGAACTGGAAGCGGGCAGGGACCTGGCCTGGATCGACTGGCAGGCGGCACGCCACCGCCTGCCCGACGTGGCGCAACTGCTCGGTGCCGCGTTGCCGGCCGCCTGCGCCCACGCCGCCATCTATCCCGAAGGGTTCGCGTTCTGTCCCGACTGCGGCGCGCCGCTGCGGACGAATGCCGCAAGCCACCTGCCGTCCTGGTGGGGCGCCACCACCGCCAACCTCGGTCCCGACGACCATCCGCTGCCGCGCCACGTGCCGCACGGCCTGGCGCAGACGGCGCAGCCGCTGGCGGCCGCGCTGGAGCTGCGCCCGCCCGAGCCGGCCCGCGGCCAGGCCGAACTGAAGATTCCCGCGCCGCCCAATGCCGTCTGCGTATTTGCCGCCGCCACGTTCGGCTTCGCCGCGCAGCGCCTGCTGGCGCTGGCCTACACCCGCAATGTGCTGCAGTACTGGGACCCCCATGCCCAGCGCTGGGACGTGCTGGCGCCGGAAGAGGGCACGGCCGACCTGCGTTTCGACGGCTCGCAGTACGCGTGGCTGCCCATCGTGCAGCCGGCCCGGCGCGGCGAGGTCGCGCTGGTGCCGTCCGAACAGGGCCTGTACCGTCTCGTGATCGACCCGATCGGGGCCACGTTCCGCACGGAGCCCGTGCTGGAAGTACCGCTGGTCGCCAGTCCGGGGGCCGTGGGCCGGCGCATCGCCTGCCTGGTAGTCAGCGGCGCGCACTACGCGCGCACGGTGCGGCTGTGGACGGCCGCCCCCGACGGCGCCGACCCGGAAGCGCTGGACATCGTGTCCGCCGATGCCGACGTGGCGATCCCGACGGCCGGCTGGGCGCGCCCCTACAGCTACGACAACCAGCTGTGCTGGCTGCATGACGAAGGCCAGCTGCTGTGGCGCCCCGGCAGCCCGCCGCGCTGGCTGCCCTGGCCGTTCCCCTGGCAACCCCGCCTGCAATGCGGCGGCCCCACGCGCAGCCGCGACGGCCGCCTGTGGCTGCTGGGCCATGACGGCGCCGCCTACTCGTTCCGCGAACTGGGCACGGAGGGCGTCGCGCAGGTCGAACCCATCGACAGCGCGCGCCTCGGCTTCGGCACCTTGCTGTTCCGCCGCGGCCACCAGGTCAAGGACGATCCCTGGGCCGCACCGGACGTGGAGGACCAGGCCCGCGAGGATGCCTACGTGCTGCCGCTGCTGGAAACGGTGGGCGCCGCGCGCAGCCAGCCGTCCGGCCTCGTGCTGCGCATCGAAGGCTTTACCGGTCGCGCCGAAGCCGCGCTGGCGGGCGAGGTGCTGCCGCGAACCGTGATCGAATGGGTGGGCCAGCGCAACGTGATCCTGGACGACGTGGCGCGCCTGAAGCACCCGGCCGACTGCGTGCCGTTCGTCTACGACGGCAAGCTGTGGCTGCACCATCCGACCTGGAACGCCATCCGCGGCTGGTACCTGAAGGACGGCGCATGATGCGCCCCCTGGTCATGGTTGCCGCCATGCTGGCGGCCGCGCCTGCCGCAGCGACGTCGCACGTGTTCCTGGTGCAGAACTCGGGCTGGATGGAGCCGTTCTATACCGACCCGGCATCGCAGTACAAGCCGCTGGTGGAAGCCGTGATCGGCGCCGCCACGCAGCCGGGCGACGCGCTGGTGCTGGCGTCCTTCAACCAGGGCCTGCCCGGCGCGCCGTCGCCGCGGGCCCTGCTGGCGCGCACCGTCGACAACAAGCCGCCCACGGCGGCCGTGCATGCGGCGCTGGCGCCGCTGGAAGTGGCGCGCAAGCCGAACAGCGGCGCGCTGGCGGACACCGATCTCGGCGAAGCAGTCGGCACGGCCATGACGCAGGCACTGGGCGGCAAGCCGGGCCTCGTCTGGCTGTTTACGAACAACCGGAACAGCCCGAACAACGACCAGGCCACGGCCCAGCGCAACCGCGAGTTCTACCAGCTCATCCATGCCGGTGCCGCCATCAGCAAGGCCATCGCCTTCCCGCTGCACATGCCCGTCAAGGGCGCGCGCTACAGCGCCAATGGCCTGATGGTGTACGTGTTCGCGGTGCAGGAGCAGGGCCGGCGCGAGCTGGATGCCCTGCTGCGCAGCGGCCGGCTGCAGCAGGTCATCACGGAGCCCCCGGCGCGCCTGAAACCGCTCGACCAGGATACGGTGCGCCTGGTGCCGACGCGCGTCGAGAACGTGCCCGGCGTGACGTTCGCCACCTTGCCGGACGGCCGCCTGCGCGCGGACGTGGATGCCCAGGCCACGGCGGGCGGTCCCGCGCCGGCCGCGCGCATCACGTGGCGGCTGGAGAACGCCATCTATCCGTACACGATCGCCCATGCGCGCATCGCGGCGCAGTCGTCACTGGCCGGTGCCGTCCAGCCGATCGGGCTGCCCAGTGCGGAAGTCACGGCACTGGCGCCCGGGAAAGCGCAGCCGCTGGCTTCCACGATGGCGCTGCCGGTGGCGAACCTGCCGGGCAAGTGGTCGCTGGCTGCGCTGCAATCGGCCGGCTCGGCGCAGGTACTGCCGGGCCGCATCGACGTGCAACTGGCCGAGCAGCGGCTCGAGCTGTCGCAGGCATTCCGCCAGCGCATGGCGACCTTGTTCCCGGGCGATCCGCTGCCGGACATCTTCACGCCGCCCGAGCGCATCCAGGGTTCGCGCGCGACGCTGCCCGTGGAAGTGCGGCTGCAGCACGGCGCCGGCCCGCTGCTGGCGGCGCTGGGCGGAGCGTTCGCGCTGCTGGCCGCCGCCGCGGCCGGACTGATCGCCGCCACGCGTGGGCGCAAGGTCCTTGTGACGGTCGAGGGCGAGCCGCGCACCGTGCACACCAAGGCGGGCGCGAAGACGCCGCTGTACGACCGCGCCGGCAACAAGGTCGCGGAGCTGCACACCACCTTATTCGGCAACCGGCTGGCGGACGTGCGCGAAGGCGCCCAGGTCCGGCTCGGTCGCTAAGAAAATCACTCAGAGGATTCGATGACTACCAACGCAATCATGCTGGCACAAGCCGATACCGATCCGGGCTTCAAGGTGCCGGGCGCAAAAGACGACAAGGCAGCCACGCCAGCGGTCCCGCCCACGGGCGACGGCACGCTCAGCACCGTGCCACCCACCGGCGAAACGGCCAGCGGCATGGAAGTGGCGCCCGTCGCCGGTGCCCCGGCCACCGATACCTCGACACGCGACATCGCCATCGGCGGCGCCGTCTTCGTCGTGCTGCTGATCGTGTTCTTCTTTGCCCGCAACGCGTTTTCGAACCACCTGGTGCGCCGCCGCGTGGCGCCGTCGTCGGCCGACACGGCCGGCTGGCTGCTGTTCTTCGGGCTGGCGTTCCTGAGCGCGGCCGTCGTGCTGGGCTTCGTCAATTCGACCAAGTTCCTCAACGTGGCGATCACCGGCACGTTGCTGGTGTTCGGCATCGCCGCCATCGCCGGTGCGTTGTTCACCGGCCGGCGCTAGGAGGCAACCATGGCGGAGATTCCCGGCATCGAAAAGAAGGCGGAACTGAAGATCGACCTGCGCCCCACGCTGTTCATCGGCGCGGGCGGCACGGGCATGGAAGTGATGATGCGCATCCGGCGCCGCATCCTGGCGGCGGTGTGGAACCGCCATCATCCGGCGCGGGTGGAGTCGATCGGCGAGTTCCCCGTCGCGCGCTTCCTGCACGTGGACCTGGACAGCGGCGCCGTCATCGACGAAGGCAAGTCGCAGCGCAGCGACCCCTGGTACGAACTGGTCAAGCTGGGCGACGAGGAACGCCTGGTCGAGCCGATCGACCTGCAGCAGTACCACGAGTCGGACGACAGCCTGGCGCGCTTTCCCCTGATCGAGAACTGGATGCCGCTGCGACCGAAGAAGCTGCGCTCGCTGGGCATCGACCCGTCCAAGGGCGCCGGCCAGATCCGCGCCGTCGCGCGCCTGTACCTGTTCGACAAATACCCGAAGCTGCGCGGGCGCATCAAGGGCGCCTTGAATTTCCTGGCCAGTAACGCAGGCCAGGAGCGCAAGGACAACTACCAGCGCCTGGGCCTGCAGGTGGACACGTCCAAGTTCCGCATCGTCGTCATCGGGTCGAACGCGGGCGGCACCGGCGCCGGCACCGCGCTGGACCTGGGCTGGATCGCCAAGGCCATCGCGCGCCAGGAAGTGGCGGACAGCCAGGTCGATCTCGTCATGTTCATGCCGGGTGGGTATGCCAAGGCGAACAAGGAGCGCACCGAGGCCAACGCGTATGCGACGCTGATGGAGATGGAAACGGCGATGCGCGACATGAACGCGCAGGTGCGCTGGGCCGATCCGGACAGCCTGACGGGCCGCGGCGCGCCGTTCGACGACGTGTACTTCGTCGATACGGCCAACCTGTCCAACAAGGCCACGCAGGACGTGCGCGACGTCTACCAGATGGTGGCCGACTCCCTGTTCGAGGATTTCGCCTCGGCCGATTTCGCCAACCGCAAGCGCTCGGTGGCCGTCAACCAGCAGCAGCACAAGCTGGGGCCGTTCAACCCGCGCGTGCCGGAGCAGCGCTTCGGCGACATGCGCCTGTCGTACTCGAAGGTGTATTCCGCCTTCGGCCAGGCCGTGCTGGACACCCAGCAAAGCCTGCGCGAGGACATCCGCGCCTACGAGCTGGCGGCATTGATGGTCAAGGCGTTCTTCGGCATCGCCGGCACCGATGGCGCCCAGGGCCGCCGCGCCGGCGACCAGGAACGCGACGTCTTCATGCGCGAGCAGATGCTGATGGCCGAGCGCCCGTTCGACGAGTTTCCCGACTTCCGCAAGGGCACGGTGGACGTCACGCCGTTCCAGGAATACGCGCTGTCGGACCACCTGCTGATGGACAAGGACCAGCGCTCGCTGCTCGAACGGGTCGAGTCGAAGGTGCAGATGGAAGTCGACCGCATCACGGGCGGGTACGACCTGAAGATCTGGCGCGAGAAAGTGGCCGAGCTGTTGCCGCACCTGGAACGCGACGCCATCCGCGAGGCCGGTGCCATCGCCGAAACGAGCGAGGACCGCCTCAAGCGCCATACCCAGGAACTGCTGGTGCGCATGAAGGGCCGCGTGCGCGAGCGCCTGTACGCATTGCTGGACGACCGCAAGCAGGGCGGCCTGGAATTCGTGCTGACCCTGCTGGAGCAGATCAAGGCCCGCATCGCCCAGCGCGACCTGCCGCACATGGAGCACAACGCGCGGCGCTACCGCGAACTGCGCGATGCGCTGCGCACGCGCCAGGTGGAGGAATCGCTGAACAACCTGGCGCAGGCGTCCAACAAGTGGATCAATGCCGGCGCCCAGGCGCGCGAAGTGATCGTGCACCTGAAGCGCGACATCTCCGACTACCTGCGCTTCCACTTGCTGGCCGTGGCGGCCGGACAGGCCACGGAAGTGCTGCGCTCCCTGTCGGCCTGGCTGGGCGACGTGCAATCCGTGGACGAGCGCGGTCGCGCCGTCTGGTCCGGCATCGCGGGCGAGTTCCAGGAGGGGCGCCGCTGCGTGGAGGCCATGCTGGGCGCCGTCGACCAGCGCATCGCGCAGCTGCGCGCCGATGCGCAGCACGAGCATGCGACGTACATGAAACTGGCGGCCGACGTGCTGCCCGAACCGGTGCAGCTGACCGGCGACGTCAGCGCCTGGAGCGAGGAAGTACTGGCCGAATTCGGCGGCTCGGCGCGGCTGTTCCCGCAACTGGGCGACGAGAAGCTGCGCGCCGCGCTGTTGCTGAAGCTGTTCCGCCGCGCCCAGACGCAGCTGACGGCCGACGAGGTCGCGGCGACCGGCGAGGCGCCGGCCGATCCGCTGCTGGAGCGGCTGCTGGCGCTGTCGGCGCAGGAGCGCCAGCGCATCTTCAACGAGTGGCTGAGGAGCGCCATGCCATGGGTGAACGCGCGCTTCTCGGCCGAGTTCACACCGAATGCCGACCAGTTCAAGTGCTTCATCGGGGTCGGCGACGCCACTGCGTGGCGCCGGCTGGAAGTGGAGATCCGCGCAGCCGTGCCGACGGGCTTCTTCCACGGCGACCTGGTCAACATCGTCAACACGGGCATCGGCGGCCGGGCGGTGTGCTACATCGAGCTGTCCGGCTTCCCGATGACGGTGCTGCGCGGCCTGCCGACATGGCGTACGTCGTACCAGATCGAGAACCCGAAGATCCCGACGCACCTGCATTTCGATGCGACGCGCTTCCGCCATCCAATCGCGCCCAACATGGATGAACTGAACCGGCTGGCCGACGACTACGAATGGTTCCTGCAGGCCGTCGCCACCGGTGTCTTGAAACGCAAGGCCGACCTGGCCGACCGCGAAGCGACGTTCCAGCCGCGCGGCCAGTACCTGTTCGAGGTGGAGCACGGCTCCGGCGAATGGCTGCAGGTGGGGAACGAATTCGCCATCCGCTCCAACGGCCTGCCGGCGTTCTACCGCGAGCAGATCGTCACGGCCGTGCAGCAGCGCCTGGCGCGCATGGGGCCGCACCAGATGCTGCTGCTGGCGGCGCTGATGCGGCATTACCAGCAGCGCGTCTACCAGCCCAAGCTGGAAGTGGACGAGACGGGCGCGGAACTGCCGTCGCCATCGCTGCCGAACATCACGGCGAAGCGCCTGCACGACGAGTGGCTGCGCCGCGCCGCCGCCACCGAGGCCGGCCTGCCGGCATTGGAAGAGAAGGCGCTGGACCTGCTGGCGCAGTGGAGCGACGTGGTGGCGGGTTCCGCCCATGACGCCTACCCGTGGGAAGTGCAGCACGCCACCGACAAGCGCGTGGTGCGGCCGGAATACCTGGCCAGCGAGGCGACGGCGGTGCACTTGCTGGCTGGCGCCGTACCTGGCGCCACGGCCGCCTCCACGGGTGCCGCCAATCCTGCTGTGCCGGCCGCCGATACGGCGCTGTACAAGGTGTTCGTCAACCGCATGCAGCAGGGGCCGTACACGGTGCAGGAGCTGGCCCAGCGCGTGGCGCGCGGCGAGGTCGACGGCGCCACCAAGGTCTGGGACATGCGCTGGGTGCCGCACGTGGATCAATGGAAGCACGCGCGCGAGCTCCCGCAGCTGGCGGTGCTGTTCGCGTCGGCCATTCCCGACCCGGCCGACGAGATCCCGGACCCGGAGTAAGGAAGAGGAAAAGGAAGAGGAACCAGCGTGGATTATCGTTGTGTGAACGGGGGCTGCGGCAGGACGTTCCCCCGCCAGGTCGGGTTCTGCCCGTATTGCGGTACCGGGCAGGCCGCGGCCACCCGGGCGGCGCCGCCCGTTGCGGCGCCGCCGGCCGTCCCACCGGTCGCGCCGCCACGGCCGGCTACGCCGGGCATCGCTACGCCGGGTGCCACCCCGCCGTCCGCGCACGCCCCGGTGTCGCCAGCGCGTCCCGTCGAGCCACCGCAGCCGGCGCCTGCCGCTGCCGGTTCGGCTGCATATTCGGCCCCGAATCCGGCCACGAATCCGGCCGCCAATCCGGCCGCGCCACCGCTGCGCAAGCCGGTCGGCAAGCTGACGTGGTTCATGGTGGCGTTGTTCCTGCTGGCGGTCTGGTTCCTCGTCAAGCCGGGCGATCCGACGGCAAAGCTGGACCGGCGCGTCGACGAAGCCGCCGCGCTGGCCGAGCAATGCAAGATCGCCGACGCGCGCACGGAGCTGGCGGCGCTGCGGGCCGACAAGGCCAGCGGCGAACAGTTGCGCAAGCTGCAGGCCGCGATCTCGGCCGCGGCGCCCGCGTGCGAACGCAAGCAGCAGCGCCCCAAGGCCTGGACCGAGGCTCGCAAGGGCCTGGAAGCGGCGCTGGCGGCCGGCACGCTGGACAAGGCAGCGACGCGGCTCGGCACCTTTGTCCGCAAGTGGGGCGAGGACGACGACACGCGCGAATGGCGCGAGCGCATCGACGCGCGCCGGGCCGAGAAGCTGCTGGACGATGCCAACGCCTGCCTGAAGCGCAAGGACCGCACCTGTGTCCAGAACAAGCTGGACGCCGCCGACAAGCTGAAACGCCCGGAAGCGCAGCCGCGGATCGAGGCGCTGCGGGAAGAGCTGTCGCGGCTGCTGGAGTCGACCATGCTGGAAAGCGGCGGTGGCGTGACCTCGACCGCCACTCCGGCCCCCGCGCGGGCGATTTCCACGGCCACGTTCGTTGCGCCGGACCAGGGCGAGGCGCAGCGCCTGCGTGTGGAGGCCGAGCGCGACATCGCCCAGGCCAATTACCGGGGCGCCATGGGCAAGGCTGCCCAGTGCGCGACACTGGGCGGGTCTGGCTGCGAGGCGTTGCGCGCCCGTGCCGCGGGACTCGACCGCGACTACCAGCGCTGCCTGGCCGGCGGCAACCGCTGGGTGAACGCAACCTGCCAGTAACGTGCCGGCGGCATCCGCCAGCGCGGCGCGGTGGTCGCGCAAAGTTTGCTAGACTTCTGGCAACGTGCGCGAAGGAGGTACCATGCTGCTTACATCACGCTTGCTGCGCCTTGTAGTCCCCCTGGCGCTGCTGTCGGCGGCGCTGGCGGGCTGCCAGAAGGACGAGGACCGGCGGGTCGACGGTCCGGCCGAACGGGCCGGCCGCGAGCTGGACCAGGCAACCAAGAAGGCCGCGGCCGAGCTGAAGAAGGCCAACCGGGAACTGAAGGTGGCGGCTGCGAAGACGGGAGAGGAACTGGACGAATTTGCCGACAAGGCGGGGGAGCATCTCGACAAGGCGGCCGATGCCGTCGGCCGCAAGCTGGAGCGGGCCGGCGAGAAGATCCAGGCCAATGCCCGCGATGCGCGGGAGGATGAGGAACCGGCCAAGCCGAAGGGCAAATAGAAGCAAACAGCGGGGACAGGTGCCCGGCGCGCCGTCCCGCGGGCAGACTTCGGGATCTGTCCCCTGCGGGGACAGATCCTGGACCTAGCGCGCCTTGCTCCGGCGCCCACCCTTCAACGGCACCACGTTGCTGCCGCCGCAAGTCTCGACCGGCGGCGGCGCCCCGTGCGGACCGCCCAGTACCACCGACAGCTCGACAAAGCCGTTGCGCCACGCGCGCTCCAGGTCCTGCTCGATCGATTCCATCGTCGTCTGGCTGAAGTTGGCGAAGCCGCACACGCCGTAGGCGCGGTTGCGGCCGTGCGCCTTGGCCAGGTACAGCGCCATGTCCACCAGGTTGACGGCGCGTTCCCACGACAGCGGCGTGTCCCCGGGCACCAGCGGGAACGGCGCGAAGCCGACCGAGACGTTGACGGGAATCGTGATGCCCTGGTATTGCAGCGACTGCGACGAGATCGTGTAGAGGATGCGGCGCGCCACCTCGTCGACGCTCTGGCGCGACACGGCCGGCAGGAATGCCAGGAACTCCTCGCCGCCCCAGCGCACGATCATGTCCGTCTCGCGCAGCGCCACGCGCAGGTTTTCCGCGATCATCCGCAGCACCGCGTCGCCGGCCGCGTGGCCGTACGTATCGTTGACGTTCTTGAAGTGGTCGACGTCCATCAGGAACAGCGCGCCGACCGTATCGTCGCCCGTCACGCGGCGCTCGACCGTGGCGTGGCCGCGCATGAATTCCTGGAAGTGGCGGCGGTTGTACAGCGACGTCAGCGGATCGAGCGAGCTTTGCTGCTTGAGCTCGAGGTTCTTTACCTCCAGCTGGGCATTGGCCGTACGCACCTTGCGGTACAGCAGGCCGACGATGGCCGCCACCAGCGCGGACACCACGGCCAGCAGCCACCAGACGCGCTGCTGCAAGCGGCGGTTGTCCAGCTCCGCACTCTTGACGCGGTTGTCCTGCCGCAGCGCCTGGATCTGGCGCTGTTTCTTCTCCGTGTCGTATTTCTGCTGCAGCTCCAGCACGTCCTTCTGGCGCTGCTTGGCGAACATTTCGTTGGTCAGCGCGCGCTCGCGGTGGTACGCCTCGACGGCGCCCTTGTAGTCGCCCGCACGTTCCAGCGCGCCGCCGTATTCCATCAGCACTGCCTGCAGTTCCGGCTTGTCGCCAGCCTTGTCGTATTCCGCCAGGCCGGCCTCGAACTGCGTCTTGCCCTCGGCGATGCGGCCCAGGCCCAGGTAGGCCTGGCCCAGGTTGATGCGCGAAGTGGCGATGTCGGTGGTGCTGCGCACGTCGATGGCCGCCTTCAGCGACTGGTTCGAGTAATCCAGCGCGCGCACGTAATCGTGTTCCTTCAGGTAGCTGTCGGCCAGGTTGACGAGCGTGGTGGCGATCATCTGGCGCGCACCCATCTTGCGCTCGACCGCCAAACCTTCCAGCAGCGCGCGGCGGGCACGCTGCGGCTGGTTCGACTCGATCCCCAGCGCGTATTCCATGCTGAGCGCATCGGCTACGCGGCCGGGCGAATTGATCGACTTGGCCACCGTCACCGATTCCTGCTGCAGCTCCCAGCCCTTGTCGAACTGGCGCATGTTCACGTACAGGAATACCAGCGCGTTCAGCGCGCTGGCCAGCGGCAGCCGGTTGCCCTCGATGCGGCGCGCCAGGTCGACCGCTTCCTGCAGCTTGGGCAGGGCGGCCGGATAATTGCCGTCTTCCTGGTAGGACTGGCCCGCCGTGATCAGCGTATGCACGTGCAGCGTCCGGTCCTGGGTGCGGAACGCCACGCGCTCCGCTTCGAACGCGGCAGCGTGGGCGCCCTTCAGGTCCGCCAGCTGGTACAGCGCATAGCTGCGCGCCAGCAGTCCCTTGGCCAGGGCCCCGTTGTCGCGCAACTGGCGGCCCAGCGCAATCAGCTCGTCGGCGACGGCCAGGCCGCGCTGGACGTCGCCGGTCGCCTGCAGGCTGTTACTGTAAAGCATAAGGAATTCGGCCCGCGTGGCGATGCCGCTGGCACGGGCCTTTGGCTCGAGCGTCTGCAATTGCTGCAAGGCCTTGTCCGGCACGTAGCGCATGGCCTCGCGGATCTCCTGCAGTTGCGCCGGCACGTCGGCCTGCCCGAATGCCAGGGCAGGCGCCAGCACCGCGGCCGCCGCAAGCTGTCGCAGCCTGCGGGTCAACGATGTCTGTCGCGGAGAATGTGGGATGCCTGCCAACTTTGCCGTCCTTGAGCTGCACGGCGCTGGAGCTGGGCGCCACGTGTCGGAGCATTATATGCCTGTTGCACCACAGAACGATTCACACAACAGTAATTTGCCGCATTCGTGACTTCGGTTACGCTTTTACGCAACACAGTTGAATTGCCGACATTGCAGCCTGGTTATTGTTGCGTGCGCTCGGCAATAAAACCCATATCAGGCCGCTAATTGTTGCAATAAATACAAACGTTGGTACAGGCCACCTTCGATCTGCATCAGGGTATCGTGCGAGCCGGTTTCCTCGATGCGGCCGTGATTGAGGACGACGATGCGGTCGGCCTCGCGGATCGTCGACAGGCGGTGCGCGATGGCCACGATCGTCACCCGGCCGCGCAATTCGTTCAGTGCTTCCTGCACGATCTGTTCCGTCTGGCTGTCGATGCGCGACGTGGCTTCGTCCAGCAGCAGGATGCGCGGTTCGCCGGCCAACGCGCGGGCGATGGCGATCAGTTGCTTCTGGCCGGAGGACAGGCGCGAGCCGCCTTCGCCCAGCAGCGTGTCGTAGCCGTCTTCCAGCGCGGTGATGAAGTCGTGCGCATGGGCCGCGCGGGCTGCCGCCTCGATGCGTGCGCGCGGCAGGCCCCGCCCCATGTCGATGTTCTCGTATGCGGAGGCGGCCAGCAGGAACGGGTCCTGCGGCACCAGGCCCACGTCGGCGCGGAACTGTTCGATGTCGATGTCGTCCAGCGGCACGCCGTTCATCAGGATGCTGCCGTGGCGCGCCGGATAGTAGCGCAGCAGCAGCGACAGCAGCGTGGACTTGCCGCTGCCCGTATGGCCGACGATGCCGAAGAAGGCGCCTTGCGGGATGTCCAGCGACAGGTCGTGCAGCACGCGCTGGTCGTCGATGTAGGCGAAATCGAGGTGGCGGATGGCGATCGCCGGGCCATCGGCGGCGGCATTGGCCGCGGCCTTGCCGCGGGGTTTGCCATGTTCGGGCGCGCCCGCCTCGTCCAGCAGGCCGGCGACGCGGGCACTGGCGACGACGGACTGCTGCAACTGGCTGAACTGCATGGTGATCTGGATCAGCGGCTCGATCACGCGGGCGATGTAGTTGATGAAGGCGTACAGCACGCCCACCTCGGCCGCGTCCAGCGCGCCGCTGCCGCCGCGCTGGCCGAAGAACCAGATCACGGCCGCCAGCAGCACCACGTTCAGCATGTCCAGCGCGGGGCGCAGCAGCCAGGCATTGGCGCGGATCTCGGCCACCCGTTGCGTGTAATGTTCGGCATTCGTGGCCGCGAAGCGCTCGGCAAAGCGCTGCCCGGCATTGTTCGCCTGCAGCACGGTCATGCCGCCGATCGACTCGGCCATCTGCGCGTTGATGTCGCTGCGCAACTGGCGCGCGCGCGTCACGGCCGGCGCGGACAGGCGCTGGTACAGCCATACGATCAGCAGCACGAAGGGCATCAGCGCGACGACGATCAGCATCAGGCGCCAGTCCAGCCACGCCATCGCGGCGATCGTGCCGATCAGGACAATGGTGCTGTCCAGGATCACGAACAGCACCTGGATGTACAGGCCCTTGACGGCTTCCGTGTCGTTGGTTACGCGCGAGACCAGCTGGCCCGTGATGGCGCGGTCGAAGAACGCCATCGGCAAGCGCAGCACGTGGCCATAGACCTGTTCGCGCAGGCGCTGCACGGAGCGCATCGCCAGGCCGGACAGGCGCGTCAGCTGCAGGTAGCGCAGCCAGCTGGCGGCCCAGCCGGTCAGCACGACGCCGCCCAGCAGCAGGGACATCGCGGTCCAGTCCAGCGCGCGCGGCAGCAGGTGCTCGTCGATCAGCCGCTTGCCCAGCAGCGGGCCGATGACTTCCAGGCCGGCCGCGCAGCCCAGCCACAACACGGCCCAGCCCAGGTGGTGGCGGTCCGGCAGGGCGGCGCGGCGCAACAGGCCGAAGGCGCGCCGCATCAGGGCTTTCTGGTCGCGTTTCTCGGCGGCGGTGGCGTCAGAGTGCATCGAGGCTGGCCTCCAGTTGTTGGTAGCGCCACTGGCTGGCATACCAGCCGTCCAGCGCGAGCAGTTCGTCGTGCGTGCCCGCCTCCACGATGCGCCCCGCCTTCAGCACGACGATCCGGTCGGCATTGACCACGGCCGACAGCCGGTGGCTGGCGATGATGGCGCTGCGTTGCGGCCGTTCGCGCCGCAGCTCTTCCAGGTGTTCGAGGATGCGTGTCTCGGTGCCCGTGTCGACGGCGGACAGCGCGTCGTCCAGCAGCAGCAGGTCGTTGTCGGACAGCAGCGCGCGGGCGATCGCCACGCGCTGGCGCTGGCCGCCGGACAGCGTGATGCCACGCTCGCCCACCTCCGTCTCGTACCCGTGCGGGAACAGGCGGATGTCGTCGTGGATGGCCGCCAGGTCGGCCGCGTGCTCCACTTCCTGCCGCGTCGCGTCCGGCCGCGCCAACGCGATGTTCTCGGCGATCGAGGCGGAGAACAGGAACGACTCCTGCGGCACCCAGCTGATCGCGTCGCGCAGCGCTTTCAACGTGTAGTCGTCCAGTGCATGGCCGCCCCAGCGCACGCTGCCCGAGCGGGGCGTCAGCTGGCGCAGCAGCACGCGCAGCAGCGTGGACTTGCCGGCGCCGGTGGGGCCGACGAGACCGAGCGTCTGGCCCGGCTGCAGGCGCAGCGAGACGCCCGCCAGCGCCGGTTCGTTCTGGCCCGGATAGCAGACGGTGACGTCGTCCAGCACCAGTTCGCCCGGCGCCAGGCGTGCCACGCTGCCCTCGTCGTCGATCGACAGCGGCGCAGCGAGCATCGGGTCCAGCCGCGCCCACGCGGCGCGGCCCCGTTCGATCAGCGACAGCACCCAGCCCGCGGCGAACATGGGCCAGATCAGCTGGCCCAGGTACATCGAGAAGCTGGTCAGCGCGCCGATGGTGAGCTGGTCCTGCCACACCAGGTAGCCGCCCACGCCCAGCGTCAACCCGGTGGCCGCCGTCAGCGCCAGCCCTACCGCCGGTTCGTAGGCCGCTTCCCAGCGCTGCGCCGTCAGGCTGGCATTGGCCGCCTTGCCGGCCAGCTCGCCGAACGCGGCGGCGCTGCGCGCTTCCAACCCCAGGGTACGCAGCGTGCGCACGCCGGACAGGGTCTCCTGCACGTGGTCGTTCAGCGCGGAAAAGCGCTTCAGCGAGTCCGCGGACGCCGTATGGATATGCGAAGAGATGCGCCAGAACGCATACGCCATGAACGGGAAGGGCAGCAGGGCGACGAGTGCCAGGCGCCAGTCGACGCCCAAGGTCATCACGCCCAGCACCATGACGAGGGTCAGCGTGCCGTCGAAGCCGGCCAGCATCGCCTCGCCGGCGGCCATCTCGATGGCGTCGATGTCGTTGGTGGCCAGCGCCATCAGGTCGCCGGTGCGCTGCTTCTGGTAGAACGCAGGGCCCTGCAGGGCCAGCCGCCGGTAGAAGCGCGTGCGCAGTTCGACGCCAAGGCGGTAGGCGGCCGAGTACAGCCGGATGCGCCACGCCACGCGCAGCGCGTAGTTGGCCACGCCGACCAGCAGCAGCAGGCCGATGTCGGCCAGCAGCCCGTCGCGCGTGAGCTGGTGTGCCGCCAGCGCGTCGATCATGGCGCCGACCTTGCGGGGAATCCAGATGGCGATCAGGGCCACGCCGACCAGCATGACCGCGGCGCCGGCGTACGCGCGCCAATGCGAGCGCACGAAGCCGGCGATCAGTCTCGTTAAACTCATGACATATCCTTGACGAAGGCCGTCAGGATACATCAGGCATTTCGATCGTGTCGGACGGGGCAGTGGTTAGTGCCGAAGGCACCGGGGACAAGCACGATCTTCGAGCCTTCGACTCGAGATCGGTGCTTGTCCCCACGGGTCTTGCCAGCGTTTCCTTACTTGCGGGGCTGCTGCTTCCCCGGCACCGACTTCAGCGTGGTAGCCGGCTTGTCGGCGATGTCGGCCAGCGCCTGGGCGACCGGCTTGGCGGCCGGGCGGCCGCGGTTGGTTTTCGGCGAGCCTGCGCCGTCGTCCGCCTGCGCTGTCGGCGTCACCGGTGCCGCTTCGGCCACGGCGGCCACAATCGCTTCGGTGGCCTGCGCGACGTTATCGGCCGCCGCTTCCGCCACGTGCTCCGTTGCCTGCACCACGGGCGGTGCCGCTTCGACTGCGCCGCGGGCGGCTTCACGCGCCACGGCAGCCGCTTCCTGGGCCGCCTGCGTGGTGGCCTGGGTGGCGGCGTGGATGGTTTCCTGGGTTGCCTCCTGCGCCGAGCGCGCGATCGCTTCGGAGGCTGCCTGGACGTTGTCGGCGACCTGGTGGACCGCCGCGTTGGCGGCCTCGCCGGCATGGGCCGCTACCTGCGCGGGCGCCTCGGCGACGGCCGGCGCCGGAGCGCCCAGCACCAGCGCGGTGGCGGGGGCGCGGAATTGCGTGCTGGCCGACTGCAGCAGCTCGGCCTGGGCGCGGCTGGCAATGCTGAACAGCTCGCGGCTGTAGGCCAGCAGGCCTTCGACGGTGGGCAGCGGCCTGGTGGCCAGCGCCAGGATCTCGCGCGGGTCCTTCGCGGCCAGCAGCTCGCGCGCCGAGTTCGTGCCGCGCTCGAACACGTTGCGGGCCGTGTGCAGGTTCAGTGCGGCGACCTGCTGCACGCCTTCCACGGATTTGCGCAGTACAGCGTCCATCAGGTTCAGTTGCGTTTCAAGTTGCGACTTGCTCGTTGCGGACAATTGCTCGGTAATCGAAGTCATAAGCACTCCTGGGATTGGGGATGGTGCGGACGAAACTGGGGGAATGGTGCGTTGCAATAAAAGCATTCTAGCGACGATCGCCCGCATTGCAAAGCACTTTCCACCCGGGAGCGTCCGTCTGCCGGGTGCTTGATTTATGCGCTGCAACATTGCGAGCTGGCACGATGCGTTGCCGGCATATTGTTTGCACGAACCCGGCAGCTTTGCCTACAATCGGGCACCACCATGCTGGGAGCACACCGATGGATGCAGTGATCCGCAACGCCACCCTGCCGGACGGCCGTACCGGTATCGATATCGGCATCGACGGCGGCCGCATTACCGCCGTCGTGCCCCGGCTCGCCGCGCAAGGCGCGCGCGAGATCGACGCGGGCGGGGACCTCGTCACGCCGCCGTTCGTCGATGCCCATTTTCACATGGACGCAACGCTGAGCTACGGCCTGCCACGCGTGAACGCCAGCGGCACGCTGCTGGAAGGGATCGCCCTGTGGGGCGAGCTGAAGCCTGACCTGACGCAAGAGGCGCTGGTCGAACGCGCCATGCATTACTGCGACTGGGCCGTCGCGCGCGGGCTGCTGGCGATCCGCAGCCACGTCGATATCTGCGACGACCGCTTGCTGGCGGTGGAGGCCCTGCTGGACGTGAAGCGTCGCGTGGCGCCCTACCTGGACTTGCAACTGGTGGCGTTTCCCCAGGACGGCCTGCTGCGCAGCCCGACCGCGCTGGCCAACCTGAAGCGGGCGATCGGGCAGGGCGTGGACGTCGTCGGCGGCATTCCCCACTTCGAGCGCACGATGGCCGACGGCGCCGAGTCGATCCGCATCCTGTGCGAGTTCGCCGCGCAGCAGGGGCTGCGCGTGGACATGCATTGCGACGAGTCGGACGATCCGCTGTCGCGCCACATCGAGACGCTGGCGGCCGAGACGCACCGCCTGGGCCTGCACGGCCGCGTGGCCGGCTCGCACCTGACGTCGATGCATTCGATGGACAATTACTACGTCAGCAAGCTGCTGCCGCTGATCGCGCAAAGCGGCGTGGCTGCCATCGCCAATCCGCTGATCAACATCACCTTGCAGGGGCGCCACGACACTTATCCGAAGCGGCGCGGCATGACGCGTGTACCGGAGCTGATGGCGGCCGGCGTCGACGTCGCGTTCGGCCACGACTGCGTGCTCGATCCTTGGTACGGCATGGGCTCGGGCGACATGCTGGAGGTGGCGCACATGGGACTGCACGTGGCGCAGATGACGGGCCAGCAGGCCATGCGCGCATGCTTCGATGCCGTCACCGCCACCCCGGCGCGCATCCTCGGCCTGGAGGGCTACGGCATCGCGCCCGGCTGCCATGCCGACCTGGTGCTGCTCGACGCCGCCGACCCGGTCGAGGCGATCCGGCTGCGCGCGGCGCGCCGCCTTGTCATGCGGCGCGGCGTGGTCGTGGCCGAGACGCCGCGGCCGGTCGCCGCGCTGAACCTGCCGGGCCGTCGCGCGCAGGTGGACTTCCGGCTGGCGTCGCGCCCGCAGGTGCCGCGATGATCGTGCTGGAAACGTCCCGGCTCGTGCTGCGCACGCTGCACACGGACGACGCACCGTTCTACCTGGAGCTCGTCAACGATCCCTCGTGGATCGAGCATATCGGCGACAAGGGCATCCGCACGCTGCAGGAGGCGCGCGCCAATATCGAGACGGGCGCGATGCAGATGCAGGCACGCCTGGGCTACTCGCTGTACGTGGTGCAGCGCCGCGCCGACGAAGCGCTGCTGGGCCTGTGCGGCCTGATCCGGCGCGACACGCTGCCCGACACCGACATCGGCTACGCGCTGCGGCCGGCCTACTGGGGCCAGGGCTACGCATACGAAGCCGCGGCGGCGGTGCTGGCCCATGCACGCGACACGCTGCGCCTGCCGCAGCTGTACGGCATCACGTCGCCCCAGAACGGTCCGTCCAACGCCATGCTGCAGAAGCTCGGGCTGGAATTCGTCGAGCTGACGCAGCTGGGGGAGGAGACGCGGTGGACCAACGTCTACCGCATCGGATTCGGCCTGGGGTCTGTCCCTGCAAGGGACTGACCCCGGTTTTCATCGGCGCCGTGGAAAAACCGGGGTCAGTCCCCCTGACAAAGCCAACGACGCCTCTCCAGCAGTCACTTACCGGAGACAGACCCCGGGCCGCGGACGCCGGTGGCCGGGAAAAACCACGTCAGCGCCCGATGCACCCGGCTGGCCCAATCGCGCTCGTTGTGGATGCCGCCCACGTCCTCGTGATACAGCAGGTCGCGCCCGTCACGGTAGCCACGCGCCAGCAGCGCCGAGCGATAGGCCCGGCTGAACTCGACGCCGTCCATCGCCGTGCCGGCGTCGAGGTAGAAGCGCACGGGCAACCGCGCCGGCGCCGTCTCGATCTGGGTGCCGTTGTTCCACCAGAACGAGCCGGACAGGCTGCCGGCCATGCCGAAGCGCTGCGGGTAGCGCTCGGCGATGGCGACGGACGCGAGGCCGCCCATCGACGAGCCCATGACGGCCGTGTGCTCGCGTCCGGGCAGCGTACGGTAACGCGCGTCCACCAGCGGCTTGACGGTATCGACGACAAACGCCGCATACCCGGCCACCTTGCCGCCGCCCCAGCGGGCGTCGCAGCATTCCGTGTACTCGGCCACCCGGTCCGGCGTATTGTCGATGCCCACGACGATGATTTCGCGCATCGCGCCGTTGGCGGCCAGCCGGTCCGCCACTTCGTCGATGTGCCATTCCGTGCTGTAGGCCGTCTTCGGGTCGAACAGGTTCTGGCCGTCGTGCATGTACAGCACCGGGTAGCGCTTGCCCGGATTGGCGGCGTAGCCGGGCGGCAGCCATACGCGCAGCGTGCGTTCGTTGCCCAGTTGCGGCGAGCGTACCTTTTCGATCAGCTCCAGCGTGCCGCGCGCGACGGCGGGCAGGGTGCTGGCGGCCGTGGGCAGCAGGCGCAGGCCCAGCACGTCGAAGCGATTCGACGGCCCCGCCGTGCCGCCCGCGTCCGCGTAGGTCGCATTCGACTGCAGGTAGCTCATGTTATGGAAGTCGGACAGCTGCACGGCATGGCGGCCCGGCTGCAGGCGCACCGGCAGTGGCGTGGAATACAGTGCCGCGCCCGCCGGCGTGTGGGGCAATTGCACGACGCCCTCGGCCACGACCGTGCCGCCGCCATCCATCACGCGCAGCCATTTCACGCCGCCGCTGATGCCGAGGTTGATGCGGTTGGCGTTGTTGCGGTAGCGGACCTGCACCTGGTAGGTGCCGGCCTTTGTCACGTCGATGTCGCCGACCGTCAGCCGGTCGTCCGGCTTGCCCCAGTCCGGCAGGCTGCGTTCGACGACGATCGCGTCCGGCTCGCCCAGGCAGGCCGGCGCGCTGTGGTGGCTGCGCAGCCCCGTGGCCACGTGGACGGCTTCGATGGCATAGCACGAACCCGCGGTCGGTCGCGGATCGGTCCAGCTGCGCGCGGTGACGCCCTTCGCGACGGCCCGGCCGTCACGCCAGACGTTGAACGCGACGCCGGCCGGCATGGTGCCGCCGACCGTCAGCACGGCCTTGCCGTCGGCCCGGCGCAGCGCCGCGATGGCGGGTTCCGGTGGCGCGGTGACCCGGCTGTCCTGGGCCAGCGGCGCGGCGGCTACGCGGGTGATCTCCTGGCGGCCCGGCTGCAGCTCGCCCAGCGTGATTTCGATCCGCGCGTCGTCCGGCAGCTCGTCCCACTTGACAGGAAAATTGGCCTCCTTGCCGTTCAGCGTGACTGCCTTGACGGTGTGGAAACCGTCGACCTGGGCCGGTGGCGGCAGCGCGATCCGTACGTGCAGGCGCTTGCCGCGCACGGTCAGGTTGGACAAGGTCAGGCTGTCGCTGTCCCGGAACAATTCACCGCGCAGGCGGGCCGTGATGAACGGGCGGACGACCAGGCCGTCATGCGTGGCATCGACGCCGAACACGCCCGAGATGACGGCGCCCAGGTAGCCGCCGACGGACCACAGCTGGCGGCGCGAGTTGACCACCGGGCCGTCCAGCTCCGGATGGCCGGGATGCTGCAGCAGCGGCTGTCCGGACAGCCACTCCAGGTTCTCCATGTTCGAACCCGTCACCGCGGCGGCGCGTATCAGCGTGTCGTATGCGGCATCGGCCACCGCCACGTTGCTGTTGGCGATCGCCGCGTGCAGCCCGTAGGCGGTCACGAACGGCCAGATCGCGCGGCTGTGATACACGGGCTGGCCCGGCTGCTGCGGCCAGATCACGGGCGCGCCCATCGGGCCGTGCGGATAACGGGCCAGGATGCTGCGGGCCTGCTCGGGATCGGCGATGCCGGTGACGATGGCAAGCGCCTGGCCCAGCCAGTCGAACCTGTGCAGGGGCGCGCCATCGAAATGACCCGCCGTCATGCTCGCATACATGCCCGCATCGGCCAGCCAGAAGCGGGCGTTGATGGCGTCCTTCAACTGCGCCGCCCAGCCTTCCCAGCGCTGCACGTTCGCCGTGTCGCCAGCTTCGCGCGCCAGCCGCGCTGCCAGTGTCAGCGCCTGGTAGTGGGCCACGTTGGTGGACAGCGCCTTCGACGTCGCCATGTGGGGCAGGTTGGCGGGCACCCAGGCCGCATAGGTCTGGTCGCGCCAGTCGAGGAACGACTGCTCGCCGTTGTACAAGCCGGCGGCCGCGTCGAACGCGGCGATGCGGTCGTTCTCGATCGTGTTGGCCAGCGCCTTCAGGGCGGTCGAGGCGAAGGCGGCACGTTCGGCCGGCGCGAGCGTCTTCAACGCCGCATCCGCCCCGAACGCCCACGCCACGCGGTCCGTGCTGACAGGCCAGCTGCCGCCGCTGCCCGTGTCCTGCACGATCTGCAGGCCGTCCGCCGTGCCGGCCGCCTGTGGCGCCTTCGTCACGCCGGCCCGGTAGCCGGACAGCTTGAACAGCAGCGAGTCGCGTACCCGTGCCTGGTCCAGCAGCGCCAGGCCCAGGTCGGCCGCGTACGACAGGTCGCGCGTCCACACGTAATGCCATTTCTCGCCCGTCTCGAAGCAGGGGCAGGGGACGGGTTGGCCGCCGTTGTAGCTGTCGTCGCGGATGGCCGTCACGGCGTTCTGTTTCATCTCGGCGCCGGCCAGCGCGAACAGTGCGTCGAACGCCAGGCTGCCGCTGCGCACGCGCGGCAGGTCGGGCTGCTCGGTGTAGCGCACCGTTTGCGGATCGCCCGGCCGCAGCGGCAGGTCCGTCGTCTGCGTGTAGCCGCGCGGCGCGGCCGCGTCCTCGCCGGCGCTGCTGAAGCGCACCGTAGCCTGCTTGCCCCAGGCGCCCAAGCTCAGCGTCTGTTCGCCTGCGTGGGTGTGGCTGAGCGTGGCAAGCGCCAGCAGGGCGAGGGCGATCGGGGTGCGTTGCATCATTCGAGCTCCAGTATGGGGGCGCTGCGGGCCGGCAGCGCGACGGTGTCGCCGGACAGGTCGAAAACGGCGCCGCTGGCGACATCTCCAGGCGGGTCGGGCCTGGCCGGACTCTTGGCACCGCAGCCAGGGACGCGTCCGGTAAGGCCCAGGTGTGCCAGGGTGCGGCGGCCGGGATTGCGTTGCGGGCACCGTCCAATCCGTCCAGCGCGACGGTGCGCTCCACCGTGGTCTCCATCGGGTAAAGTAGCGGGACTACAAACCGTTATCACCTTGTTCAGGCTGTTATTTCGACAAGAATACTATGCTTCCTCCTACGGATCAAACAGGTACGTGTCCCTAGGAAACAACGCGTAGTCGGAGTACAGCCGGCAATGATTTTTTCAGATTCACTACAAAAATCAGCCTAAACGGCGATTTGACAGCTGATTTCTGTAGTTGGCCTACATCCAGGAGGGGCCTCGCCTGTACCCGAAATACAACGGGCATGGCGTTGCCGCACTCTCGCGCCCCTGGAGCGTGCATAAATCCTCGTGTCCGGACAGAACTTTAATTGACACCCAATCTAGTTTTAGTACAAAATTCTTGCAGGACGTCTAAAAGAGCGGCCGCATACCTTGGATTCCCGTGTAGTTCAGTTAGGCCGATGCCTTCAAGCCCATGTGCGGCTGGTGCGGGAAAAATCGTTAGTTTAGTGAGGGGACTTTGATGAAATTCTTCGCGCCTGAGCGCAGCACGCGCACAGCCCTGCAACTGAGCCCTGTGGCCGCCGGCTGCGCGCTCTTCGTCGCTGCGCTGGCCAATCCGGCCGCAGCACAAGCACAGACCACCCAGGCCGACGCGTCGCCGGCCCCCATGACCACCGTGACCGTGACGGGCATCCGTCGCGGTATCGAGGATGCGATCTCCGTCAAGAAGGACGCCACGTCCATCGTCGAGGCCATCTCCGCCGAGGACATCGGCAAGCTGCCGGACGTATCGATCGCCGAATCCATCGCCCGCCTGCCTGGCCTGGCCGCCCAGCGCGTGGCCGGCCGCGCGCAGGTGATCTCCGTGCGTGGCCTGTCGCCCGACTTCGCGACCACGCTGCTGAACGGCCGCGAGCAGGTCTCCACCGGCGACAACCGCAGCGTGGAGTTCGACCAGTACCCGTCCGAACTGCTGTCGGGCGTGACCATCTACAAGACGCCGGACGCGGGCCTGATCGGCCAGGGCCTGTCCGGCACGATCGACCTGCAGACCGTGCGTCCGCTGAACTTCGGCAAGCGCACCGTGGCGCTGAATGCGCGCGGCGAAGCCAATTCGCTGGGCAGCATGGCCAACACGAAGTCGGTGGGCAACCGCTTCTCCGTCAGCTACATCGACCAGTTCCTGAACCGCACCCTGGGCTTCGCCATCGGCTACGCCCACCTGGAGTCGCCGGTGCTGGCGCAGGAGACGGGCATCTACGAACCATGGAAGACGGAGTCGCGTCCTGGCCTGCCGGCCGGCACCACCACGACCGATGGCATCAAGGCGCTGGCCCGTACCGGCTACAACCGCCGCGATGGCCTGATGGGCGTCGTCGAATACCGTCCGACCAAGAAGTTCACCAGCACGGTCGACTTCTACGCGTCGATCTTCAAGCACGAGGACACGGCCAACCAGTTCGAGATCCCGCTGGGTGGCTGGAACGGCGGCCTGACGCCAGGCCTGCAGTTCACGAACGTGACCAAGAACGGCAACGCGATCGGCACCGCGACCGCGAACAATGTCTATCCGCTGGTGCGCGGCATGTACACCGACCGCCGCGACGACATCCGCGCGCTGGGCTGGAACAACGAGCTGCGCCTGGACGGCGTCAAGCTGGTGGCTGACTTCAGCTGGTCGAAGGCCAAGCGCGACGAGCTCTCGATCGAGAACAACACGCAGCTGGGCGCCGTCAACAGCGCGCAGTACCTGGACAACGTCAACCTCGCCTTCAACACGGGCGCGTTCCCGACGATGGCGCCGGGCCGCAGCGACTACAGCAATGTGTCGAACCTGTACCTGAAGAATACGATCTACGGCTCCGGCTACGGCAAGGTGCCGTACGTGGAGGATGAGCTGAAGAGCGTGAAGCTGACGGCGAACTTCCAGGCGCCCGCCGCGCTGGAAGGCTGGTTCTCCGGCTTCGACGTGGGCGTCAACTACAGCGACCGCAGCAAGGACAAGAGCCAGCCCGAAGGCGGCCTGACCTTGAACGGCAACCCGACGACGATCGATCCGTCGCTGGTGTACGGTACCGTCGACCTGGGCTTTGCCGGCGTGGGCAACCTGCCGGCCTGGAACGTCCCGGCCGTGCTGGCACGCTACATGTCGTTCAACCCGAGCGCCACCAGCGGCAACGTGATCCTGAAGACCTGGTCGGTGGAGGAAAAGATCTCGACCGCGTTCGCCAAGGCGAACATCGAGCATGAGTTCGGCGACATCACGCTGCGCGGCAATGCCGGCGTGCAGATCCAGCACACCAAGCAGGGTTCGGACTCGAACTACTTCAACGGCGCGCTGCCGGCCGGCTCGCAGGTGCAGCCGATCCACGCGGGCAAGTCGTACACGGACTACCTGCCGAGCATCAACCTGAACTTCGGCCTGCCGAACGACCAGACCGTGCGCGTGGCCCTGGCCAAGCAGATCGCCCGTCCGCGCGTCGACCAGCTGCGCGCCGCCGTCGACTTCGGCGTCTCCGACACCACGTTCAAGCCGGGTGCATCGGGCGGCAATGCCGAGCTGGATCCATGGCGCGCCAAGGCGTTCGACATCTCGTACGAGAAGTACTTCGGCAAGAAGGCCTACCTGGCCGGCGCGTTCTTCTTCAAGAAGCTCGACACCTACATCTTCACCCAGACGCGCACGTTCGACTTCTCCGCGTTCGTGCCGGGCACGAAGGCCA
This sequence comes from Pseudoduganella chitinolytica, assembly GCF_029028125.1. Classification (GTDB taxonomy): domain Bacteria; phylum Pseudomonadota; class Gammaproteobacteria; order Burkholderiales; family Burkholderiaceae_D; genus Rugamonas; species Rugamonas chitinolytica. The sequence continues at coordinate 6,148,303 of NZ_CP119083.1, forward strand.
ACACGGTGTTCGGCGACTTCAAGGCACCGTTCAACGGCAAGGGCGGCAACATGCGTGGCGTGGAGCTGTCCGGCTCCCTGCCGCTGAACATGCTGACGCCAGTGCTGGACGGCTTCGGCATCGTTGCCAGCGGCACCTACACCGACAGCAACATCGCCATCCAGGAACCGGACGGCTCGATCGGCCAGAACATCCCGCTGCCTGGCCTGTCCAAGCGCGTGACGAACCTGACCGTGTACTACGAGAAGGCCGGCTTCGAGACGCGCCTGTCGCAGCGCAAGCGCTCCGACTTCGTGGGCGAGATCGGCAACTTCGCGGCCGAACGTTCGCTGCGCTACGTCGTCGGCGAGAACGTGCTCGACTTCCAGGTCGGCTACACGTTCCAGGACGGCCCGCTGAAGAACCTCGGCGTGGTGCTGCAGGCGAACAACCTGCAGGACACGGCCTATGAAACCTACAACGGCTCGAAGAACCAGCAGCTGGAATACCAGAAATACGGCCGCACCATCCTGCTGGGCGTGAACTACAAGTTCTAAGCCCGCCGGCGCCGGCCAGCAAGCCCCGTCCGCATCCGCGGCGGGGCTTTTTTGTTGCTTGAAAAACGGTGACTGTCACCGTTTTTCATGCAACTGGTGACAATGCGAGGATTTTCCGCTCGTCCTTCCACGCTATAGTGCGGTCAATACCTGGGAGAACAACAATGAAAATGCTGGTCGCCGCCGTACCGCTGCTGCTGTCGCTCCATCATGCCGATGCGCGACCGCCGGCGCCGGCCGGCGAGACGGCCATCAACGACGTCAACGCGGCTGGCGACATGGTCGGCGAGAACGTCGACGCCGGGGGCAACCGCCGCGCCATGCTGTCGCGCCAGGGCAAAATGATCGCACTGGGCACGCTGGGCGGCGCGGAGAGCTACGCCACCGCCATCAACGATGCCGGCACCGTCATCGGCGCGGCCCTGGATGAGGCCAATGCGTGGCGCGCGTTCCTGTACGAGCCGGGGCGCGGGATGCGCGACCTGGGTACGCTGGGCGGGCGGGGCAGCAGTGCCACCGCCATCGGCAGCACGGGAATCGTGGCGGGCTACGCCGACGTGAATGAGCGCGACTACCACGCGTTCGTCCACGACGGCACCCGCATGCGCGACCTCGGCACACTGGGCGGCCGCACGAGCTATGCGACCGACGTCAATGCGTCCGGCACCGTGGTCGGCGCGGCCCAGAACGCGGCGGGGCATCGCCGCGCGTTCGTCTGGCGCGCGGATACCGGGCTGACCGAGCTGCCCACCCTGGGCGGCAAGGCCGGTGTGGCAACGGCGGTCAACGATCGTGGCGTCGTGGTCGGCGCCTCGACGACGGCGAAAGGCTACTGGCATGCGTTCATGTACGACGGCAAGCGAATGGTCGACCTGGGCGCGCAGGTGCCTTGGGTCACACCTATGCGACGGGCATCAGCCGCGACGGCAAGGTGCTGGGCACGGTGCGTTCGGGTGTCGCCGCCGAGCACAATTTCGTCTACGAGCATGGCCGCATGAAGGTCGTGCCGCCGCTGAGCGAGCTGGGACGCAGTGCCAGGATCACCGACGACGGCGAAATCGTCGGCGCCATCCGCATGGGCGATCGCTTCAAGCCCATCATCGTGGCAACCGAGCAGCGCGCGGACGCGCCCTGGAAACCCGTCGACTGGCTGACCTTCTTCACGTTCCTGCCGATCGGGCTGTGGGCCCTGTGGCATGTCGGGCGCGACACGCGCGACTGGTGGCGCGACCGCCGCGCAGCCGCCGAGGTGGCGTGACCCGCGAACGACACGGGATCGACCGCGGCACGGTTGGCAACGCCGCGCCGGCGCGGCACGGGACAGGGTACAGTCGGTCTCCATTACAGCGAGGAGGACCGACCATGTTCGACATCGACGATTTTGCCAAGCTGCAGTTCCTGCAGGGCCGCTGGAAGGGCACGAACCCGGACGGCAAGGAATTCATCGAGGAGTATGAGCGCCCGGAGCCGGGCGTCTTGCAGTCGCACCGCCGCGACGGCGCACAGAGCGCGGCAGCCACGGCGGGCGCCAGGATCACATTGGAAGAGGGGGAAATCCTGTCGCGCTGGGGTGAGCAGACCTGGCGCGCGGCCGAGATTCACCCTGACGGCGCGACGTTCACGCCGGTCAACGCGCCCAGCACGTTCATCTGGCATCTGGTCGACGAGGCCACGCTGGAAGCCACACAGCGCTGGAATGCCGACGGGCGGGAACAGGAGCATACGGTGCGGTTGACCCGCGCCGCGGCTTGAGGCTGGGGAATCGTCGAGAAAAGGTTCCCGAGGGTCTGTCCCTGCAAGGGACTGACCCTGAAGTTCGCTGGATTCACCAAGACGCTGCCGACTTCGGGGTCTGTCCCCGTGCGGGGACAGACCCCCGAGGGTCGCCTTACTTCTGCTGCGCCGCCAGCACGCGGTTCTGCTCGTCCAGCCAGGCCTTCAGCGGCGCGAAGTATTCCAGCAGCGCGTTACCGTCGATACGCTCCTCGCCGCTGATCGCCTTCAGCTCTTCCGGCCATGGCTTGCTGGTGCCCATCTGCAGCATGGCCTGCAGCTTCTTGCCGGCCTTCTCGTTGCCGTAGATAGAGCACTGGTGCAGCGGGCCCGTGTAGCCGGCCTCGCGGCACAGCGCGCGATGGAACTGGAACTGCAGCAGGTCGGCCAGGAAGTAGCGGGCGTACGGCACGTCGGCCGCCACGTGGTACTTGGCGCCGGCATCAAAGCCGTTCGCCAGCGGCGGCGCCGGACGCTTCACGCCCATGTACTGCTCGCGCAGCTGCCACCAGGTCTTGTCGTAGTCGGCCGGCTGGGTCTTGCCGCCATAGACGTCCCAGCGCCATTTGTCGACCGAGTAGGCGAACGGCAGGATCGCCACCTTCGACAGCGCGCGCTTGAGGAGCTCGGGGATGTCGCCCTTCGGATCCGGCTCTTGTTTCATCAGGCCGATCTTCTTCAGGTAGCCTGGCGTGATGGACAGCGCCACCGTGTCGCCGATGGCCTCGTGGAAGCCGTCGTTGGCGCCCTGGCGGAACAGCACCGGCTGGTCCTTGTACTCGAGGAAGTAATAGATATGGCCCAGCTCATGGTGGATGACGGTGAAGTCTTCCGCCGTCGGCGTGATGCACATCTTGATGCGCACGTCGTCCTTGCCGTCGATCGGCCAGGCCGACGCGTGGCACACCACGTCGCGGTCGCGCGGCTTGGTCAGCAGCGAGCGTTCCCAGAACGACGCCGGCAGCTTCTGCATGCCCAGCGACGTGTAGAAGCCCTCGGCACACTGCGTCATTTCCTTGGCCGACGTCTTGCGCTCTTCCAGCACCTTGGTAAGGTCGAACCCCGTGGTGTCGCCCGCGGGTTTCAGCAGCGGGTAGATGTTGTCCCACGTCTGGCTCCACATATTGCCGAACAGGTGCGCCGGGATCGGGCCCGTGGCCGGCACCACGTCAGGGCCGTAGGCCGCGCGCAGCTTGTAGCGGGTGTACGTGTGCAGCGAGTCGTACAGGGGCTTTACCTGCTGCCACAGGCGTTCCATCTCGGCGGCGAAGGCGTCCGGCGCCATGTCGTACTGCGAGCGCCACAGCGCGCCCGTGTCGGCAAAGCCCATCTCGCGTGCGCCCTTGTTGGACAGCGCGACGAAGTCCACGTAGCGCTGCTTGTACGATGGCGCCTGGCTGTGCCAGCCCGACCACGCATCCAGCAGCTTGGCCGGGTCGCGGCTGTTGGCCAGCACCTTTTCCAGCTCGCCCAGCGCCAGGCAGTCCTTGCCCGCGGTGGCGAGCGGCGCGCCCGGCGGCGGGCAGTACTTGGCCTTGCCGTAGGCGCCGTTCAGCGCCGCGCGTGCGGCCGCGTATTCGGCACGCTCCTTCGGATCGGACAGCATCAGCGTCAGCTGCAGCAGTTTGAGCTTGCGCGCTTCGTCCTCGTTCAGTTTCAGCCCGTTGTAGCGGCGTGCCTGCAGGGCGGCCTTGCCGGTCGCGTCCAGTTGCAGCTCGCCGAAGTAGGCGGCGATCGCCTCCGTATCGTCCGTGATGAAATTGGAGCCGACCCATTCGGCGCGGGCGCCTTCCACGTTCAGCTTGTCGAATTTCTGTTCCGTCTCCGCCAGGAAGCGCCGGGCTTCGGCGACAGTGGGTTTGCCGCTCGCCTTTGCTGTCTTTTGCGCCGTCGCCGCCCCTGCGGTCAGCGCGAGCAGCACCGCCAGCGTGAGCGGCTTGTACATCGTCTTGGTCTGCACTTTCAGGATCTCCCTTATGGTTTGCCGTGGGCCTCGTGGGCCGAGCGCTAATATAACGCATGCGCCACTGTATTCCCGCGCGACTTTCTGTCATGCTAGCGGTCTGTACTTAAACTACACACAGACTTCAGACTGCCTATGACCGCGAAAATCCTGCCCGTCGCGCTGTTCGTCACCCTGGCGGCCCCTGCCGCCCTTGCCCAGAACGCCGAGCGGCAGTTCCACGGCTTCGCCAGCCGCGGCAACACGCTGGAGATCGTCACCAGCGACGGCCGCTACCTGATCAAGCCGTATTCCGCCGCCATCGTCGAGACGTCGTTCATCCCCAACGGCGAACAGGCCGACGCCCGCTCGCACGCCGTGGTGCTGGCGCCGACCGCCGTGACGACGACCGTCCGGGAATGCCCCACGCGCATCGAGTTCGTCACGCCGGGGATCGCGGTCCATGTCGACAAGCGGCCGTTCCGCATCAGCTATACGTACAAGGGCCAGCCGCTGGTGGCGGAGAAAGCCGGCTACGTGAATCAGGCCGGCAAGGACAAGCTGGAAGCGATCGAATTCGCGCTGGCCGATGGCGAGGCCCTGTACGGTGCCGGCGCGCGCGCGGTCGGCATGAACCGCCGCGGCCACCGCTTCCAGCTGTACAACAAGGCCGACTACGGTTATGGCAACCGCTCGCAGCTGCTGAACTTCACGTTGCCGCTGGCGTTGTCGTCGAAGCGCTATGCGCTGCACTTCGATAACCCGTACACGGGCTGGCTCGATTTCGACAGCCGCAAGGACGGCACCCTGAGCTACGAGACGACGGGCGGGCGCAAGACCTACCAGGTCGTCGCCGGCGATGCGTGGAGCGATGTGATGGCGAACTACACGAGCCTGACGGGACGCCAGCCCTTGCCACCGCGCTGGGCGTTCGGCAATTTCGCCAGCCGCTTCGGCTACCGCACCGAGGCGGAAGCGCGCGCGACGGTCGCGCAGTTCGCCGCCGACAAGATCCCGCTGGACGCGATCGTGCTGGACCTGTACTGGTTCGGCAAGACCGTCAAGGGCACGATGGGCAACCTGGCCTGGGACCGCGACAGCTTCCCCCAGCCGCGGAAGATGATGCGCGACTTTGCCGCGCAGGGCGTGCGGACGGTCCTGATCACGGAGCCGTTCGTGCTGACGACGTCGAACCGCTGGCAGGACGCCGTGCAAAGCCGCGCACTGGCGACAACGGCGGACGGCGCACCGTACACCTACGATTTCTACTTCGGCAACACGGGCCTGGTCGATCTGACCAGCAGCGCGGGGCGCAACTGGTTCTGGAACATCTACAAGGGCCTGAAGCAGGAGGGCGTGGGCGGCTGGTGGGGCGACCTGGGCGAGCCGGAAGTGCACCCGGACGCGCTGCGCCACGCCGGCGGCAGCGCTGCCGCCGTCCACAACGTCTACGGTCACGAGTGGGCGCGCCTGATCGCCGAAGGGTACAAGCAGGACTTTCCGGGCGAGCGGCCGTTCATCCTGATGCGCGCCGGCTATTCCGGCTCGCAGCGCTTCGGCATGATCCCCTGGTCGGGCGACGTGGGCCGCAGCTGGGGCGGACTGCAGTCGCAGGCGGAGATCGCGCTGCAGATGGGCATGCAGGGCCTGGGCTACATGCATTCGGACCTGGGCGGCTTTGCCGGCCCCGTGCTGGACGACGAGTTGTACGTGCGCTGGCTGCAGTACGGCGTGTTCCAGCCCGTGTTCCGGCCGCACGCGCAGGAAGCGGTGGCGCCGGAACCGGTCTACCGCGCCGCGCGCGCCAAGTCCCTCGCTGCCGAGGCGGTGCGCCTGCGCTACCGCATGCTGCCGTATAACTACACGACCGCGTTCGACAACAACCAGTCCGGCATGCCGCTGATGCGCCCCGTGCTGTTTACGGACGACGGCAGCGCGTCCACCATCGACACGGGCGTCATCGCCGGCACCTACCTGTGGGGCGACAGCTTCCTCGTCGCGCCCGTCACGGAGCCGGGCGCCGTGCGCAAGGATGTCTACTTCCCTGGCAAGGACAGCGCCTGGTTCGACTTTTACACAGGCGAGCGCCATCGCGGCGGCATCCTGGAAACGGTCGGCGTCGTGCCCGAGCACCTTCCCGTCTACGTCAAGGCGGGTGCGTTCGTGCCGCTGGCACCCGTGGTGCAGTCGACCAGGGACTACACCACGGGCCGGATCGACCTGCATTACTGGCACGACGAGACGGTCGGCGCGTCCACCGGCAAGCTGTACGACGACGACGGCGCCACGGCCGAGGCCTACGAGCAGGGCCGCTACGAACTGGCGCGCTTCACCAGCGCCGTGCAGGACGGACGCCTGCGCATCGGCATCGCCACCGAAGTGGGCAAGCACTACCAGGCTACGAGCCGTGCCTACACGCTGCACGTGCACCACGTCACCAAAAAACCGCGCGGGGTCACGCTGGACGGCAAGGCGCTGGCCTTCCGCTGGAATGCGAAGACGCGGGTGCTGACGGCGCAGCTGCCGGCCCGCGCCGCGCTGGCGGCCGAGATCGTCGTTAGTTTATGAGGCACCGGGGACAGGCACCGATCAGCGGGGTTGCGACTCGCTGATCGATGCCTGTCCCCTTGGGTTTCCATCTGTTGTTTGACTACATAAGCAGCCCGGACGCCAGTAAGCCATGATTGACACCGCTAAAACATAATGTTATTTTGCTACAAATTCAGCCGGCGCCGCGCACGCGCCCTGCCATAATACGGAGACAGCAGATGCATCCTTCCACCCCCAAGCCGCGGCTGTCGTTCTGGCAGCTGTGGAACATGAGCTTCGGCTTCTTCGGCATCCAGTTCGGCTTCGCCCTGCAGAACGCCAATACCAGCCGGATCTTCTCCACGCTGGGCGCCGACCCCAGCCAGTTGGCGCTGTTCTGGCTTGCGGCACCCGTCACGGGCCTGCTGGTGCAGCCGATCATCGGCTACCTGTCCGACAACACGTGGCATCCGAAATGGGGCCGCCGCCGTCCGTTCTTCTTCCTGGGCGCCGTGCTGGCGTCCATCGCGCTGTTCCTGATGCCGAACTCGCACATGCTGTGGATGGCCGTGGCCGTTTTGTGGCTGATGGATGCGGCGATCAACATCTCGATGGAGCCGTTTCGCGCCTTTGTCGGCGACAAGCTCGATCCGTCGCAGCAGACCGCCGGCTTTGCGATGCAGACGTTCTTCATCGGCTGCGGCGCCGTCATCGCATCGCTGCTGCCGACGATCTACGCCGACTACCTGGGCGTCAGCAATGTCTCCGTCAACGGCGGCGTGCCCGACACGGTGCGCTATGCGTTCTACGCCGGCGGCGCCGTCTACCTGCTGGCCGTGCTGTGGACGGTGTTCACCAGCGAAGAGAGCCCGCCCGAGGACATGGCCGCGTTCCGCCGCGACAGCGGCAAGGGCCTCGGCCATGGCATCGCCGAGATCCTGGACGGCTTCTTCCACATGCCGAAGACGATGCTGCAGCTGGCGTTCGTGCAGTTCTTTTCGTGGATCGGCCTGTTCGCGATGTGGATCTACACCACGTCGGCCGTGGCGGAGACCGTGTTCGGCACCACCGACGCCCGCTCCGAGCTGTACCAGGATGCCGGCAACTATGTCGGCCTCCTGTTCGCGGTGTATTCCGGCGTGTCGGCGCTGGCCGCCTTCATCCTGCCGGTGCTGGCACGCCTCACCAGCCGCAAGGCCGTGCATATGATCTGCCTGCTCGTCGGCGGCCTCAGCCTGGCCAGCGTGTTCCTGATCCACGACCGCACGATGCTGGTGCTGCCGATGATCGGCGTAGGCATCGCCTGGGCCAGCATCCTGACGATGCCGTACGCGATCCTGGCCGGCGCGCTGCCCGCCAGCCGGATGGGCTACTACATGGGCGTGTTCAATTTCTTCGTCGTGATTCCGCAGATCGTCAGCGGCCTGCTGCTGGGCTTCATCACGGAGCACTTCTTCGGCGGCCACACGGGCTACACGCTGGCGCTGGGCGGCGTCTCGATGGCGTTGGGGGGCTTGTTGACGCTGTGGGTGCGCGACGACGCCAAGGCCGCGGCCTGACGAGGTCCGTCGACCGCTCTTGCGCGCGCCACGGCACGCCCGTTCGCGTTAATATACTGGCAACTTTCAACCAGTAGCCCACAGCGGAGCAAGAACATGGCAATCCTGACGGTCCCCACCAATCCCATTCCCGGCCAGAAGCCGGGAACTTCCGGCCTGCGCAAGAAAGTGGCGGTGTTCCGCCAGCAGCACTACCTCGAGAACTTCGTCCAGAGCGTGTTCGACACGCTGGGCGACCTGTCCGGCAAGACGCTCGTGCTGGGCGGCGACGGCCGCTTCCACAACCGCGCGGCCGTGCACACCATCCTGCGCATGGCCGCGGCCAACGGCGTCGCGCGCGTACTGGTCGGGCGCGGCGGCCTGCTGTCGACGCCGGCCGTGTCCTGCGTCATCCGCAAGCACGAGGCGATGGGCGGCATCATCCTGTCGGCCAGCCACAATCCGGGCGGTCCGGACGGCGACTTCGGCATCAAGTACAACATCGGCAACGGCGGCCCGGCGCCGGAAGGCGTGACGGAAGCGATCTACCAGCGCACCACGGCGATTACCCAGTACCGCATCAGCGACGACCCGGACGTGGACATCGACCGCATCGGCCGCGGTTACATGGAACAGATGCAGGTGGAGGTCATCGACCCGGTCGAGGACTATGCCGACATGCTGGCCGGCCTGTTCGACTTCGACGCGATCCGCAAGCTGTTCGCGGGCGGTTTCCGCATGTGCTTCGACGCCATGAGCGCGATCTCCGGCCCATACGCGCAGGCGATACTGGAAGGGCGCCTGGGTGCGCCGGCCGGCACCGTCGTCAACGCGGTGCCGCTGGAAGACTTCGGCGGCCTGCATCCCGACCCGAACCCCGTCAACGCGGCCCAGCTGATCGAACTGATGGCCGGCCCCGATGCGCCCGACTTCGGCGCAGCATCGGACGGCGACGCGGACCGCAACATGATCGTCGGCCGCAACTTCGCCGTGACCCCGTCGGACAGCCTGGCAATCCTCGCCGCCAACGCGCAGGTTGCGCCGGGCTACCGGGGCGGCATCGCCGGCATCGCCCGCTCGATGCCCACGTCGCGCGCGGCCGACCGCGTGGCCGAGGCGCTGGGCGTGAAGCTGTACGAGACGCCGACGGGCTGGAAGTACTTCGGCAACCTGCTGGACGCCGGCCTGGCCACGCTGTGCGGCGAGGAGAGCTACGGCACCGGCTCGAACCACATCCGCGAGAAGGACGGCGTGTGGGCCGTGCTGTTCTGGCTCAACCTGCTGGCGGTGACGGGCAAAAGCGTCGAGGAGATCGTCACCGCGCACTGGGCCCGTTTCGGCCGCAATTACTACTCGCGCCATGACTACGAAGCGATCGACGCCCACGCGGCGCAGGTGCTGATGGACGACCTGCGCATCAAGCTGGCCAACCTGGCCGGCCAGGAGATGAACCTCTACACGGTCGATTTCGCCGACGACTTCTCGTACACCGACCCGGTCGACGGCTCGCAGTCGGCGCAGCAGGGCATCCGCATCGTCATGACGGACGGCTCGCGCATCGTCTACCGCCTGTCCGGCACCGGCACGGAAGGTGCGACGCTGCGCGTCTACCTGGAGCGCTACGAAGCCGATCCGGCGCTGCACAACATTCCCACCCAGCAGGCGCTGGCGCCGCTGATCGCCATAGCCGACAGCGTGGCGAGCATTGCCCTCAACACGGGACGGAGCAACCCGACCGTGATCACCTGACGTACAACCCCGACGTACAACCTCAAAGGAAAGGTCGCATGAATACTGGTCGCTTCAAACTCCGCTCCCTCGCAATGGCCGCGCTGCTCGCGGCAAGTGCCGCCGTCCAGGCGGCGCCCCGGCCGTTCACCTGGGATAACGCGACCGTGTATTTCGTCGTGACGGACCGCTTCAGCAACGGCGACAAGTCGAACGACCTGGCGTACGGCCGCAAGGCCGACGCCGCACCGCTGCGCGGCTTCATGGGCGGCGACCTGAAAGGGCTGACGGCCAAGGTCAAGGAGGGTTATTTCGACAGCCTGGGTGTCGATGCGATCTGGCTGACGCCGCCGGTGGAGCAGATCCACGCCGGTACCGACGAAGGTACCGGCAAGTCGTACGGCTTCCATGGCTACTGGGCGCGCGACTTCACGGCGATCGACGCCAACCTGGGCACGGAGCAGGATTTCGCGGACTTCGTGCAAGCGGCGCATGCGCGCGGCATCCGCGTGGTGTTCGACGTGGTGATGAACCATATCGGCCCCGTCACGGAGCAGGACCCCGTGTGGCCGGCGGACTGGGTGCGGCTCGACCCGGTGTGCAAGTACAAGGACACGCCGACGACGGTGCCGTGCGCGCTGGTGCCGAACCTGCCGGACGTGCGCACCGACAGCAACGCCAACGTGGCGCTGCCGCCGGCGCTCGTGGAAAAATGGAAGAGGGAAGGGCGCTACGAGCGCGAGGTGAAGGAGCTGGACGATTTCTTCGCCCGCACCGGCTATCCGCGTGCGCCCCGCTACTACCTGATGAAGTGGCACGCGGACTGGGTGCGTAAATATGGCATCGACGGCTTCCGCGCCGACACCGTCAAGCACACGGAGCCGGGCGTGTGGAAGGAGCTGCGCACGGTGGCCGACGCGGCCTACCAGGACTATCGCAAGGCCAACCCGGGCAAGGCGCTGGGCGAGAAGTTCTTTGCGGTGGCCGAGGTGTATGGCTACGGCATCGGCAGCGGGCGCCAGTTCGACATGGGCGATGCCAAGGTCGACTTTTATGCCAACGGCTTCGACAGCCTGATCAACTTCGCGCTGCCGGGCGACGCGAAGGGCGACTACGAGAGCATCTTCGCCAAGTATGCGCAGGCGCTGCATGGGCCGCTGAAGGGCTATTCGGTGCTGAACTACATGGATTCGCACGACGACGGCAATCCGTTCGACGCGGCCCGCACCCGGCCGTTCGAGACGGCCAACAAACTGCTGCTGGCGCCGGGCGCCGCCCAGATCTACTACGGCGACGAGACGGCGCGCCGGCTCGACATCGCCGAGGCGACGGGCGACGCGAAGCTGCGTTCGTTCATGAACTGGGACGACCTCGCCAACAACTCGGCACGGGAAGGCTACCGCGTCGCCGACGTGCGCGCGCACTGGAGCAAGCTGGGACTGTTCCGGCGCGCCCACGCCGCCATCGGTGCGGGCACGCACCGCAAGCTGGCGGACCGGCCCTACACGTTCGCCCGCACCCACGCAGCGGACAAGGTCGTGGTGGCACTGGATGTGCCGGTCGGGAAGCCGGTCGCGATTGCGGTAGGTGGCGTGTTTGCCGACGGGGCCAAGGTGCGGGATGCCTATTCCGACGTGACGTACACCGTGCGCAAAGGTGTCGTGCGTACTGGCGGCAAGGCGAGTGTCGTGCTGCTGGAAGCCGCCCGTTAAGGAGCAGGCCTGGAACGTACAGGCTTGGGGTCTGTCCCTGCAAGGGACTGACCCCGGTTTTCATCGCAACGCATCCGTCGCGGCAGGAAACCAGGGTCGGTACCGCAGGGACAGACCCCAATCCCTTAACGTTCCGACATCCCTTCCACGAACACCACGGCCGTCCGCGCCGGCACCGTAAACGTCCCCGACGCCTTGTCATACCTGGCCTCACGTACCCGCTGGTCGCCGGCCTCGGCCCGGTCCTGCACCGGATGCAGCCGGTACGAACGCCCGGCCTCCGCGGGCACCGCGATCTTCTGCGCCACCTTGTCGACGTTGATCAGGTACAGCACCGAGCGATAGCCCGCCCCCGCGTAGCCGGAACCATCCAGCCGCCCGACGATCACCGTCGCCACCTGGTCCGGACCCGTATTGTAGAAGCGCAGCCGCTCGGCAATCTCGTCGGCCGTACGCAGGCGGAACAGCGTGCTGCCGGCACGGATCGCCAGCAGGTCGCGGAACGTGTCGCGCGCGAACGCGATGTCGGCCGGGGCGGGCTTCAGGGCCGGGTTGGCCAGCAGGGGCCGCAGCAGCGCATAGTCCTTGCCGTTGTCGGCGGCTGGTGGCAGGCCGGTGCCGAAGTAGTTGTCGCGATACGTCCAGTCCAGCCGGTTGAACCAGTCGCCCGAGTCGAAGCTGTTGCGGTCCAGCGACTTCGAACGCAGGATGTCGAAGCCGGCATGGAAGTACGCCACGCCCTGGCTGAACGCATTGATCGCGGCCGCCAGCATCTGCACGCGCGCGCGGTCGGCCGTGGCGGTTGCCAGCGGCAGGCGCAACGCGTTCAGGTCGTACAAGGTCTGGTTGTCGTGGTTCTCCACGTAGTTGACGGTCTCCCCCGGTGCGCTGGCGTAGCCCGCGGGCTGGCCCGCGTAGTCCAGTTCCTCCAGCTTGCGCACGGTACCGTCGCGCGTCGTCAACGGGTAGGTGCGCACGCTGCCGGCCAGGCCGACGCGCACCAGGTCCGCCGCCTTCAGCAGGTCGTCCCTGGTGGCTGCGGCGCTGCCGTTCGGATCGTAGGACAGGCCGTTGACGTAGCCCTGGCGCGCCACCATGTCACGGCCCGCGTCGCCGGCGCCGCCACCGCGCACGGCATCGCGGCCGCGGTCGCTGAACGTGCCGATGCCGCTGCCGTTCAGCGCCAGCTGCGAGGCCTGCACGAAGCGGGCGCCGTTCGCCACTTCGCCGAAGTTCCAGCCTTCGCCGATCAGGTTGACGTGGCGGCCGGCCGCCGCGTCGACACGGCGCTGCAGCGCCTCCATCGTCGCGCGCGGCTGGTGGCCCATCAGGTCGAAGCGGAACGAATCGATGCGGTAGTGCTTCGTCCACAGCTCGACCGAATCCGTCATCAGCTTGCCCATCATGCGGTGTTCCGTGGCCGTGTTGTCGCAGCAGGTCGAGCGCTCGATGGCGCCGGTGGCGTCCAGCCGGTGGTAGTAGCCGGGCACGATGCGGTCCAGCACCGATTTCCCGGCCTGGCCGCCGAGGAAGGTGTGGTTGTAGACGACGTCCATGCCCACGCGCAGGCCGATGCCGTGCAGCGCCATCACCATCTGGCGCAGTTCGACGATGCGGCGCGCGCCGTCGGCCGGGTCGGTGCTGTAGCTGCCTTCCGGCGCGCTGTAGTGGTAAGGGTCGTAGCCCCAGTTGTAGCAGTCCGTCTGGCGCGTCAGCCCGACCAGTTGCTGCTGCACGTCGCTGTCCGGTGGCAGACCGCGCAGGCGCGCCGCATCCGGCACGTCGCAGTGCGCTTCGGGCACGCTGCCGATGTCATACACGGGCAGCAGGTGCACGTCCGTCAGGCCGGCGCGGGCCAGTGCCGCCAGGTGGCGCATGCCGTTCGAATCCCTTTCCGTGAAGGCCGTGTACTTGCCGCGGTTGGCCGCGGTGACGCTGGCGTCGTTGACAGAGAAATCGCGCACGTGCAGTTCGTAGATCGACATGTCGGTCTGGGCCAGCACCTTGGCCGGGGCGCGGCTGTGGTCCCAGCCGGCCGGCTTCAGGCGTGGCGCGGCCAGGTCGGCGATGTAGGCGCGGCGCGAGTCGGTCGTCAGGCTGACGGCATACGGGTCGGTGACGAGGTTGCGCACGATGCCGCTGCCGTTGGCATACACGTCGACGGCGTAGCGGTAGTACTTGCCGTCCAGGTTGGCCGGCAGGGTGGCGGACCAGACGCCGGTGGCGCTGTCGAAGCGCAGCGGCGTGACGGCGCGCGCACGGCCGCTGCCGCTGTCGTATGTGCACACCGCGACATTGCCGGCCGTCGGCGCCCACAGCTTGAACGTCGTGCTGCGCCGCGCTGGTGTCGCACCCAGGTCGGGTACGCGTTCGGCACCGGCGTACAGGTCGTCCAGGGCGCCGGCCGACTGCACCTCCGTGGAAGCGAGCACGTTGCCCTGTGCGTCCTCGCGCACCAGCACCAGCTGGCCCTTGTGCAGGGCGGCCATGCGTGCTTCGTCCTGTGGGTTCAATGCCAGCACCGGCCCTTTGCCGAGCCACGCGAAGGCGGCCGGGATGGCCGCGGGCGTGGGCTTCAACGCCAATCCGCCGTCGGCGCCACGCACGGGCGCGCCGGATCGCGCGACGATGGCCGAGGTGGCGCTGTGGTACAGGCGATAGATGGCATCGGGTGCGGCGCCCGGCCATGCGAGGCTGCGGCGATCGAGCCAGGCGGCGCGGGCGTCGTACGCGCTGGCCGCGGGCGACAACACGGCCTGGAAGCCGTCGGTATTGCAGGTGGCGAGATCGGCTGCCGCCCGGGCAGGTGCCGTACTGACGAGTAAGCAGGCGGCAACTGCCGCCCCGGTAGACTTGCGGATGACCATACGTGCCCCCTGGTTGAGTTGGCACGTATGGTAATCGAACTGATGTAGTTTTACTACTTGAGCGAGGTAGTGGCGCAACCGGGCGGCTGCGCTGGCAGGCTTAGAACTCTTCCCACTCCGATTCCGCCGTTGCCGCAGCCTTGCGGGCCGGTTGGGACGCCGCTGGCCCCTTGGTCGCCGCAGGTTTGGCAGGAGCCGCCGCCAGACGGGGCGCTTGCGCCAGCTGCTTGACCGGCTTCGTCGTCACGCGACGCGGCGCGGACGGTGCCGCTGCGGCAGCCGATTGCACGACCGTGAACGTGCCCACCAGTTGCGCCAGCTTGGCGGCCTGGTCCTGCATCGATTCGGAGGCGGCGCTGGCTTCCTCCACCAGCGCGGCATTCTGCTGCGTGACCTGGTCCATCTGCGCAATGGCCTGGTTGACCTGGTCGATGCCGCTGCTCTGCTCGCGGCTGGCGGCCGAGATCTCGCTCATGATGTCGGTGACGCGCTGCACGCTGCCGACGATCTCGTTCATCGTCGCGCCGGCCTGGCCCACCAGTTGCGAACCGATGCCGACCTTTTCGACCGAGTCGTCGATCAGCGTCTTGATTTCCTTCGCGGCGGCGCCAGCGCGGTGCGCCAGGTTGCGCACTTCGCCCGCCACGACAGCGAAGCCGCGGCCCTGTTCACCGGCGCGGGCCGCCTCGACGGCCGCGTTCAGCGCCAGGATATTGGTCTGGAACGCGATGCCATCGATGACGGAAATGATGTCGACGATCTTGCGGGCCGATTCATTGATGGCACCCATCGTATCGACGACCTGGGCGACCACCTGGCCGCCTTGGGCCGCGACATCCGACGCCGTCGCCGCCATGGCACTGGCCTGCTGGGCGTTGTCGGCGTTCTGACGCACGGTGGATGTCAGCTCTTCCATCGACGACGCGGTTTCCTCCAGCGAGCTGGCCTGTTCTTCCGTGCGCGACGACAGGTCGGCATTGCCGGCCGAGATCTGGCCGGACGCGGTGGCGATCGTGTCGGTGCCGGTGCGCACTTCGGTGACGATCGCGGCCAGCTTGTCACGCATATTGCGCATCGCATACAGCATGCTGGACTGGTCGCCCGGCTTGACGGGGACGTCGACGGTCAGGTCGCCTTCCGCGATGCGCGCCGCGATGGCCGCGGCTTGCTCGGGTTCGCCGCCCAGCTGGCCCAGCAGGGTGCGGGTGATCATCGTGGCCGAACCGATGCCGATGACGAGTGCGATGCCGTTCAGGACCAGCATCAGCGTGACGGCGCTGTCGTAGGTTGCTTGCGCATCCGCGGCGGCCGCGGCGTTCAGCTTGTTCTCAAAGGCGATGAGGTCGTTCAGGGCGCCCAGCCATTCGCGCTGCACGGGACGCAGCTGGTGGATCAGGTAATCGGTGCCTTCTTCGGCCTTGTTCGCCAGGCCCAGTTCCATCGCCTTGGCCATCAGCGGCGCCGCATTGGCGTCCAGTTCCTTCAGCTTTTCCACGAATGCCTTTTCCTCGGCCGTCGTGGCGGGATCCTCGAACGTTTTCTGCAGCTTGGCAAACGCTTCGGCGTACAGCGCGGCCTGGGTTTCCATGCGCTTGGTTTCCGGTTGCATCTCTTCCGGCGTCGTGAACAGGATCAGGTTGCGCAGTGCGATCATGCGGTCCGTCACGCTGTCCTGCAGCGTCGCCACCAGGGCGATCTGGACGTTGTTGACTTCAGTGATGTTGCGGGTACGCTCGTTCATCTCGCGCATCTTCAAGAGACCCGTAGCGACGATCGAGACCATCAGGCAAAGCACGAGCGCATAGCCGATGGCCAGCCGCGTGCCGACTTTCATGTTTTTCATAATGATGTGTAGTTATGGCTCAGCGCGCAGGCGCGGCTGGCTCGAGCATTCCGGGAAACCGCGATGGGGCGGACGGGATATGGCGGCGCGTGGATTGGGCGTCGCCAAGGCGCTTCGCAAGCGGCGAAGCAGGGATGATTATAGGATACATGCACCCGTGCAACTATCGAACTGTTGCGTGGGCGCAGCATGAACATCACAAAAAATTGCGGACCGCGGATTCTTGACGCGACGGCAAGCAGTGGCTTGCGCAACCGTCAACAAACAGCCGAGCCCGTGTCCCACCTCGGGGTCAGTCACCGAGGTGAGACACGGACTCGGCGGTGGGGCGGAGGCGAACTTACGCCGGCGCCTTGCCGCTGCGGTAGTTGTCCACCATCTTGTAGCGCAGCGCGTACAGGCCGAACACCAGGGCCGTCAGCAGCGCGAAGCCGGCAAAGAAGAACATCTGGAACGCGATCACGGACAATCCCGTGTCGCCGATATGCCCCAGCACGAAGTCGTTCTTGACGCTGGAATTGACGATCAGGACCCACAGGTTGCCGACCGTGACGGCCAGCGTCCAGAAGCTCATGATCGAACCCTTCATCGACGCGGGTGCCTGGCTGTAGGCAAATTCCAGGCCGGTTGCCGACACCAGCACTTCCGCCATCGTCAGCAGCGCATATGGCGCCAGTTGCCACAGGATCGACATCGGCGTGCCGCCGTCCATCGACACCTGGATCCAGCCGATCACCAGCCAGGCCGCGCCGGAGAGCGCGATGCCGGTCGTCATCCGGCGCAGCGCCGTCGGCTCGATGCCGAGCGCGCGCAGCAGCGGGAACAGGGCCAGGTTATTGAACGGGATCAGCAGCATGACGAGCAGCGGATTCAACGCCTGCATTTGCGCCGGCAGTACCTGGAACTGCCAGCCGAAGATGTCGAGCACGGGGCTCGTCATCGAGTTGGCCTGCACGATCCACGTCGAGGCCTTCTGGTCGAACAGGGACCAGAACGGCGTGACGAGGGCGAACACGATCAGGATGCGCAGCACGGCGCGCACGCCTTCCACCGCTTCGTCCGGGTGGTGGCCGCGGGCCCGTTCGAGCTGCATGCCGGTACCGATGCCGCCGAATGCCAGCAGCAGCACCAGCGCGGTGCAGGCGCCGATGACGAAGCCCCACGAGTACGACATCAGCAGCGAGACGACAGCGCCGACCACGCCGATGACCGCTACCGTGAGACCGGGTCGGCCCTCGCCTGGACGTTTGGCCAGCAGCGCCGTGCGCGCGACCCGCGTCAGCGAATCGGGATTGGGCGGTGCCGGCGGTACGTTGACGTATTTATGGCGGCCCAGCCAGAAGATCAGCACGGCCAGTGCCATCAGCAGGCCGGGAATGCCGAAGGCGATGGACGGGCCGTAGTTCTTCAGCAGCAGCGGCATCAGCAGCGACGCGAAGAACGAGCCGAAGTTGATGCACCAGTAGAAGGCGTCGTACACCACCTTGGCCCGGTTCTTGTTGGTCTGGTCGAACTGGTCGCCCACGAACGCCGACACCAGCGGCTTGATGCCGCCCGCGCCCAGCGCGATCAGGAACAGGCCGAAATAGAAGCCCTTCAGGTTGTCCTCGAAGATCGCCAGGCACGCATGGCCCGCCACGTAGAAGAGGCTGAGCCAGAGGATCGTCTTGTACTTGCCGAACAGGCGGTCGGCCAGGAAGCCACCCAGGAGCGGCGTGAAATAGGCGCCGATGACGAACGTGTGGAACACGTGCTTGGCCTCGCCGGTGCGGTCTTCCAGCGGCACGAACAGCAGCAGGGTGCTGATCAGGAACGGCGTCAGGATGTTGCGCATGCCGTAGAAGGAGAAGCGTTCCGCCGCTTCGTTGGCGATGATGTACGGGATCTGCCGCGGTAGCGGCCCGTTTCCCTGGCTTTGGTCTGGTGCCATCGATGTCCCCGAAATTGGTCCGGCGCCGGCCACGGTAATGGCGGCACACTGGACGGAAATGTTGTGTGGCACGGATGCTAGGGGAATGGGCCCGCTCTGGCAACAGGCAAATCGTGCCGCTTTGGCAGGGTTTTTGGTGTCAAAGTGTAGTTTGACTACTGATGGGTACGAATATTTTTAGCTTGATCGATGTAACTGATTGATTTGTATGGAATAGACTCGACTACGCCCCATCGACGAAGCGTTGAGAAAACGCTATCCTTGATGTATATTCTCTACAATTCTCCCTCAACAACCGGAACCAACATGAGCCAGACATCGTCCCCGACCTGGTGGCAGGAAGCCATCATCTATCAGGTGTACCCGCGCAGCTACCTCGACACGAACGGCGACGGTATCGGCGACTTGAACGGGATTGCCGAACGCCTCGACTACATCGCGAAGCTGGGCGTGGACATCGTCTGGGTCTCGCCGTTCTTCAAGTCGCCGATGAAGGACTTCGGCTACGACATCGCCGACTACTGCGACGTCGATCCGATGTTCGGCACGCTGGCAGACTTCGACCGCATGATCGCCAAGGCGCACAGCGTGGGCGTGAAGATCATGATCGACCAGGTGATGAGCCACTGCTCGGACCAGCACCCGTGGTTCGTCGAGAGCCGCGGCAGCCGTGACAATCCGAAGGCCGACTGGTTCGTGTGGGCCGATCCGCTGCCGGACGGGAATCCGCCGAACAACTGGCTATCCGTGTTCGGCGGCTCGGCATGGCAGTGGGACGCCCGCCGCAAGCAGTACTACATGCATAACTTCCTGACCAGCCAGCCGGACTTGAACTTCCACAACCCGCAAGTGCAGCAGGCGATGCTGGACAGCCTGCGTTTCTGGCTGGCCCGCGGCGTCGACGGGGTGCGCCTGGATGCCGTCACGTTCCATTTCCACGACAAGGAACTGCGCAGCAATCCGCCCGCGACGGTGCGCGACACGTCCACCGTCACGGACGTCAATCCCTACGGCTTCCAGGCCCACGTCTACGACAAGTGCCGTCCCGAGAACGTGGCATTCCTGCAGCGCGTGCGCCAGGTGCTGGACGAATTCGGCGCCGTCTCCATCGGCGAGGTGGGCGCGGACGACGCACTGGCCTTCATGGCCGAATACACGGCCGGCGGCGACAAGCTGCACATGGCCTACAGCTTCAACCTGCTGACGGAAGACCACTCGGCCAGGCACATCCGCACGCAGGTCGAGGAGTTCAACCGCCGCGTCAAGGACGGCTGGGCCTCCTGGTCGGTGGGCAACCACGACGTGCCGCGCGTGGCCACGCGCTGGGGCAAGGGCAAGGATCCCGCGGCCTTCGGCAAGCTGGCGCTGGCGATGCAGCTGTCGCTGAAAGGCACGCCCACGCTGTACCAGGGCGACGAGCTGGCGTTCACCGAGGCGGACGTGCCGTATGAACTGATCCAGGACCCGTACGGCATCACGTTCTGGCCCGAGTTCAAGGGCCGCGATGGCTGCCGCACGCCGATCGCGTGGACGGAAGGTCCGAACGGCGGTTTCACCAGTGGCCAGCCATGGCTGCCGGTGGTGCCCGAACATGTCGCGGTGGCGGCATCGACGCAGGAGGCGGACGAGCACTCGCCGCTGAACTTCGCCCGCCGCATGATCGCGTGGCGCCGCACGATGCCGCAGCTGACGCGGGGCGACATCGAATTCCTGCCCGCGCCCGAACCGGTGCTGGCGTTCCGGCGCGACCTGCCGGGCGAGCGCGGCGTCCTGTGCGTATTCAACTTGGGCGGCGACACGGTGCGCTTCACGTTGCCGCAGCTGCGCGGCGCCGAGGCCCTGCCGCAACCCGGCTTGCCTGGGGAAGTACAGGGCGACGAGGTCACCTTGCCGCCCTGCGGCGCGTGGTTCGGCTACGCCGCATAAGCTGAAAGGCCCGGTCCCGACCGGGCCTGTCTTTTTTGTACGCGACATTTACGGTATGCTGCGGCCTCTGTGGCATTAGCAAATCTTCACTAGGGCAGGGCAGACGATGAAACAACTGGATGTTGACCAAAAACTGAGCCGCACCGCGTTTGCCGACGGTCCCCGCCTGCTGGCCGATATTGGCGCTACCCATGCCCGCTTCGCCCTGCAGACGGCCCCCGGCGAGTACCAGTCGGTGCGCGTGCTGCAGTGCGACGACTACACCGGCATCGTGCCCCTGTTGCGCAGCTACCTGGCCGACCATCCGGACATCAACCTGAACCACGGCGCGCTGGCGCTGGCCAATCCCGTCCACGGCGACTACATCCGCATGACCAACCGGGACTGGCAGTTCTCCACCGACGAAGTGCGGCGCGAACTGGGCCTGCACACGCTGCTGGTCGTGAACGACTTCACGGCGCTGGCAATGGCGATCCCCACGTTCAAGCCGTCCGACCTGATGCAGGTGGGCGGCGGCGCGCCGGCGGCCAATTCCGTCATCGGCGTGCTGGGTCCCGGCACGGGCCTGGGCTGCTCCGGCGTCATCCCCACCGTCGACGGCTTCGTCACCCTGGGCTCCGAAGGGGGCCACAACAACTTCGCGCCGGCCGACGAGCGCGAGTACGCGATCCTGCAGTATGCGTGGCAGACCTGGCCGCACGTGTCGAACGAGCGCCTGATTTCCGGCCCCGGCATGGAGATCATCTACCGCGCCATCGCACGCCGCAACGGGCGCCAGGTGCGCGACCTGACGTCGCAGCAGATCATTGCCGGTGCGCTCAAGGACAAGGATGCGTTGTGCCTGGAAGTGCTGGAGTGCTTCTGCGCGATGCTGGGCGGCGCGGCCGCCAACCTGGCCGTCACGCTGGGCTCCTTCGGCGGTATCTTCATCGGTGGCGGCATCGTGCCGCGCATGGGCGAGTGGTTCAAGGAGTCGCCGTTCCGCACCCGCTTCGAAGCCAAGGGGCGCTTCTCGTCGTACCTGGCCGAAATTCCGACCTACGTGATCACCACGCCGAATCCGGCTTTCTATGGCGTGGCCACGATCCTGTCCGAGCACCTGCGCGGGCGCAGCGGCGCCAACACGCTGATGGAGCGCGTGCAGCACCTGCACCACGAGCTGACGCCGGCCGAACAGCGCGTGGCGCAGCTGGTGCTGGAGCAGCCGCGCCTCGTGCTGAACGAACCGATTGCCGACATCGCGCGGCTGGCCGAAGTATCGCAGCCCACCGTCATCCGCTTCTGCCGTTCGCTGGGCTTCACGGGCCTGGCCGACTTCAAGCTCAAGTTCGCCAGCAGCCTGACGGGCGCCATTCCCGTGCGCCACAGCCAGGTGCGCGTCAGCGACAGCACGCACGACCTGTCGGCCAAGGTCATCGACAATACGGTATCGGCGATCCTGAAGTTCCGCGACCAGCTGGACGTACGCGCGCTCGACCGCGCCATCGCGCTGGTCTCGAAGGCGAAGAAGGTGGAGTTCTATGCGATGGGGAATTCGCGCGTGGTGGGCCTGGACGGCCAGCACAAGTTCTTCCGCTTCCGCATTCCCACGGCGTCCTATGGCGACTCGCACCTGCTGTCGCTGGCGGCCGAGCTGCTGCAGCCGGGCGACGTGGTGATCGCCATCTCGAACTCGGGCAAGCTGCCGGAACTGCTGGACGCGGTCGACACGGCGCGCGCGGGCGGCGCGGATGTCATCGCCATCACGACGAGCCAGTCGCCGCTGGCGAAGAAGGCCAGCGTGTGCCTGGCGGTCGACCACAGCGAGGACAGCACGACGTTCCTGTCGATGATCTCGCGCATCCTGCAACTGCTGCTGATCGACATCCTCACGGTCGGCATCTCGCTGGACGAATCGAACAAGGCGCTGGTGCTGGAGCGCAAGGGCTCGGCGCAGGAAAGCCCCCGTCTCCTGATCTCGCACCTGGACAGCTGACGCGTTTGTCCATGAAAAAAGCCGGGCCGCGCGAGCGCCCCGGCTTTTTTTACGTGCCGCCGTTTCAGTAACGGCGCTGCATCGGCCGGGCCGGGGCCCGGTTCATGCGTGCCTGGAATTTTTTCCAGATAAAGCCGGCGATGGCCATCATGATCATCTTGCGCATGGTTTTCCTCCTGTGGTCGATGCTTCATTGTGCTGGCGGACGGCGGGCGTGACTGTGCGCGAGACCACGTTTGGGGTCTGTCCCTGCGGGACTGACCCCGAAGTTTTGCCGATCCGTCGACATGCTGGAAAACTTCCGGGTCAGTCCCTTGCAGGGACAGACCCCAAAAAAACCTTGCACTCGGCCAGAAAACGTTTACGATATATCGTACGTAAGATATATCGTAAGGAGAAAACCATGTTCCAGATGTTCCGCAAACACGGCTACCATATGCACGACCACCATCACCACCATCCGCGCGGCATGGGCGGCGGCGGGCGCGGGCCGCGCATGTTCGACTCGGGCGCGATGCGTTATGTCGTCTTGCAACTGATCGCCGAGAAGCCCCGCCACGGGTATGAGATCATCAAGGAATTGGAGACGCGCATCGGTGGCGGCTATGCGCCCAGCCCGGGTGCGATCTACCCGTTGATGGCCATGCTGTACGACATGGGCCACGTGTCGATCAGCCAGGAAGGCAACAAGAAGCTGCACTCGATCACGCCGGAAGGGCAACAGTTCCTGGACGAGAACCGCGCCATGGTCGATGCCCTGATGGCGCGGCTGGTGGAAGGCGGTCGCGGGCCGGGACGCGGCGATGGCCGCCACGACGACCTGCGCGCCGTCATGCATGCGCTGAAGGAGACCGTGATCGTGCGGGCGCGCGACCCGCACGCACCGGCGGCGCGGCGCGAACAGATCGCCGCGATCCTGCGTCGCGCGAGCGAAGAGATCGGCAAGCTCGATTGACCGGACCCGGGCCGCTGCAAGCGGCCCACCCACAGACGAAAGCACGACAAGATGACTGCCCCCACACCACTGACCCCCACCCGCGAGCGCCTCGTCCTGTGGCTGCTCGCCCTGATCCAGTTCACCGTCATCATGGACTTCATGGTCATGATGCCGCTGTCGCCCCAGCTGATGCAGGCGTTCTCCATCAGCGCCGCACAGTTCTCCGGCGCCGTCTCCGCCTATGCCTGGTGCGCCGGGCTGTCCGGCCTGCTGGCCGCGACCTATATCGACCGGTTCGATCGCAAGCGCCTGCTGCTGACGGTGTTCATGCTGTTCAACCTGTCCAACCTGGCGTGCGCGCTGGCGCCCAGCTTCGACGTGCTGGTGCTGTCGCGCGCGTTTGCCGGCCTGACGGGCGGCGTGCTGGGCGCCATCGGCATGGCCATCATCGGCGACCTGATCCCGGCGCAGCGGCGCGGCGCGGCCACGGGCGTCGTCATGACGTCGTTCAGCATGGCCGCCATTGCCGGCGTACCGCTGGGCGTCGGCCTGGCGGCCCGCTACGGCTGGCAATCGCCGTTCTACCTGCTGGTGCTGTTCTCGCTGGCGATCTGGCTGCTGGCCGCGTTCGTGCTGCCGGCTTTGAGGACGCACCTGGCGCAGCGCGTGCCGCTGGCCCGCGTGCTGCCGGACCTCGTGAGCCTGCTGCGCGTGCCGGCGCACCTGCGCGCCTTCCTGCTGACGTTCGTGACGATGCTGTCCGGGATGCTGGTGATTCCGTTCATTTCGCCCGTACTGGTGGGGAACCTGGGCGTGCGGCCGGGCGACATCATGTGGATCTACCTGGCCGGCGGCCTCGCGACGTTCTTCACGTCGCGCCTGATCGGCACGTGGTCCGACCGCGCCGGCAAGCATCGCGTCTACCGCATGATGGCGCTTGCCTCGATCGTGCCCATGCTGGGCATCACGCACATGCCGCAACTGTCGCTGGCCGTGCTGATCGCACTGTTCCCGTTCTTCATGGTCGCCATGTCGGGCCGTAACGTGCCGCTGCAGGCACTGATGACGACGGTGCCGCAACCGCAGCAACGTGGCGCCTTCCTCAGCGCGAACGCGGCGGTGGCGCAGATCGGCACCGGCCTGGGCGCCTTGCTGGGGGATCGTGGCTGCACACGGATACCGCCGGCCATATCGCCGGCTACGGCATCAATGGCTGGGTGGCGACGGCGCTGGTGGTGTTCTCGTTCTGGTGGGTGGACCGGGTGCCTGCCGCGTCGGCGCGGCCGGCGGTTACGTCCCCTGCTTGACGACAGTGTCCAGCAAGCGCTGGGCTTCCTGCAGCACGGGGCCGGTCAGCTGGTCGCGCGCGATCTCGGCAAACGTGCCTTCGCGCACGTGCAGGCCGTCGGCCGCCAGCAATGAAAAACGCACGGTACCCAGCGCGGGCGGCGCCATGCGTTGCTTCACGGGGCCGCGTACCGCCAGCGGAATGGCCGCGTGCACGAGGCGCTTGCCCTGTTCGGCCACCTCGGCCGGCGCGCCCTCGAACACGGCCACGCGGCCCGTGTGGTTGATGTAGCGGACGCTGCCGTCGGCATAGGCCGCCAGCGCATCCAGGCCTTCGTCCAGCGGGACCTCGACGACGACGCCCAGCACCTCGCGCGACGCGAACGGCTGGCCCGAGGAACGCAGCCAGTGCCAGGCCAGCAGGCGCACGCGGCTTTCCTCACCGGCATCCTCGCCGATGGTCTGCACGACGCGCGGATCCGTGGCCGTGCCGAACAGCGAGGCCTGCACGGGCGTGGCCTTGACGAGGTCGGGATCGTCGCAGAACAGCAGCTGGTAGACGAGGTCGAGTTCTTCCGATTTGTACGGACGGGCGCTGGCGCCCGGCACTGCCTTGCGCGCGCCAAAGGAGGCGAATAATTTTTTGAACATGGTGCAATGATACGGTACTGGCCTCAGGGTGTCGCGGGGCGGGGCGCCGCGCGCTGCATCGGCTGCTGTTCGCTGCGCCAGCGCGCCAGCGGCAGCAACTGGTCGGTGGCCTCGTCCTCGACGAGGATGTCGCCGCCGGTGCCGACGAGGAAGCCCTGCCACGTCACGGCCGCCTGCGGCGTGTTCTCGACGAAGTTGAGCTGGTAGTACGGTTTGCCGTCCACCAGGCGCGGCGCCGGATCGTATTCGATGACGGCACCGTGGTGCGCGCCGCCCGAGTTCTTCTCGATGGCCGCCGACCACGCCTCCAGCTCCGGCAGCGCGAGCAGGTGTTCCATCGCCTGGTCGCGGCTCAGGCGCTGTGCCGGCGCGTGGCTGGACGTTGGCGGCGCGGCGGCAGGCAGCGGCTTGCCGCCAGGCGGGTAGAAGTACAGCACTCCCAGTCCGGCTGCCAGCAGGCCGGCAAGCGTGCCGGCGACGGCGGGAAGGCGGGAGAACTTGCTCATCGGGGCGCTGCTTTCTGCGAAGTTGGGGTGCCTCATACTAAACCAAAGGCCCGTTGCCAGCAATTGCGCGGCGCCTCACTTTTTCGGCGGGAACCATGCCTCCCATGTCTCCTTGATGCTGGCCTTGACGATGGCCAGCGCGTCCGGATCGCCCTTCAGCAGCGCGGCAAAGTAGGCCTTGGCCTGCTTGGGCGAGACGTCCGGCGGCAGCGGCGGCACGTCCGGGTCCGTCACCATCTCCAGCACGCAGGGGCGGTCGGCCGCCAGCGCCGCTTCCCAGCCGGCGGCGACGCCGTCCGGCGTGTCGATGCGGATGCCCTTCAGGCCAAGCAGCTCGGCATAGGCCGCGTACGGGAAGTCCGGCATCGTCTGCGACGCCTCGTATTTTGGATTGCCGCCGATGGCCCGCTCTTCCCACGTGACGAGGTTCAGGTCGCGGTTGTTCAGCACCATGATCACCAGCTTGCCGTTGCCCCAGCGACGCCAGTACTTCGCCACCGTGATCAGGCCATTGATGCCGTTCATCTGCATGGCGCCGTCACCGACCAGCGCGACGACGGGACGGTCGGGCAGGGCGAACTTGGCGGCGATGGCGTAGGGGACGGCGCAGCCCATCGTCGACAGGCCACCGGACACGCTCGTCATCATCCCGCGCCGCATCTTCACGTCGCGCGCGTACCAGTTCGCCACCGAGCCGGAATCGACGGCGACGACGCAGTTGTCGGGCAGCCGCGGCGACAGTTCCCAGAACACGCGCTGCGGGTTGATGGGATTCGCGTCGTTCATCGCCCGGCCTTCCAGCACGCGCCACCAGCGCTCGACGCCTTCGCGGATGTCGTCCTGCCAGCCGCGGTCGGCCTTGCGCTCGAGCAGCGGGATCAGCGCGCGCAACGTGGCCTTGGCATCGCCGATCAGGTTGAATTCCATCGGGTAGCGCACGCTGGCGCGGCGCGCGTCGATATCGATCTGCACGCCGCGCGCCTGGCCTTCCTTCGGCAGGAACTCGCTGTACGGGAAGTTCGAGCCCACCATCAGCAAGGTGTCGCAGCCGTTCATCATGTCGTGGCTGGGCTTCGTGCCCAGCAGGCCGATGGAGCCTGTGACGAACGGCAGGTCGTCCGGCACGGCCGCCTTGCCCAGCAGCGCCTTGGCGATGCCGGCGCCCAGCAGCTCGGCCACTTCGATCAGTTCGTCCGTCGCATGCAGTGCGCCGGCGCCGGCCAGGATCGCCACCTTCCTGCCCTCGTTGAGGATACGGGCCGCCTGTTGCAGCGCCTCGGCCGGCGGCACGTGGCTGCGGGTGAGGGCGCCGATGCCGGAATGGACGGTGCCGTGCTCGCGTGGCGGCTGCGGCACGGCATCCAGCTCCTGCACGTCGTTGGGGAAGATGATGCACGTGACGGTGCGCTGCTCCTTGGCGATGCGAAACGCGCGATCGACCAGGTGGCGCACCTGAGCCGCGTCGGTGGCCATGTGCACGTATTCGTGGGCCACGTCCTTGAACAGCGAGACCAGGTCGACTTCCTGCTGGTAGTCGCCGCCGATCGACGCGCGCTTCTGCTGGCCGACGATGGCCACGACCGGCTGGTGATCCAGCTTGGCGTCGTACAGGCCGTTCAACAGGTGGATGGCGCCGGGGCCGGAGGTGGCCACGCAGACGCCCACTTCGCCCGTGAACTTGGCGTGCGCCGTGGCCATGAAGGCGGCCATTTCCTCGTGCCGCACCTGGATGAAGTCGATCGCATCCTGGCGTCCGAACGCGCCCATGATGCCGTTGATGCCGTCGCCCGGATATCCGAACACGCGCTGCACGCCCCAAGCGTTCATGCGCTGCAACAGGAAGTCGCCTACCGTGTCTGCCATGTCTGTCTCGCTCGTTACCAAAAGGACATGATAGGACGAGCACGCCAGCGGCGGCGCACGGCAAAATCGGGGACAGCCTCCATTTGGCCGGAATTGGAGGCTGTCCCCGATTCCTGAAATGGAGGCTGTCCCCGATTCTTTTTTGCTGCGCCGCAGTAGCTGCTCAGCCGTTTTGGAACCGTTGCCAACGCGGGACACTCGCTGAAAAAAACAGCAGCGTTAGCAAAAAACAGGCGTATATTAAATCCACAACAACTCAACGACGGAGACTTGTATGGATATGGAACCAGACGATTTCATGGGCCGCTATGTGGGCGTCGGTATCAGCCTCGGGGCCGCGATCGGCTGTGCAATTGGCGTTGCGATGGATAATTTTGCGATGGGCATCGGCCTGGGTGTGGGGATCGGCAGCGCCGTGGGCGCCATCCTTGCCCGGCGTCGACAGCATCATTGAGCGTTGACTGCAAGGCTGCCCGTGGCGGCCTTTTTTGTTGGCGATACAGTTGTGAACGACAAACGAAAAAAAGCCGCTTCCGAAGAAGCGGCTTTTTGCGCAGCTGGTAGCCGGCGGGACGATTACATCATGCCGTCCATGCCGCCCATGCCACCCATACCGCCCATGCCACCCATACCGCCGGCTGGCTTGTCTTCCACGACTTCGGCAACCATGCAGTCGGTCGTCAGCATCAGGCCGGCGATCGAAGCAGCGTTCTGCAGGGCCGAACGGGTCACCTTGGCTGGATCCAGCACGCCCATTTCGACCATGTCGCCGTAGGTGCCGTTGGCAGCGTTGTAGCCGTAGTTGCCGGTGCCGCCCAGGACAGCGTTGACGACGACGGAGGCTTCTTCGCCGGCGTTCTGCACGATCATGCGCAGTGGCTCTTCCATCGCGCGCAGCACGATCTTGATGCCGGCTTCCTGGTCAGGGTTGTCGCCCTTGACGGTCAGGGCAGCGCGGGCACGCAGCAGGGCGACACCGCCGCCTGGCACGATACCTTCTTCGACGGCGGCACGGGTTGCGTGCAGCGCGTCTTCCACGCGGGCCTTCTTCTCTTTCATCTCGACTTCGGTGGCAGCGCCAACCTTGATCACGGCAACGCCGCCGGCCAGCTTGGCCACGCGCTCTTGCAGCTTCTCACGGTCGTAGTCCGACGTCGCTTCTTCGATCTGCACGCGGATCTGCTTGACGCGGCCTTCGATGCCGGCAGCTTCGCCAGCGCCGTCGATGACGATGGTGTTTTCCTTGCCCACTTCGATGCGCTTGGCCTGGCCTAGTTCGGCCAGCGAGATTTTTTCCAGCGTCAGGCCGACTTCTTCAGCGACGACCTGGCCGCCGGTCAGGATGGCGATGTCTTCCAGCATGGCCTTGCGACGGTCGCCGAAGCCAGGGGCTTTCACTGCGCAGGTCTTCAGGATGCCGCGGATGTTGTTGACCACCAGCGTTGCCAGGGCTTCGCCTTCGATGTCTTCGGCGATGATCAGCAGCGGACGGCCGGCTTTGGCCACTTGCTCCAGTACCGGCAGCAGGTCGCGGATGTTCGAGATCTTCTTGTCGCACAGCAGGACGAACGGATTCTCCAGCACGGCAACTTGCTTCTCTTGGTTGTTGATGAAGTACGGCGACAGGTAGCCGCGGTCGAACTGCATACCTTCAACGATGTCCAGCTCGTCGTTCAGCGACTTGCCGTCTTCGACGGTGATGACGCCTTCCTTGCCCACTTTTTCCATCGCTTCGGCGATGCGCTCGCCGATCGAGGCATCCGAGTTCGCGGAGATCGCGCCAACCTGGGCGATTTCCTTCGACGTCGTGCATGGCTTGGCGATGTTCTTCAGTTCTTCGACGGTGGCGGCGACGGCCTTGTCGATGCCGCGCTTCAGGTCCATCGGGTTCATGCCGGCGGCAACGAACTTCATGCCTTCGCGCACGATGGCTTGTGCCAGCACGGTCGCGGTGGTGGTGCCGTCACCGGCGTTGTCGGACGTCTTGGAAGCGACTTCCTTGACCATCTGCGCGCCCATGTTCTGCAGCTTGTCCTTCAGTTCGATTTCCTTGGCGACCGAGACACCGTCCTTGGTGACGGTAGGGGAGCCGAACGAACGCTCCAGCACGACGTTGCGGCCTTTCGGGCCCAGGGTCACCTTGACGGCGTTCGCCAGGATGTTGATGCCTTCGACCATTTTGGCGCGCGCTGCGTCGCCGAAAATTACTTCTTTAGCTGCCATGTTTGTGTTCTCCTGAATTCTTTAAGGGTGCCAATGCGGACCAGATTACTTCTGGACGATGGCCATGATGTCTTCTTCGCGCATCACCAGCAGCTCTTCGCCGTCGACCTTGACAGCCTGGCCGGAGTATTTGCCGAACAGTACGCGATCGCCGACCTTGACTTCCAGTGCGCGCAGCGTGCCGGTGTCGGACACCTTGCCGTTGCCAACTGCCAGCACTTCACCCTGATCCGGCTTTTCGGCGGCGGCATCAGGAATGATCAGGCCGGAAGCAGTCTTGGTTTCCTGGTCCAGACGTTTGACGATGACGCGATCGTGCAAAGGGCGAAGGTTCATACAAAACTCCTTATGTACAGTGAGGTTCAAAATCTTTGTTAGCACTCTCGACTAACGAGTGCCAACAATTATAGGGATGGCTACCACCTATTTCAAGGGCCGTGATTGCACATTCTCCAACTGGTTGCATTTTCGTACCGACTGGCCGTCATCGAGGGGGTGCGACACCTGTCAACAACCCCAGCGTTTGTGTTTTGACAAAAGGTGGTTTGGGGTGCACACTGTCCTTTCTTGTCCGATGTTGTAGTGAGCTATAGCGGAGGCTGTGATGTTCCACACCAAATTCCCCCGGGACCTGCACGCGCCCAACTGGGTCCGTGTCGCAATCAACGTAGCCGCCGGTGCAGCGCTGGGCGTGCTCGCGGGTGCCATGCTGTTGCTGGCGCTGGGCGCGGCCAGCTGACGGGCCGATGCTGCCGGAAGGTTGTCAGCACGATCATTGTCATTAAGATGTAATTAAGTGTAGAACCGGGTGTATTCGGTTGACCACGCTTTCGTGCGGCCCTATAGTGGCGGGATGATTTCCGACTTCCAAGAACTCGCTGACAAGATCGAACAGTTGGCGGAGCTGACGCACAGCCTGCGTCGCGAGAACGCACAACTGCGCCAGGCCAATGCCGCGCTTGTCGCCGAGAACATCAGTTACCAGCACCGGCTGGGCGAGGCGCATCAACGCGTCTCGGCCCTGCTCGACAAGATCGCCCCGCCGGCGCCCGCCGAGGAAGCGGTGGCAGCCGATGAAGCCGAACAAGCCGTGAAAGAGGCAGCGCAATGACCCCCGTGGACGTCAACATCATGGGGCAGGCGTACCGCCTCATGTGCAAGGAAGGCGAGGAGCGCGCGTTGCGCGAGGCGGCCAGCCTGCTCGACAAGAAAATGACGACGATCCGCGATGCCGGCAAGGTCAAGGGCAACGACCGCATCGCCGTGATGGCGGCGCTGTCCATGGCGGCGGAATTCCTGACGGCGAAGGCGCCTGCCGGCCCGTTGTCGGATATGTCCCTGCTGGAAGTGCAGCAGAAGATCGCCGCGATGCAGCGCGTGCTCGATGGCGCCCTGACACCGCAGGAAGCCCTGTTCTGAGCGCAGGTGCGATTTACGGGCCGATTGGATTTAGGGCTTTCAATCGCACGGATTGAGGAGTAAACTCCGTGTCACCCTGCAGTGTTCGCGATTGTCATATATTCCTTGAACCATTTACATGCATCGGTTGCGGAACATAGTTCGACGGGCGTGAGCGTCGCTAGTCCGATGAACCCGAAGTTGAACTGACTGTGACCACCTTGAACCGTAAGGTTCGGGATGCCGGCATAGCGGCACAGGCGGGGCCTTATTCAGTAGCGCAGTACGAAAGCGGTTGGCGGCATCGAAGGATGCGCCGCCGTTTTTTTTCGTCCGTCTTTTTTGTCAAGGGAGCGCCGATGGCCAAGCAGTACTGGTTGATGAAGTCCGAACCCGACGACGTCAGTTTCGACGACGTGCTGGCCGCGCCCGGCCAGGTCACGTCATGGTACGGCGTGCGCAACTACCAGGCGCGCAACTTCATCCGCGACGGCATGCGGGTGGGCGACGGCGTGCTGTTCTATCACTCCAGCTGCGCCGTGCCGGGCGTCGCGGGCCTCGCGGAAATCGTCAGCGCGCCGTATCCCGACGCCAGCCAGTTCGATCCCAAAAGCCCGTACTACGATCCGAAGGCCACGCCGGAGCAGCCGCGCTGGACCGGCATCGACGTCAAGGCCGTGCGCAAGGGACGTTACGTGGACCTGAAGGAATTGCGCAGCCACCCGGAGCTGGAGCACATGCGCCTGCTGGCCAAGGGCAGCAGGCTGTCGGTGATGCCGGTGGAGCCGGCGGAGTGGCGCTTTATCGTCAAGCTGATCGGGTAGTAAAAAGGCCGACCCGGGACCGAGGACTGGGGCAGACCCGACGGGGTCTGCCTCTCCGGCTCGTGCTGCTGGTTTCAGGCTTTTAAGCCGCCACCGGCCCCGCCCCATACACCTTGCGCCGATACGACCACACCAGCATCGCGATCGCCGCCACGATCATCGGCAGCGACAGTACCTGGCCCGACGTGATGGGCAGGCCCAGCACGGTCGTCTCCCAGTCCGGCGTGCGGAAATACTCGGTGATGAAACGCGCGCAGCCGTACAGCAGCGTGTACATCGCACCGACCGCCAGGCGCGGGCGGGCATGGCGCGCGAAGGGCCACAGGATGGCGAACACGAGGATGCCGTCGATCAGCATCTGGTAGAGCGGCGACGGGTGGCGCAGCCCTTCCAGGAACACGGGGTCCGGCAGCAGGGGGAAGCGGATGTCCGGCCACTGCATGGCCCATGGCAGCGAGGGATCGGCCACCACGCGGCCCGGCAGCTCGGCATTGATGAAGTTGCCCAGGCGGCCGCAGGCATAACCCAGCGGGACCATCGGTGCGATGAAGTCGTACACGTCCAGCAGGTTGCGGCCCGCCTTGCGCGCCCAGAACGCCATCGCAATCAGCACGCCCAGGAAACCGCCGTGGAAGCTCATGCCACCATGCCAGATCATAAAGATCTCGACGGAATTGCTCCACCAGTCGGGCCGGTAGAACAATAGTTCGCCCAGGCGGCCACCGATGACGACGCCCAGCATGCCGTAGAACAGCATGTCATCCAGGTCGGACGCCTTCCAGCCCAGCGCGGCGATATGGGGTTGGCGGATGCGCACGCGCCCCAGCGCGATGAACAGGGCGAACGCCAGCACGTACATCAGGCCGTACCAGTGGATGGACACGGGGCCAATATGCAGCGCGACCGGATCGGGCATCGGGTGTATCAGCATTCAGAGTCTCTTTCTCATCAGGTCCAGGAAGCCCTTCAACACGGGCGTGATACTGTCGCGGCGCCACGCCAGGCCCGTCTCCACGAGGGGCGTCGTCTGCGCCAGCGGCCGGTATTCTACTCCCGGGCGTCGCAGGTTGGAGACCGATTGTGGCACAAGTGCGATGCCCATGCCGGCCGAGACCAGGCTGACGATCGTCTGCATCTGGATGGCTTCCTGGCCGATCACGGGCGTCATGCCGGCGGCACGGAACACGGCAAGGATGGCATCATACAGACCTGGCGCGATCGCCCGCGGGAAGATGATCAGCGGCAGCGGCGGTAACGTGCGCAGGCTGGCGTCGTGCTTGCCGCGCAGCTCCGGCAGGTTGGCGGGGGAGGCGAGGATCAGGGGTTCGGACAGCACGGGCAGGTAGTCCAGCTCGGCCTTGGCCTTGTCCGTCAGCGGCGGGATCAACAGGCCCGCGTCGATGCGGCCATGCAGCAGCTCGTCCATCTGCCGGTCCGACGTCGCTTCCTGCAGTGTAATCTGCACATGGGGAAAGGCGGCCCGGTAGGCGCGCAAGGAGGGCGGCAGCACGCTGTAATCGGCCGACGAGACGAATGCCAGCGACAGCTTGCCCATTTCGCCGGCGGCCGCGCGCTTGACAAGGCCCGGCAATTCGCCCGCCTGTGCCAGCAGCCGGCGCGCTTCCGGCATCAGGGCCTCGCCGGCCGGCGTCAGTGCGACGCCGCGGCGGTTGCGGTCGAACAGCGGGGCGCCCAGCATGTCCTCAAGCGCGAGGATGGTCTGCGACAGGGGCGGCTGCGTCATGTGCAGGCGCCGTGCGGCACGGCCGAAATGCAGTTCCTCGGCAACGGTGACGAAGTAACGCAGTTGCCGCAGTTCGATATTGGTGGCCATCCGTCTTCGGTTCTCCGATATATGAAATGAATCACAGGACATTAAATCATATATTTGACAACTGATGGGGGAAAGCGCACTCTGGTCGTCTTGTTTACCGCCATTGGCACCGTTCTGAGGAGACACCCATGCCCACTTACCGTTCCCGTACCACGACCCAGGGTCGCAACATGGCCGGCGCGCGCGCGCTGTGGCGCGCCACGGGCATGAAGGATGGCGATTTCGAGAAGCCGATCGTTGCCGTCGTCAATTCGTTTACCCAGTTCGTGCCCGGCCACGTGCACCTGAAGGACCTGGGCCAGCTGGTCGCGCGCGAGATCGAGGCGTCCGGCGGTGTCGCCAAGGAGTTCAACACGATCGCCGTCGACGACGGCATCGCCATGGGCCACGGCGGCATGCTGTACTCGCTGCCGTCGCGCGACCTGATCGCCGACTCGGTCGAGTACATGGTCAACGCCCACTGCGCCGACGCGATGGTGTGCATCTCGAACTGCGACAAGATCACGCCGGGCATGCTGATGGCCGCGATGCGGTTGAACATTCCCGTCGTCTTCGTCTCGGGCGGGCCAATGGAGGCCGGCAAGGTCGTCAAGGTCGTCAACAACGACCGCAAGATCATCAAGCTGGACCTGGTCGATGCGATGATCCAGGCCGGCGACGCGCGCATCTCGGACGAAGACGTGGCCGAAGTGGAGCGCTCCGCCTGCCCGACGTGCGGCTCCTGCTCGGGCATGTTTACGGCCAACTCGATGAACTGCCTGACGGAGGCGCTGGGCCTGTCGCTGCCGGGTAACGGCACGATCGTCGCCACGCACGCCGACCGCAAGGAGCTGTTCCTGCGCGCCGGCCGCCTGATCGTCGACCTGGCCAAGCGCCACTACGAACAGGACGATTACTCGATCCTGCCGCGCTCCATCGCCTCCAAGGCCGCGTTCGAGAACGCGATGGCGCTGGACGTGTCGATGGGGGGCTCCACAAACACCGTGCTGCACCTGCTGGCCGCCGCGCATGAGGCGGAAGTGCACTTCACGATGGCCGACATCGACCGCATCTCGCGCAACGTGCCGTGCCTGTGCAAGGTGGCGCCGATGACCGACAAATACCACATCGAGGACGTGCACCGCGCCGGCGGCATCATTTCCATCCTGGGCGAACTGGCGCGCGGCGGCCTCCTGGACACGTCGCTGCCGACGGTGCACAGCAAGAGCATCGCCGAGGCGATCGAGAAGTACGACATCCGCCGCAGCGACGACCCGGCCGTGCACCAGCTGTTCCGCGCCGCGCCCGGTGGTGTGCCGACGCAGGTGGCGTTCTCGCAGTCGGAACGCTATGACGACAACGACCTGGATCGCAGCGCCGGCTGCATCCGCGACCGTGCGCACGCGTACTCGCAGGATGGCGGCCTGGCGGTCCTGTACGGGAACATCGCGGAGAAGGGCTGCATCGTCAAGACGGCCGGCGTGGACGAAAGCATCCTGAAGTTCACGGGCCGCGCGCGCGTGTTTGAAAGCCAGGATGACGCGGTGGCCGGCATCCTGGGCGACACCGTGCACGAAGGCGACGTCGTCATCATCCGCTACGAGGGACCGAAGGGTGGTCCGGGCATGCAGGAAATGCTGTACCCGACGTCGTACATCAAGTCCAAGGGCCTGGGCAAGGCCTGCGCGCTGTTTACGGACGGGCGCTTCTCGGGCGGCTCGTCGGGCCTCGTCATCGGCCACGCCTCCCCGGAAGCGGCGGAAGGCGGCGCGATCGGCCTGGTGGAAGAAGGCGACACCATCGAGATCGACATCCCGAACCGCACCATCAACCTGCGCATTACCGCCGAGGAGCTGGCGCATCGCCGCGCCGCGATGGAAGAGCGTGGCGCCGCCGCCTGGAAGCCCGTCAACCGCGAGCGCTACGTCTCGCAAGCGCTGCAGGCCTACGCCGCGCTGACGACCTCTGCCGACCGCGGCGCGGTGCGCGACCTGTCGCAACTAAAGCGCTGACCGCCCCAGCAACACCACCGCCGAGCCCGTGTCCCACCACGGGGTCAGTCACCAAAGTGGGACACGGCCTCATCAATTCCAGCGGCCGAGCCCGTGTCCACCATGGGGTCACACCCCGACAAGGACACGAGCCCATCAGCTTAGAAGGCTGAGCCCGTGTCTCACTACGGTGACTGACCCCGCGGTGGGACACGGCCTCGGCAGTTGTTACATCCGCATTATTTCTTCTTGCCGCCGCCGAAGTTCTTCTTCATGCGCTCCTGGCGCCGCAGCTCGTCCTCGTTGTGCGCCTTGCGCTTGTCCAGGCCCAGCAGCGGTTCGATGAATTCAAACCAGACGAACGCGAACACCATCAGGGCGCCGATCCACCACCACGAGACGTCGGCAAAGCGCCAGACTTCGAAATAGCGAAGCGCGCACAGTGCAACGATGACAAGAATGATGGGCATGGCAGGCTCCTTTGCAGCCATCTTACGGAATTCCAGCTTTACATGCAGTAACATTTTGGCCGTCAACCCGCATGGAACCGTGGCCGTTGTAGGGACAGCTGCCCGCGGTTGCTCTGTCGCACAGAAAGAGTAGAATCATCGGCAGATTACTTTGGAGAAATCGATGAAACGTTCCATGATGATTGCAGCGGTGCTGGCTTCGGCGTTCGTGTCGCAAACGGCAATGGCCAGTGCGGACCTGGCCAAGGCAAAGAACTGCATGGCCTGCCACGCTGTTGCGAACAAGCTGGTCGGCCCGGCCTACAAGGACGTGGCGGCGAAATACGCCGGCCAGAAGGATGCGGAGAACAAGCTGGTCGGGAAAGTGATGAAAGGCGGTTCCGGCGTCTGGGGCGCGATTCCGATGCCCGCCAACCCGCAGGTCAGCGACGCGGAAGCGCGCACGCTGGTGAAATGGATCCTGGCGCAGAAATAAGGATCCAGCGACCGATGGTGACAGGCGAGTGCCTGCCACCGTTTAAAAAAGCCGGGCATCGCCCGTAATGCCGTTCAGTTAAGACTGAGCGGCATTTTTCTTTTTGGTGTTGTAAACAGTAGCTGAGGCTGTTAACCTGCGTCACCATGCTTGATGACGCGCTCCATTTCCTCGTACAAGCCCAGGAAGACCCGGACTGGGCCCGCCTGGGACGGCACTTGCCTTCCGAGTGG
This sequence comes from Pseudoduganella chitinolytica, assembly GCF_029028125.1. Classification (GTDB taxonomy): domain Bacteria; phylum Pseudomonadota; class Gammaproteobacteria; order Burkholderiales; family Burkholderiaceae_D; genus Rugamonas; species Rugamonas chitinolytica. Next base: position 6,185,273 of record NZ_CP119083.1, read on the forward strand.
ATCGAGCAAGCGGTTGTACACACTGGCAAAGCGAGCATTCGACGGCGCCGGCTGCCGACCGAGCAGGTAGTGTGGCTCGTCGTCGCCTTGGCGCTGTACCGTCATCAGTCTATCAGTGAAGTGGTTGACGACCTGGACCTTGCGTTGCCGGACGTGCAGGCGCCTTTCGTAAGCAAAAGCGCGGTAGCGCAGGCACGGCAGCGTGTTGGCGCCGAACCACTGCGGGCATTATTCGAGATCTCAGCAAAGGCATGGTCGGAGCAGGATCGCAAGCAGTACCTGTTCAAGGGACTAAGTCTGTATGCGATGGACGGCACGACATTGAAGACGGCGGATACGCCGGAACAGCGCAACCATTTCGGCGAGCAGTCGTATGCCAGTGGCCGGATCGCCAGCTATCCGCAAGTGCGTGGTGTGACCTTGACTGCCGTGCCGACCCACCTGATACGCGATGCCAAGTTTGGCCCTTACGGCATCAACGAGATGCTGCACGCCAAGGAGCTGCTCGCATCGATTCCGGATGATTCGCTTACCGTCTTCGACAAAGGTTTTCTGTCAGCCGAGATTCTGTGCGGCCTGACCGTTGGAGGAACGAACAGGCACTTCATCATTCCAGCCAAGTCCAATACGAAATGGGAAGTCGTTGGCGGTACTGCCGACGATGCGATGATCGAAATGCGCGTATCGCCCCAGGCACGCAAGAAGTGCCCGGACTTGCCTGCGACCTGGCGCGCACGCGCCATTACGATCATCGACCAGAGCGCACGCAAACACGTATTGCTGACCTCACTATGCGACACCAAGCGCTACACGGCCAAAGACGTTGCGACTTGTTATACCCGGCGCTGGCAGATCGAAACGAGCTATCGCGAACTCAAGCAAACGATGATGGGCAGGGCGTTGACGCTGCGCAGCCGTACCGTCGAAGGCGTCTACCAGGAAATCTGGGGAACCTTGACTGCCTATAACCTGATCCGGCTGGAGATCGCCAAGGCCGCACTGGCGGTGAAGTGTGAGCCGACTGAGGTCAGTTTTATCCGTGCATTCCATGTCATCCAATACGAACTGCATTGGGCAGCAGTAACCCGCTCACATGGCAAGCTGCCCGCCTTGATGCAGCGCCTTCGCCAGCGTCTGCTCATGCTACTGAATGAAGAACGGCCCGGTCGAAAAATCGACCGGGCCGTGAAGGCCTTACCTCATCGCTACACTGTCCGCGTCCTGAAAAAAGACCTTAACTGAACGGCATTAGGGCATCGCCCGGCTTTTGCATTTACTTCGCCTTTTACTTCACCACCTCGATCAAGGTGCGCTTGCCGCCCTTGAACGTGTACAAGGTCAGCGCGCCGTCGCGGATGTCGCCGAACGCATCGAACGCGATGTCGCCCGTGATGCCGGCATACTTCACCTTGGCCAGGTAGGGCAGGTACTTCTTCGGATCGGCCGACTTCGCGTCCGCCATCGCCTGTGCCATCGTCATCACGGCGTCGTACGCATACGGCGCGTAGATCTGCAGGCTCTCGTTGTAGCGCTTCTTGTAGCGCACCGCGAATTCCTCCATCAGCTTTTGCTGGCCCGGCGTCACGCCGCCCGCTTCCGCGCAGACGATGGAATCGTCGCCGGCGGTCGGGCCGGCCAGGCGCGGCATCGCTTCCGTGCAGATGCCGTCGCCGCCCATCAGCTTGGCCTTGATGCCCAGCGCCTTCATCTGGCGCAGCAGCGGGCCGCCGACGGAATCCATGCCGCCAAAGAAGACCAGGTCCGGATTCTTCGAGCGGATGTTGGTCAGGATGGCGTTGAAGTCCGTTGCCTTGTCGTTGGTGAACTCGCGCGCGACGATCTGCACGCCGCCCGCCTTGCGCGCGCCCTTGCCGAATTCGTCCGCCACGCCCTGGCCGTAGGCCGTGCGGTCGTCGATCACGGCAATCTTCTTCGCACCCAGCTTCTGGACGGCGTACTGGCCCAGGGTGGTGCCCAGCTTGTTGTCGTTGGCGACCAGCCGGAACGTCGTGTTGAACTTCTGGTGCGTGTAGACGGGGCTCGTGGCCGATGCGGAGATCTGCGGAATGCCCGCGTTGTAGTAGATGCGCGACGCCGGGATCGACGTGCCCGACGTCTGGTGCCCGATCACGCCGTTGACCTTGGTGTCGGCCAGCTTCTGCGCGGCCGACGTGGCCTGCTTCGGATCGGCCGCGTCGTCCTCGGCCACCAGCACGAACTTGACGGGCTTGCCGTCGATCTTGAAGCCCTTGGCGTTCAGGTCCTCGACCGCGAGGCGCGTGCCATTCTGCGTATCCTTGCCCAGGTGGGCGGACTGGCCCGACATCGGGCCGACATAGCCGATCTTGACGACTTCCTGTGCGTTGACGTGTCCATGCCCGGTGGCGATGGCGGCGGCCAGCGCGGCCAGGGGAATCAGCTTGGTTTGCATATGCGTTTTACTCCATTCGGTATGCGGTCACCGCATAAGGTGCCGCAGAAAAAACAAGGGCCGTCCTCACCGGACGGCCCGCTCGGGTTGTCTCCCGTTTCCAGCCTCTTTTACTTGACGACTTCCATCTTGGTCTTCTTGCCGCCCGTGTACGTAAACAGGGTCAGCGCGCCATCGCGGATGTCGCCGAATTCATCGAACGTGATCAGGCCCGTCACGCCCTGGTACTTCACCTTGGCCAGGAACGGCAGGTATTTTTTCGGATCGGACGATCCGGCATCCTGCATCGCCTGCGCCATCGTCATCACCGAGTCGTACACATAGGGTGCGTACAGCTGCACTTCCTGGTTGTACTGCTTCTTGTAGCGGGCGCGGAAGTCGTCCATGTTCTTCTGCAGTTCCGCCGGCACGCCGCCCGCTTCGGCGCAGGTGACGACGCCGTCCGCCGCGGCGGTACCCGCCAGGCGCGGCAGCGCATCCGTGCAGACGCCGTCGCCGCCCATGAACTTGGCGTTGATGCCCAGCGCCTTCATCTGGCGCAGCAGCGGGCCGCCCACGGCGTCCATGCCGCCGAAGAAGACGAGGTCCGGGTTCTTCGCCTTGATGCTGGTCAGGATCGCGTTGAAGTCGGTCGCCTTGTCGTTGGTGAACTGCTTGTCGACGATCTGCACGCCCGGACCCTTGGCGCCCTTGATGAACTCCGTCGCGACACCCTGGCCGTAGGCCGTGCGGTCGTCGATGACGGCGATCTTCTTGGCGCCCAGCTTCGTCACGGCATACTTGCCCAGGGTGCCACCCAGCTTGTTGTCGTTGGCGACGATGCGGAAGGCCGTATTGAACTTCTGCTTGGTGTACGTGGGGATCGTGGAAGCCGGCGAAATCTGCGGGATGCCGGCATTATAGTAGATGCGCGACGCCGGCACCGTGGTGCCCGAATTGAGGTGGCCGATGACGCCGTTGACCTTCGCGTCGACGAGCTTCTGCGCCACCGTCGTGCCCTGCTTCGGGTCGGCGCCGTCGTCTTCCAGCACGAGCGCGAACTTGACGGGCTTGCCGCCGATCTTGATGCCCTTGGCGTTCAGGTCGGCGATCGCCATGTTGGCGCCGTTTTCATTGTCCTTGCCGAGGTGCGCCTGCGCGCCCGAGACGGGGCCCACGTGGCCGATCTTGATCACTTCCTGGGCGGATGCCGTGCCGGCAAAGGCGGCCATCACAGCGGCTGCAACAACGACGAACTTCGTTTGCATGTCTCGTTCTCCAATGATTTAAAGGCGACGGCGCCGCGTTAACGCCGTTTTACAGCGAGAAGGTACAGCAAAATTTTCAATTGGCAAAGACGCTTGCCGCGCTTTTTTCACGTGCGCACCGGGGCGGAGCGTGTTGCACCACACCCGGGCGCCGATTCACCCCTTTTTGGCCTGCAGGTGGACGATTTCCTGCTGCACGGCGCGCGCCACGATCTTGCCGATCGTCTCGTGCAGGCCATGGCGGATTTCCGTCGTGAGGTCGTGCAGCGCGTGCGTCAGCACCTCGGCCATGCTGTCCTTGATGCGCTGCTCCAGCACGAAGTCGACGCGCGACGCCAACTGCTGCAGGATCTTCTCGTTCAGCCGGCGCTCCAGCTGGGCCCACTCGGCGGCGCCCAGGCCGCCCGTATCGGGCATGGGGGCGGGCACGGGCTGCGCAACCGGGGTGGCGGGCGTGCTGACGACTTCCGTCAGCACGGGAATGCTGGCATCGAACGGGGCGGCCTGGTTCATGATTTTCCTATGCTGAGGTGAGTGGGCTGGTAATCCTGCCGTTTGTAGGCGACGAAGCGCAGGCGTCCGGCGGCGGCGTCGTCTTCGTCGAGCGAGACGACCTCGATCAGGCGGGGAAAGGCCTCGAACTGCGCCGGCGCGCGCCGCGCCAGGTTGACCAGCAGGTCGGCCTGGGGCAGTTCCTGCTCGTCGCTGTGCGTCAGCACGATCGGCGTGTCCGGCGCCAGCGGATCGTCCACCGCCACGTGCGGCAGGAAATCCGGGCCGGAGAACGTCCACAGCGCCGTGTCCAGCGCGGCCTGCTGCGCCGCGTCCTCCGTCATCACGACGATGCGGTTGCGCGCGCCGTAGGCCTTGCGGATCAGGCGGCAGGCGTAGGCGATCTTGTCGGGCACGTTGGTGTGGAAGTCGATACGGGTCATGGCGTTATTCTAGGGTGATTGCCCCGCCGTGCGTTGACTGACGGCAGTAATTTTCGGTGTGCAACATCTTGCGCCGGCACCTTGGTAGTGCTAGACGCAAAAACGGCGCCATGCCGGCCTGCCGGCCAGGATGGCGCCGCGCTCAGCGCAACGGTCAGGCGGCCATGCCGCTGTGGCGCAGCAGCGCGTCGATCGACGGCTCGCGGCCGCGGAACGCCGTGAACGATTCCAGCGCCGGGCGCGAACCGCCCACCGCCAGGATCTCGCGCAGGAATTTCTCACCCGTCTGCACGGGCAGCTTGCCGCCTTCCAGCTCGGCCGCCTCCTCGAACGCCGCATAGGCATCGGCGGACAGCACCTCGGCCCACTTGTAGCTGTAGTAGCCGGCCGCGTAGCCGCCCGCGAAGATGTGGCCGAACGAATTCTGGAAGCGATTGAACGACGGCGGGACGATGACGGCGAACTTGCTGCGCACCTCGTCGATCACGTCCTGCACCGACTTGCCGCTGGCAGCGTCGTAATCATAGTGCAGGTGCATGTCCAGCAGCGAGAACTCGACCTGGCGCAGGGTCTGCAGGCCGGACTGGAAGTTCTTCGCCGCCAGCATCTTGTCGTACAGTGCGCGCGGCAGCGGCTGGCCGGTCTGCACGTGCGCCGTCATGTGCGACAGCACGTCCCACTCCCAGCAGAAGTTTTCCATGAACTGCGACGGCAGCTCCACCGCGTCCCACTCGACGCCGGAGATGCCCGACACGCCCAGCTCCTCGACGGTCGTCAGCATGTGGTGCAGGCCGTGGCCGAATTCGTGGAACAGCGTGATGACTTCATCGTGCGTGAACAGGGCCGGCTGCACCTGCCCGTGCACCACCGACGGTTCGGTGAAGTTGCAGGTCAGGTAGGCGACAGGCGTCTGCAGCTCGCCCGCCTCGACGCGGCGGCTGCGCGCGTCGTCCATCCACGCGCCGCTGTTCTTGCCGGGACGGGCGTACAGGTCCAGGTAGAACTGGCCGATCAACTGGCCGTCGCGCTCGATGCGGAAGAAGCGCACGTCCTTGTGCCATACCGGCGCCGCGTCGGCGCGGATCGTCACGGAGAACAGGTTCTGCACCAGCTTGAACAGGCCGTCGATCACCTTGTGCTCGGGGAAGTACTGCTTGACTTCGTGCGCCGAGAACGAATAGCGGTGCTGCTGCAGCTTCTCGGACGCGTACGGCAGGTCCCATGCCTCCAGCTTGTCCATGCCCAGGCGGTCGCGCGCGAACTGCGTCAGCTCCTGCAGGTCCTTTTCCGCATACGGGCGGGCACGCCGCGCCAGGTCTTCCAGGAACTCGATCACGTGCTCCGGGCTTTGCGCCATCTTCGGCACCAGCGACACCTCGGCGAAGTTCTTGTAGCCCAGGAGCTGCGCCTCTTCCGCGCGCAACTTCAGCAGCGTGACGATGTTGCCGCCGTTGTCCCACTTGTCGCGCTCACTGAACACGTCGCCCAGTTCGGAAGCCTTGGTGGCGTTGGCGCGGTAGACCTTCTCGCGCAGCGCGCGGTTGTCCGCGAACTGCAGGATCGGGTAGTACGACGGGAAGTGCAGCGTGAACTGCCAGCCGGTCTTGCCGTTTTTCTCGGCCAGCGACCTGGCCGCATGCTTGACGTCCTCCGGCAGGCCGGCCAGTTCGGCCTCGTTCTCGACCAGCATGGTCCAGTCGTTGGTGGCGTCCAGCACGTTTTCGGAGAAGCGCGTGGACACGGCAGCATGCTGTTCCTGGATCTCGGCGAAGCGCTCCTTCTGCGCCGGCGGCAGCTCGGCGCCGCCCATGCGGAAGTCGCGGATCGCGTTCTCGACGATGCGCTGGCGCGCCGGCGACAGCGTCGCGAACTCCGGGCCGTCCTTCAATGCCTTGTACTTGGCGAACAGCGCTTCGTTCTGCGACAGTTCGGTCCAGAACTCCGTCACCTTCGGCAGGTTCTCGTTGTAGACGGCACGCAGCTCGGGCGTGTCGACGACGTTGTTCAGGTGACTGACGATGCCCCATGCCCGGCCCAGCTGCTCGGTCGAGTTCTCCAGCGGCGTGACGAACGTCTGCCACGTCACCTGGTCGGCCGGGGCCTCCAGCTGCGCCACCACGGCCCGGTTGCGGGTCAGGAGCTCGTCGATGGCCGGCGTCACGTGTTCCGGCCTGATCGCGTCGAAACGGGGCAGGCCGCTAAAGTCCAGCAGGGGGTTGTCAGTCGTCATAGTCCATCCATTCAGGTTGTCGGATCAGCGTTCCGCCGATTCGATGGTATTCATCAGGAGCATGGTAATGGTCATCGGGCCCACGCCGCCGGGCACCGGCGTAATGTGCGCGGCCACTTCACGGATGGCGGCAAAATCCACGTCTCCACACAGCTTGCCATTATCGTCGCGATTCATGCCCACATCGATCACGATTGCACCCGGCTTCACCATGTCGGCCGTCAGCGTGTTGCGGCGGCCCACCGCCGCCACGACCACATCGGCCTGGCGGGTGTACAGGCCCAGGTCCGGCGTCGCGCTATGACAGATGGTGACGGTGGCGTTCGCTTGCAAGAGCAGCAGGGCCATCGGCTTGCCTACCGTGTTGCTGCGGCCGATCACGACGGCGTGCTTGCCGCGCAGGTCGTATCCCGTCGACTCGATCAGCTTCATGCAGCCGTACGGCGTGCAGGGACGGAAGCCGTCCAGGCCCGTCATCTGTTCGCCGGCCGACAGCACGGAGTAGCCATCGACGTCCTTCGACGTGCTGATCGCCTCGATGACCTTGTGCGGGTTGATGTGCTTGGGCAGCGGCATCTGCACCAGGATGCCGTGGATGGCCGGGTCGGCGTTCAGCGCCGCGATGCGCTCGAGCAGCGCCGCTTCCGTCAGGTCGGCCTCGTATTTTTCCAGCACCGAGTGGATGCCCACGTCGCCGCACGCCTTGACCTTGTTGCGCACGTAGACCTGGCTGGCCGGGTCCTCGCCGACGAGGATGACGGCCAGGCCCGGCTGCTTGCCCTGGGCGGTCAGTGCGGCGGCGCGGGATGCGATTTCGGCACGCAGTTTTTGGGAGAGGGCGGTTCCGTCGATCAGTTGTGCTGGCATGGTGATGTGCTGAGGTGGGATGAAAGACCGACATTATAAAACGGCGGCGGGTGGCGGTCGTTGTCCGCAGGCCGGCAAAGCAAAACCACCCAACGGCAACGGCCGGGGTCAGGACACTGGCATGCATGCCAGTGTCGCTGCGCAGGCATGGAGCGGTGCTCCATGAAACCCCTGCTTCGCCCCGCCGGGTCCGACCCCGGGGTTTGCTCCTGGGCTAAAAGTCAGAGCTAGTGGCCGCCCAGCGCCCTGTCCATGCGGCACCGCACCATTTCGCCATAGCGAAATTCCACAATATGAAAAGTCATTGCGCATTTTGAAAACGACCGAAATGATTGTAGAATTCCTACACTTCGCCAAAGTCTTGGTAAATAATCTTTTGAATCAAGCACCATGCGTCCGCACGGTCGTTGGACCGGCCCGGGCTCACTCAAACTTAGGAGACTAGATACATGTCAGCTCAACTTGACCAGGTCACGGCCCAAACCGCCAACGATCCGGACGCACTGGAAACCAAGGAATGGCTCGAGGCGCTGGAAGCCGTCCTCGAAAACGAAGGGCCGGAACGGGCCCACTACCTGATGGAACGCATGGTCGACCTGGCGCGCCGCCGCGGCGCGCTGATCCCGTTCTCCGCCAATACCGCCTACGTCAACACGATTCCCGCCCACGTGGGCGCGCACTGCCCCGGCAACCTGGAATACGAAGAGCGCCTGCGCTCGTGGATGCGCTGGAACGCGATGGCGATGGTCGTCAAGGCCAACCGCGCCGACGGCGACCTGGGCGGCCACCTGTCCTCGTTCGCGTCGCTGGCCAATATGCTGGGCATCGGCTTCAACCACTTCTGGCGCGCCCCTTCCGAAGAGCACGGCGGCGACCTGCTGTACCTGCAGGGCCACTCGTCTCCCGGCATCTACGCGCGTGCCTTCCTGGAAGGCCGCCTGTCCGAAGAACAGCTGCTGAACTTCCGCCGTGAAGTCGACGGCAAGGGCCTGTCGTCGTACCCGCACCCGAAACTGATGCCGGACTTCTGGCAGTTCCCGACCGTGTCGATGGGCCTGGGCCCGCTGATGGCGATCTACCAGGCGCGCTTCCTGAAGTACCTGCACGCGCGCGGCATCGCCAATACCGACGGCAGGAAAGTATGGGCCTTCTGCGGCGACGGCGAGATGGACGAACCGGAATCGATGGGCGCGATCGGCATGGCCGCGCGCGAGCAGCTGGACAACCTCGTCATCGTCGTCAACTGCAACCTGCAGCGCCTGGACGGTCCGGTGCGCGGCAACGGCAAGATCATCCAGGAACTGGAAGCGGACTTCCGCGGCGCCGGCTGGAACGTCGTCAAAGTCATCTGGGGCCCGGGCTGGGACGACCTGCTGGCGCGCGACAAGGAAGGCATCCTGCAGCGCGTGATGATGGAAACCGTCGACGGCGAATACCAGAACTACAAGGCCAAGGACGGCGCCTACGTGCGCAAGCACTTCTTCGGCAAGCATCCGAAGCTGCTGGAGATGGTCGCCAACATGAGCGACGACGACATCTGGCGCCTGACCCGCGGCGGCCACGACCCGCACAAGATCTACGCCGCGTTCAAGGTGGCGCAGGAAGCCAAGGGCCGTCCGACCGTGCTGCTGGTGAAGACCGTCAAGGGCTTCGGCATGGGCAAGTCCGGCGAGGCACGCAACACCGCGCACCAGACCAAGAAGCTCGATGACGAGGCGATCCGCGAAATGCGCGACCGCTTCAACATCCCGATCCCCGACGACAAGCTGGCCGAGATCCCGTTCTTCAAGCCGTCCGACGACGCGCCGGAAATCAAGTACCTGCACGAGCGCCGCAAGGCCCTGGGCGGCTACCTGCCGCAGCGCCGCATGAAGGCCGACGAGACGCTTGTCGTGCCGCCGCTGGAGGCGTTCAAGGCCGTGCTGGAAGCCACGCCGGAAGGCCGCGAGATCTCCACCACGCAATCGTTCGTCCGTATCATCACGGCGCTGCTGCGCGACCAGAGCCTGGGCCAGCGCATCGTGCCGATCCTGGTCGACGAGTCGCGTACCTTCGGCATGGAAGGCCTGTTCCGCCAGATCGGCATCTTCAACCAGCAGGGCCAGTTGTACGAGCCGGTGGACAAGGACCAGGTCATGTACTACCGCGAGGACAAGGCCGGCCAGATCCTGCAGGAAGGCATCAACGAAGCGGGCGGCATGAGCTCGTGGATCGCCGCGGCCACGTCGTACTCGACCAACAACCGCGTGATGATCCCGTTCTTCACGTACTACTCGATGTTCGGCATGCAGCGTATCGGCGACCTGGCCTGGGCCGCCGGCGACATGCGCGCCCGTGGCTTCATGATGGGCGGTACGGCCGGGCGCACCACGCTGAACGGCGAAGGCCTGCAGCACGAGGACGGCCACAGCCACCTGTTCGCCGCCGCGATCCCGAACTGCGTGCCGTACGACCCGACCTTCGGCCACGAGCTGGCGGTCATCATTCATGACGGCCTGCGCCGCATGGTGACGGAACAGGAAGACGTGTTCTACTACATCACCATCATGAACGAGAACTACGCGCATCCGGGCCTGAAGGCGGGCCAGGAAGAGGGCATCCTGAAGGGCATGTACCTGCTGCAGGAGGGCACCAAGGACGCCAAGGAGCGCGTGCAACTGATCGGCTCCGGCACGATCCTGCGCGAATCCATCTTCGCCGCCGAGTTGCTGGAGAAGGATTGGGGCATCGCGGCCGACATCTGGTCCGCGCCGTCGCTGACGCTGGTGGCCCGCGAAGGCCAGGATGCGGAGCGCTGGAACCTCGTCAACCCGACCAAGGAACAGCGCGTGCCATACGTGACCGGCCTGCTGCAGGGCACGCAGGGTCCGATCGTCGCGACGACCGACTACATGCGCCTGTTCGCCGAGCAGATCCGTCCGTACATGCCGAAAGGCCGCTCGTACAAGGTGCTGGGCACGGACGGCTTCGGCCGCTCGGACAGCCGCGCCAAGCTGCGCGAGTTCTTCGAGGTGAACCGCTACTACATCACGGTGGCGGCGCTGCGCTCGCTGGCGGACGAAGGCAAGATCGACCTGGCCGTCGTCGAACAGGCCGTGGCCAAGTACGGCCTGAACCCGAACAAACCCAATCCGGTGACCCAATAACGAGAATACGGAGCAAACGCTATGAGCATTGTGGAAGTCAAAGTCCCGGATATCGGTGATTTCAAGGAAGTCGAAGTCATCGAGCTGATGGTGAAGGTCGGCGACACGATCAAGGTCGACCAGTCGCTGGTCACCGTGGAATCGGACAAGGCGTCGATGGAGATTCCGTCGTCGCAGGCTGGCGTCATCAAGGAAATCAAGGTCAAGGTCGGCGACAAGGTCGCCGAGGGTTCGCTGTTGCTGATGGTCGAGGCGGAAGGCGCTGCCGCGGCCGCACCTGCCGCTGCCGCCCCTGCGCCGGCTGCCGCTGCTGCACCGGCTCCGGCCGCCGCCGCACCGGCGCCTGCCGCCACAGCGCCGGCAGCGTCGGCCGGTCCGGTGGACGTGAAAGTCCCGGACATCGGCGACTTCAAGGAAGTGGAAGTCATCGAAGTGATGGTCAAGGTCGGCGACACCATCAAGAAGGACCAGTCGCTGATCACCGTGGAATCGGACAAGGCATCGATGGAGATCCCGTCGTCGCATGACGGCGTGGTCAAGGAAATCAAGGTCAAGGTCGGCGACAAGGTCGCCGAGGGCTCGCTGGTGCTGGTCGTCGAATCGACCGGTGGCGGCGCTGCGCCTGCGGCCGCACCTGCCGCTGCTGCTGCCCCTGCTGCTGCCGCTCCTGCCGCCGCTGCGCCAGCGGCTGCGGCCCCGGCTCCGGCGCCCGCAGCGGCCGCGCCGGCCGGCCCAAGCGTGTCCGGCAAGCTGGCGCACGCTTCGCCGTCCGTGCGCAAGTTCGCCCGCGAACTGGGCGTGGACGTCGGCCGCGTGCCGGGTTCCGGCCCGAAAGGGCGCATCACCCAGCAGGACGTGCAGAACTTCGTCAAGGGCGTGATGGCCGGCACCACGGCCGCGCCGAATGCACCGACCGCTGCCCCGGCCGGCGGTGGCGCGGGCTTGAACCTGCTGCCATGGCCGTCGCTCGACTTCTCCAAGTTCGGCGAGACGGAACTGCAGCCGCTGCCGCGCATCAAGAAGATCTCCGGCCCGAACCTGCACCGCAATTGGGTCATGATTCCGCACGTGACGCAGTTCGAGGATGCCGACATCACCGACCTGGAAGCGTTCCGCGTCGAGTCCAACGCCGCCAACGCCAAGAACAAGGAAGCGACCAAGCTGACGATGCTGGCCTTCGTCATCAAGGCTTCCGTCGCGGCGCTGAAGAAGTACCCGTCGTTCAACTCGTCGCTGGACGAGAAGGGCGAGAACCTGATCCTGAAGAAGTACTACAACATCGGCTTCGCGGCCGATACGCCGAACGGCCTGGTGGTCCCCGTCATCAAGAATGCGGACCAGAAGAGCGTGACGCAGATCGCCAAGGAAATGACGGACCTGTCGCTGCAGGCACGCGAAGGCAAGCTCAAACCGACCGACATGCAGGGCGCCACGTTCACGATCTCGTCGCTGGGCGGCATCGGCGGCACGCACTTCACGCCGATCGTCAACGCGCCGGAAGTGGCCATCCTGGGCCTGTCCAAGGCGTCGATGAAGCCCGTGTGGGACGGCAAGCAGTTCGCGCCGCGCCTGATGATGACGCTGTCGCTGTCGTACGACCACCGCGTCGTCGATGGTGCCTCCGGTGCCCGCTTCGCCGTGTACCTGGCCGAAGTGCTGGCCGACATGCGCAAGATCCTGCTGTAAGGAGACCGAATCGATGAGCATCGTAGAAGTGAAGGTACCGAACATCGGCGACTTCAAGGAAGTGGAAGTTATCGAAGTGATGATCAAGCCGGGCGACACGATCAAGGTCGACCAGTCGCTCGTCACCGTCGAATCGGACAAGGCGTCGATGGAGATTCCGTCCACCCACGCCGGCGTCGTGCAGGAACTGAAGATCAAGGTCGGCGACAAGGTCTCCGAAGGCAGCTTGCTGCTGATGATCGAGGAAGGTGCTGGCGCCGCCGCGGCGGCGCCGGCCGGCGCGCCGGCGTCCCCGGTCGCCAAGCCGGAAGAGAAGGGCGCCGCGCCAGGCCAGGCGGCGCCCGTGTACGGCGGTCCCGCCGTGCCGGCGCCCGCGTCCACGCCGGCGTCCGCGCCGGCCCCTGGCGCCGGTTCGTTCTCCGGCCAGGCCGACATCGTCTGCGACATGATGGTGCTGGGCGGTGGCCCGGGCGGTTATTCCGCCGCGTTCCGCGCGGCCGATCTGGGCATGAACACCGTCATCGTCGAGCGCTATGCGACGTTGGGCGGTGTCTGCCTGAACGTGGGCTGCATCCCGTCCAAGGCGCTGCTGCACCTGGCTTCCGTGGTGGATGAAACGGCGCACCTGGGCAAGCACGGCGTCAAGTTCGCGCGGCCGGAAATCGACATCGACGAAGTACGCGCCTACAAGGAAGGCGTCATCAACAAGATGACGGGCGGCCTGACGGGCATGGCCAAGGCCCGCAAGGTGCAGGTCGTGCAGGGCGTGGGCCAGTTCCTCAGCCCGAACCACATCGAGGTGACGGCCGGCGACGGCACGAAGAAGGTCGTGCAGTTCAAGCAGGCGATCATCGCGGCCGGTTCGGCTGTCGTCAAGCTGCCGTTCGTGCCGGAAGACCCGCGCATCGTCGATTCGACGGGCGCGCTGGAGCTGCGCTTCATGCCGAAGCGGATGCTGGTCATCGGCGGCGGCATCATCGGCCTGGAGATGGCGACGGTCTACTCCACGTTCGGCGCGCGCATCGACGTCGTCGAGATGATGGATGGCCTGATGCAGGGCGCGGACCGCGACGCCGTCAAGGTCTGGCAGAAGTACAACGCGCACCGCTTCGACAACGTCATGACCAAGACCAAGACCGTCGGCGTGGAAGCGCTGCCGGAAGGGATCAAGGTCACGTTCGAGGCCGCCGAGGCCGGTGCCACGGCACCGGAACCGCAGCTGTACGACATGGTGCTGGTGGCCGTGGGCCGCAGCCCGAACGGCAAGAAGATCGCCGCTGACAAGGCCGGCGTGCAGGTGACGGATCGTGGCTTCATCGAGGTCGACAGCCAGATGCGCACGAATGTCCCGCACATCTTCGCCATCGGCGACCTGGTGGGCCAGCCGATGCTGGCGCACAAGGCCGTGCACGAAGGCCACGTCGCTGCCGAAGCGGCCGCCGGCCAGAAGTCGCACTTCGACGTCAAGGTGATCCCGTCGGTCGCCTACACCGATCCGGAAGTGGCATGGGTCGGCTTGACGGAGGACGAGGCAAAGGCCAAGGGCATCAAGGTCGAGAAGGGCCACTTCCCGTGGGCCGCATCCGGCCGCGCTGTCGCCAACGGCCGCGAAGAGGGCTTCACCAAGCTGCTGTTCGACGCCGAGACGCACCGCATCGTGGGCGGTACCATCGTCGGCACCCATGCGGGCGACATGATCGGCGAGATCGCGCTGGCCATCGAGATGGGCTGCGACGGCACCGACATCGGCAAGACGATCCACCCGCACCCGACCCTGGGCGAGTCGATCGGCATGGCCGCCGAGGTGTACGAAGGCGTCTGCACGGACCTGCCGCCGCCGCGCAAGCGTTGATGGCAAGTCAAACCTGCGGGGACCTGTGCTCCGCTGGGGTCTGTCCCCGGTAAGTGATGGCCAGCGCGCTTGCCGCTGGCCCGATGAGGGGACTGACCCCGGTTTTGTTCGCGCATCCGCAAAAACCGCGGGGACAGGTGCCTGTCCCCCGGGTCTCTTCTGTAAAGTCGCTACATCTCAGCCAAACCGCGCCTGGTACTCGCTGGGCAGCACACCGAGCCTCATCACAAATGCCCGCCGCAGGGTGTACTCGCTGCCATGCCCGCTGCGCCTGGCCGCCTGCTTGACCGTCTTGATTCATCCATCGCTGTCATTGCTGTCAATCGCCCGTGTCGTAGAATCGATGCTCGACCAAGGAGAAGCCATGCTGGAACTGCGACCCACCTGCGAACACTGCGACAAGGCCCTGCCGCCGGCCGCGCCGGACGCGCGTATCTGCTCGTACGAGTGCACCTTCTGCGCCGATTGCGTGGACGGCCTGCTGCAAAACGTCTGCCCCAACTGCGGCGGCGGCTTCGTGCCGCGCCCCGTGCGCCCGGCCCGCAACTGGAAGAACGACAACTACCTGGGCAAGGACCCGGCCCGCACCGAGCCGAAACACCGGCCGGTGGACCCGGCCACGCACGCCGCCTTCGCCGCCCCCATCAAGGACATCGCCCCCACGGCCAGATAGCAAAAACCTGTTGCCTGAAAAACGGTGACAGTCACCGTTTTTCAGGCAACGGGCACGCGCCCGTGGTCTCCCGCACGATCAGCTCCACCGGTGCGACGCCCTCGTCGAATGCTTCGCGTCCCATCAGCGACAACAGTGCGTTGGTGGCGGCCTTGCCCAGGTCGTACAGGGGCTGGCGCACCGTCGTCATCGGCGGGGCCGTGTACGAGGAGCCGGGCAGGTCGTCGAAGCCTACCAGCGACACGTCTTCCGGCACGCGGATGCCCTTGCGGTACAGCGCCAGCCGCGCGCCATAGGCCGACAGGTCGTTGGCCGCGAACACCGCCGTGAACTGCACGTCGCGTTCCAGCAGCCGGTTGATGGCGGCCAGCCCGCTCGGTTCGTGGAAGTCGCCTTCGACGACGAGTTGCGGATCGATCGCCACGTCCGCTTCCGTCATCGCGCGGCGGTAGCCGGCCAGGCGCTCGTTCGCATCGCTGCTGCTGGCCGGGCCCGTAATGAAGACGATGCGGCGGTGACCCAGGTCCAGCAAGTGGCGCGTGGCCAGCCAGGCGCCATGTTCGTTGTCCACCTTGAAGCCGATGGCGCTGGGCGTGCGCAGCGCGCGGCCCGTGGCGACGATGGGGCGCTGGCTGGAAAAGCGCAGCACCGTCTCGTCCGAGATACGGCCCGTCAGCAGGATGATGCCGTCCACCTTGCGCGCCAACAGCAGGCGGATGCGGTCCGATTCCTCGTCCGCATTCCAGTGGCCGCTGACGATGACGCTCGTGTAGCCGGTGCCCTTCAGCGCATCGTCGACGCCGCGCAGCGTCTCGTCGAAGAACGGCGAGCTGATGTCCTGCACGACGATCCCGATCGTCATCGTGCTGCCCTTTTTCAGGCTGCGCGCCATCTGGTTCGGCGCGAAGTGCATCTGCTCGATGGCGGCCAGCACCGCCTTGCGTTTGTCCTCCGCCACGCGGGCGGTCCCGTTCAGGATGCGCGACACGGTGCTGGCCGAGACGCCCGCGGCGCGGGCGACGTCGAGCAGCGTGGTCGGGTTGGTGTGGTCGTCTGAGCTCAAGTTCTTGTACGCGATCTAGGATGATGTCCGGCGAAGGTTAGCATACGCGCGCTACGGGACCGTCAGACGTACAGGCGCAGCGCCGGCGCCACCGGCCTGGCCGCGCCCTGGCGGTAGTGCTCGACCAGGGCCCGGTGCGTCGGCAGGTCGGCCAGCGCGTGCTGCGACAGCTGCCCGATCGTGCGGAACTCGTGCCGGGCGGCCGCCAGGTCCGGCAGCGCCGCCGGGTGGGCGTGCAGGCGGGTGGGGAACTCCATCCCGTACAGCACGTATTGCCAGCTCGAGGGCGGGTACATCTCGATGTCGGTGACGAAGTCCAGCCGGTGCGGCGGGCGCGCGCGCCACATCGCCAGCTGCTCGCGCAGCGACTCGGGAATCGTCGACGCGTGCGCGTTCTCGATCCAGAATGCGCTGTCGGTACGCTGCGTCAGGCAATAGTGCATCTTGACGAAATCGACGATGCGTTCGTAGCGGGCCTTCATCTGCGCGTTGAACAGCTTCGCGGCCGGGGCCAGGTTGCCATCGTAGGGGAACAGGTAGCCGACCAGGTACGTTGCGGCCTCGATCAGGCCGATGCCGGACGATTCCAGCGGTTCCAGGAAGCCGCCGGACAGGCCGATGGCCACGCAGTTGCCGATCCACTGCGTCTCGCGATAGCCGACGTTGAGCTTCAGGAGCCGCGGCTCGCGCCCGTCGCTGGCGGGGCCGATGTACTGGCGCAGCACCCGGTCGGCACGTTCGTCGCTGGTGTGGCGGCTGGAGTAGACGTAGCCGATGCCGCGCCGTTCGTGCAGGCCGATGTCCCATGTCCATCCCGCCTCGTGCGCGGTGGAGATCGTGTACGACGGGATGGGCGCGTCGGGCCGGTCGTACGGCACCTGCATTGCCAGGGCGCGGTCGACGAACAGCGTGTCGTTGATGTTGCGGAACGGCGACCGCAGGGCCTCGCCGATCAGGCGCGCGCGGAATCCCGTGCAGTCGATGTACAGGTCGGCCGCCAGCTCGCCCGCCTCGCGCGTGACGACGAACGCGATGGCGCCATTGTCGTCCAGCTTGACCTGGTCGACGGTCGCCTCGACACGTCGTACGCCCAAGGTCTGCGCGTGGCTGGCCAGCAGTGTCGCGAAGGCGCCGGCGTCGAAGTGGTAGGCGTAGTTCAAGGGGCCCATGAAATCGGCGTCCGTCGGGCGCTTCGGGGCGTGGTACATGTCGGCGACATGCTTTTGCATCGTCGCCGCGGCGGCGAACGGCACGTCCGGTCCGGCCGCGCCCATCAGCCAGTAAGGCAGCAGCTCGGGCCCGCCGGGTCGCTGGCTGGGCTGGCTGAACGGATGGAAGTAGTGGTCGGCCCCCTGCGTGCCTGGCGCACGCACCCAGTGGTTGAAACGCACGCCCTGCTTGAAGGTGGCGCTGCATTCGCGGATGAAGCGGCCCTCGTCGATGCCCAGCACCGACAAGGTGCCGCGAATCGAGGGGAAGGTTCCTTCGCCGACGCCGATGATGCCGATGTCCTTCGACTCGACCAGCGTGATGCCGATGCCGCCGCCCTGGGTGCCCAGTGTCCTGGCCAGGAACCCGGCGGCCAGCCAGCCGGCGGTGCCGCCGCCGACGATGAGGATAGTTCGAATGGGTTGCAAGGTCGTCTCCTTCGTGCATCGTTGTTTTTGTCGCGACCGGTGCTCAACTGCCGAGCCCGTGTCTCACTTTGGTGCCTGACCCCGCGGTGGGACACGAGCTCGGCTGTTGCCATCGGCCCACACCCGTGGCGTAAACAAAGTGGTGTCGCGACATTTTTAAATTGACATCAACATTCTAACTTGGCTACCATGAAAACGGTTTCAAACATTGAGAAAACGTTTTCACTTTATTTGAAAACGTTTTCAGATGCAAACAATACGTCAGTGCCGGGGCGGATGCTTCGGTACAGCAACGAAGGAGACTTGATGAATACCGCAACCCCACGGACCCGCATGCTGGGCTCGCCGATCCGCCTCGCCGTGCTGACCCTGCTGGCCGGCCTCAACAGCGCCTACGCCCAGACCGCCGGCGTCAACGCCACGCCGGAAGCGCCGAAGGAACAGCAACAGGCACAGAAGGCCGCCGAGGCCAGCTCGACCGTCATTCCGGAAGTCTACGTGACGGCCACCAAGCGCAGCACGTCGCTGCAGCGCACGCCGGTGGCCGTGACGGCCATCAGCGCCGCCGCGCTGGACGACAACCACGTGCAGACGATCCAGGACGTCGTCAACCTGGTGCCGGGCTTCTCGGCCACCAGCCAGGGCGACCACGGCGTCATCACGATGACGATGCGCGGCATCGGCAACGACAGCGCCAAGACCGAATATGCCGACCCGGAGGTTGCGGTGTTCGTCGACGGCATCTACTCGCCTCGTCCGGAAGGGGCGACCACGCTGCTGTTCGACCTGGAGGGCATCGAGGTGCTGCGCGGCCCGCAGGGTACGCTGTGGGGTCGTAACTCCACCGTCGGCGCCGTCAACATGCAGACGGCCAAGCCCACGCTGGGCAGCAATTCCGGCTACGTGGAAGCGGGCATGGGCGACTACAGCCGCGTGGGTGGCCGCGGTGCGTTCAACATCCCGCTGTCCGACACGGCCGCGATGCGCGTCGCGTTCGTGCACGAGCAGCATGACGGCTATGTCGACTACCAGACGCCGCCGAACATCCCGCTGGCGCAGCAGCAGGCCGCCGCAGCACCCGTGATCGCCGCGTGGAACGCTGCCAATCCGGGCAACCCGATCGCCTTCCGGCCGATCAGCAACGCCGACTTCGTCCAGGGCGGCAAGAAGTACAGCGCACAGGACCAGACCGCGTTGCGCCTGTCCCTGCTATGGGAAATCATGCCCTCGCTGCACTGGAACCTCGCGTATGAGCGCTACCAGGACCGCGGCACGCCGAGCATGAACCTGATGCAGACGCCGCGCGCCGGCCAGGACCTGTGGTCGGCCCTGATCGACACGGCACCGTCCCTGAAACGCGATTCGAACTCCGTGCGCAGCCGCGTGGACTGGGCGATCAACCCCGACATGGCGCTGGCCTACATCGCCGGCTGGTCGTCGTTCCACGGCTCGTCCACGTACGACCAGGATGGCGGCTCGTACGTGCCGACCAGCTTCACGACGGGCGGCAATTCGCAGGCCAACAACACGCTGCTGTCGAAGTACAAGAGCTACAGCCACGAGGTGGAAGTGCAATCGACCGGCAAGAAGAAGGTCGACTGGCTGCTGGGGCTGTACTACGGCCGCGAGAACAACGGCATGCGCTTCGACATCCCGATCATGAACGGTACCCAGAGCGGCACCGTGAACTGGCAAGGCTCGTTCATCCAGCCGAAGCAGACGGTGGATTCGAAAGCCGTGTTCGGCCAGACGACCTGGAACGTGACGGACCAGTGGCACCTGACGGCGGGCGCCCGCTACACCAAGGACAAGCGCCAGAACATCGGCGGTATCGGCTGGGGCTGGCGTGGCGACGGCAGCGTGCCGCAAGTGCCGATCAGCCCAAGCACGAACCCGGCCGATCCAGGCTCGGGCTTCGCGCTCAGCTCGAGCAACAGCGGCCAGTTCAGCGGCAGCAAGGCGACGTGGCTGGGCCGCGTCAGCTACGACATCACGCCGACGTCGATGCTGTACGCCAGCGTGTCGACGGGCTACAAGTCGGGCGGCCTGCAGGATGGCGGCAAGCCCTACGGCCAGGAAACGCTGACGAACTACGAAGTGGGCAGCAAGAGCACGTTCCTGAACGGCATGATCCGCATGAACAATGCGCTGTACTACGAGAAGTTCAAGGGCTTCCAGTTCAGCGCCCCGGTGACGAATCCCGACGGCAGCCACAGCCTGTCGACGTACAACGCCGAAGGTGCCGACGTCTGGGGCTTCGAGACGGAAATCGCCGCCAAGCTGACCAAGGCCGACCGGCTGCAGTTCACGGCCGCCTACACGAACGCGGAACTGGGCGAGCTGGTCGGTGGCAGCAACGACTACCAGCTGCCGGCCTGCTCGATCCCGGGCATCACCAACTGCCTGGATGTGACGGGCAACACGATGCCGCACTCGCCGAAGTGGAGCACGCAGCTGATGTACCAGCACGTCTTCCAGCTGCCGGCGGGCACGCTGACGCCGCGCCTGTCGGCTCACTGGGAATCGGCCAGCTGGCTGTCCGTGTTCAACCTGGGCGCGCCGGACCGCCAGGCTTCGTACTCGAAGCTGGACCTGGGCCTGCGCTACGATGCCGACAAGAAGTACTACGTCGACCTGTTCGTGCGCAACGCCACGGACAAGAACATCAAGACGAGTGCGCAGAACCCGCAAGGCGTCTGGCAAGCCCAGTACCTGCCCCCGCGCACGATCGGCTTCAACGCCGGCTACACGTTCTAAGCACCGTTTCAGTTGTGCCCTGGGACCCCGACGCCTCGCGGCGCCGGGGTTTTTTTATGGGTGCGCGGCCAGGAGAAGAGAGCCGCAGTGCGGTGCAGGCGTTAATAAATTCCTAATTGTGCCGTGGGAGGATCCGCCATCACTCGCCACTGGAGCACACCTTGGACATCCTCCGCCTGGGACCGCTTGTATTGCCTTTCCATGCCGTTCTGGCACTGCTGGGACTTGGCATCGCGAATGCGGTGGCCGCGTGGTTCCGCCGCGCTCGCGGCGTCGATCCCGGCCCAGCGCTGTGGAGAATGACGGTTGCAGGCTTCCTGGCGGGCCGATTGTTCTTTGTGTTGCGCCACCACGATCTCTATGCCGCTTCACCGTGGTCCGCGCTGAATTTCCGCGACGGCGGCTTCAGTGCGCTGGCGGGCTGGCTGGCAGCGCTGCTGACGGGCGCCATCGTGGCGCGCGCCAGCGCCCCGCTGCGGCGCGCCTTGCTGGCGGCCACGTTGGCCGGCGGCGCTGTGTGGTTCGGCGCCACACAGCTCAACCAGGCCATGGCGCCCGCGCGGGAACCGATCCCGCCGATCGCCGTGCAGCGGCTGGACGGGGCGGCCGTCACACTGGACAGCTTCAAGGGCCGTCCGCTCGTCGTCAACCTGTGGGCGACGTGGTGCGGCCCCTGCCGGCGCGAGATGCCGGCCCTGATGGCTGCCCAGCGGGCCAATCCGCAGGTCGCCTTCGTCTTCGTCAACCAGGGCGAGTCGGCCGAGACAGTGCGCCAGTTCCTGGCTGCGCAAAAGCTGGCCATCGCAAACGTCCTGATCGACCCTGCGCGGCGGGTCGGGACCGGTACGCGGTCCTTGGGCTATCCGACCACGCTGTTCTATGACGCGGCCGGCAGGTTGCGCGACCGCCATGTCGGCGAGTTGTCGCAGGCCACCGCGCGCGAGTACATCGCCGGGCTGGACCGTTTGCCGTGACTGAAAGCGATGGCGCTTACAGCCGGGCTCGTGTCTTTGTCGGGGTGTGACCCCATGGTGGACACGAGCACAGCTGTAAGCGGCGCAAAGTTTGCCGTGATATATTGAAATCGACATGGAACCAGGAGAACACGATGATTATCGCCATCACATCGTTCAAATTGCCCAAGCCGATCAGTCGCGATGAGGCGCAGCGGATCTTCCTCAGCACCGCGCCGACCTACCAGGGTGTCGAGGGATTGCTGCAGAAGCACTATGTGCTGTCGGAGGATGGCGGAACCGCTGGCGGCGTGTATTTCTGGAAGACCCGCGCGGCGGCGGACGCAATGTACACGGCCGCCTGGCGCGAGTTCGTGCGGGAGAAGTATGGGACCGAACCCACGGTGACGTATTTCGACAGCCCGGTGGTCGTCGACAACGTCACCGGGCAAGTATTCCAGAACGAGGCAGGCGCTTGATCGCGCGAGCCGTCGGTCAGCCTTCCTTGTGGTGGAACGGCGCGAACCACGTCACCAGGAACGAGGGGATCGTCGCGGCCATCACGAACCAGAAGTAATTCACGTAGCCCAGCAGTTGCTGCAGGTGGCCGGAGACCAGGCCCGTCACCATCATGCACAGGCCCATCAGGCCGGTGCCGAACGCATAGTGCGTGGTCGTGTACTTGCCCGGCGCCAGTTGCTGCATCAGGTAGATCATGAAGCCGACGGAGCCGAAGCCGTAGAAGAACTTTTCGATGGCGACACCGGCGCTGATGACGAACACGTCCGTCGGCTGGTAGTAGGCCATCAGCAGGAACGTGGCGTTCGGGATGTTGACGGCGCAGCACAGCAGGAACAGCGTGGGCTTCAGCCCCCGTTTCGCCACAAACATGCCGCCCAATAGCGAGCCGATCAGTACGGCCACCAGGCCGTACGTGCCGTAGAACAGGCCCAACTGCTCGTTCGACAGACCCAGCCCGCCTTTCGCGACCGGATCGACCATGAAGAACGGGCCGATCTTCTCCAGCAGGCCGATCGACAGGCGGAACAGGAAGCCGAAGCCGATCATCAGCCACACGTCGCGCTTCTGGAAGAACGTGACGAACGAATCCTTCAGGATGAACCACGCGTCGGCGACGGAGGAGGGCGCGTTCTCGGCCTTGGCGCCATCCGGCATCGTCTTCAGGTGCCAGGCCGCCATTGCCAGCGTGACGCCCGCCACGATGAAGAAGATGATGCGCCAGCTGTCGATCCATGCGGGACCGAACGTGCCCGCGTCGTGGTGGAACGTGTTGGTGTGCAGCCAGCCGGACAGATACACCAGGCCGCCCGACGCGACGATCGGCCCCACGTTCCACGACAGGCTCTGGATGCCGCAGTACAGCGACTGCGAACGCGAGTCCAGGCTCGTGACGTAGACGCCGTCCGCGGCGATGTCCTGGGTGGCGCCGATGAACGAAAGCAGCACGAACAACGTCACCATGATCGCCATGTAGCCGGGCAGCGACATCGCCAGCGCTACGCAGCCGAAGCCGGCCGCCAGGATGACCTGCGTCCACAGCACGAAGAACTTCTTGGTGCGGTACATCTCGACGAACGGCGCGAACAGCGGCTTGATCGTGTATGCGAGAATCAGGTAGCTGGCGTATTCGGCCGCGCGGCCGTTGTCCATGCCCAGGTTCTTGAACATGATCGCCGTCACGTTCGTCAGCATCACGTAGGCCAGCGCCATCGTGAAGTAGCCGGTCGGGACCCACAGCAGGGGGCTGGTGCGCCGCGCCGTGGTGGCGGGATGGGCGGTGCCCGCATCGTTGGCGGTCAGGGTGTGCGCCTCGTTGGGCATGATGTCTCCTTGTTATCGTATATGACACCGGGGACAGGCACCGATCTCAGGGTCGAAGACCCTGGGATCGGTGCCTGTCCCCAAGGGTTTCATGGGCCGAATGCTACCCCCGCCGCTGCCCGTCGATAAACTCGCGGTACCACAGCGCGCTGTCCTTCGGCGTGCGCTTCTGCGTCGCGTAGTCCACGTGGACGATGCCGAACCGCTTGGCGTAGCCGGAATTCCATTCGAAATTATCCAGCAGGCTCCACAGGAAGTAGCCGCGCACGTCCACGCCCTGGCGCATCGCCTCCTGCAGGGCGCCCAGGTGGCGCTGCACGAATTCGATGCGCTTGTTGTCCGGCACGTGGCCGTCGACGACCTGGTCCGGGTTCGCCATGCCGTTTTCCGTGATGTAGATCGGCGGCAGTTCGTACTGGCCATGCAGCTTGACCAGCAGTTCCGTCAAGCCCTGCGGATAGATCTCCCAGCCCATGTCCGTCGTGCCCAGCGCCGCTTCCGGCTGGCGTGGCGGCGTTTCGGCGCTGGCGTAATGCCGAAAGTAATAGTTTACGCCAAGGAAGTCGATCGGCTGGCGGATGATGTCGAAGTCGCCGTCCTGGATCTCGGGGCCATTGGCGCCATGCACGCGCAGCGCCAGTGCCGGATAGTGCCCCTTGAAGATCGGGTCCATGAACCATTCGACGGAACGGGAATATTCGAAGGCGGCCAGGTCGTGGTCGGCCTGGCTGTCCGTGGCCGGGTCGGACGTCCACTGGTTCAGCACGATGCCCAGCTGGGCCGGACTGGCCACGGCACGCATGGCCTTGATCGCCAGCCCGTGCGACAACAGCAGGTGGTGCGACACCTGGACCGACTGCTTGAGGTCGGCCACGCCTGGGGCGAACTGAGCGTTGCCATAGCCGAGGTTGGCCGTGCACCAGGGTTCGTTATGGGTTGAAATCGTTTTCACACGATGGCCAAAACGACGCGCCACTTCCGCTGCATAGTGCGCGAAGCGGTAGGCGGTGTCGCGGTTCAGCCAGCCGCCGTCGTCCTGCAGGCCTTGCGGCAGGTCCCAGTGGTACAGCGTGACGTGGGCGGCGATGTTCTTGCTGTCCAGCTCGTCCAGCAGCTTCTCATAGAACGCAAATCCCGCCTCGTTCCAGGCACCCTTGCCGTCGGGCTGGACCCGTGCCCAGGCCATCGAGAAGCGGTAGGCATCCACGTGCAGGCTGGCCATCAGCGCCACGTCCTCGGGATAGCGGTGGTAGTGGTCGCAGGCGATGTCGCCATTGCTGCCGTCGATTACCTTGCCAAGCGTGTGGCTGAACGTGTCCCAGATGGACGGGCCCTTGCCGTCGGCGGCGGCAGCGCCTTCGATCTGGAAGGCGCTGGTGGCGACGCCCCAGGTGAAGGCGGGCGGAAATTGCAGTTGATCGGTCATCGTGTCGTCGTGGAGAGGAATGAAAGGCCTTGAAATCGTTTTCAAGCGTTCCGGCCATTAAACCGCAAGGTGACAGATGTGTCAATCCGCAGCCGCCGTGTTTCGTGGTGAACTCAGCGGGGCGCGTACTTGTCGAAGTTGGTTTCGTAGTCGGCCATGTTCTCGTCCATCATCTTGTCGAACTGGGTGCGGAAATATTCCAGGGCGCCCGTTTTGTTGGCGCTGAAGTGTTCCGCACTGCCGGCGCTGCGGGCCAGCAGGTAGGCATTGAAGCGGGCGGCCGCGAACATCAGGGCGGCGCCGGCCACGTGGGGCGGGGCGCCGCTGGCTTGCCCTTGTTCGTTGGCGTGCTGGATGAAGGTGTCGATCAGTTGCCAGAACTGCTTGTCGTCGGTCTGTTCGCTCATGGGTTTCCTGTCGCTGGACAATAAAAAACCGGGCGGCGCCCGGTTGTGGTGTGGTGTCGATTCGTACCTGACTGATCAGTTGGCGACGAAGCGCGACGGGATTTCCATCTCACCGCCGTTGGCCGCTTCCGCATAGGCGCGCAACTCGCTGATCGCCCGGTCCAGTTGTTCCTTGCTCGGGTTGGCCTGGAAGCCGCGAATGCATTCGTTCAGCGAAGCTACCTTCTGGCTCCATTCCAGTCGATCGATCCTGCTCATACTGCCTCCCTACGAATTATGTTCTTGAGGAAACCATTATCCGTCAACACGCTCCGGTGCTCCGTGCGCCAGCGCACATACCGCAGAGCAGTTATGGCAGAGTGATTCGGGTTCAGCGCTGGGCGCCGCGCAGGAACAGGTCGACCCGCTGCTCCACCAGCAGCAGGTCTTCCCGCTCGCTGGCCGCATGGGGATTGAACAGGTAGCGCTTCAAATGGTCGCCCATCAGGCAATTGATCAGGTGGATCGACAATTGTTCCGCCGGGATATCGGCGCGGAACTGGCTCTGCACGTCGGGCCGGATGAAGAAGCGGTGCAGCGCCTCCCGGGTCTGGCGGGGGCCTGCATCGAAGAAGGCCTCGGCCAGCTCGGGGTCGCGGTGCGCCTCGGCGATCACCATGCGGTACAGCTGGATGGCCGTCGGTGACGACAGCATATGGTGGATGCGCACGCCGAAGTCGATCAGCACCTCGCGGATCGGGCGGCGGTTGGTGCCCAGGTCTTCCATCGTGGCGAAGTAGGCATTGCGGCCCGACAGCAGCACTTCACGGAACAGCCCGCTTTTGCCACCGAACTTCACATAGATCGTGCGCACGGCCACCCGCGCGCGCCGCGCGATCATTTCCAGGCTGACCTTGGCGTACCCTTTTTCGAGGAACAGTTCGCCGGCTGAATTGATCAGTTCCTGCGTGCGCGCTTCCGCGTCACAGGCACGCGGGCGGCCTGCGCCACGCGCGCCCAGCTCCAGCGGACAGCGATGCGACGGTTCGGGGGCTTGCTCGTCAGACATTTCTCTCGACATGGAAGGGAAAACCGAAGGCTATCAGAAGTGGGATACTTTATGCCACCTAGAAATGAAATGCAATCGTTTCATTTCTTGACTTCAGCCAATCTTTATCGAATAATGCACAGACACCATTTCATTTCCGGAGCACCATCATGTCCAACCAGCCCAACCATGCCGACCCCAAAGTGCTCAGTGCCGTTCCGCCGGGGAGCCCCGCGCCCGCCGCCGCGCCGGCCAAGAAGCAGCCGAACCGCAAGGTTGTCGTGGTGGCCGGGCTGATCGCCATCGCCGCGCTGGCCGCGGGTGGCCGCATGTGGTACCGCAGCACCCACTTCGTGGAAACGGAAAACGCCTACGTGGCGGGCCACGTGCACCCGGTATCGGCGCGCATCGCCGGCATCGTCACGAAGGTGCTGATCGACGATAACCAGATCGTCAAGGAAGGCGACGTGATCGCCGAGCTGGATCCCTTCGACCAGCGCGTGAAGGTCGAGCAGATCCAGGCGCAGATCGCCAGCGCGCAGACGCAGGTCATGCAGGCCGAGGCCCAGATCGCCCAGGTCAACGCGCAGGCCAGCGCCGCGCAGGCGCAGGTCAAGCAGGCCGAGGCCCTGCTGGTGCGCGCCAACCAGGATGCCCAGCGCTACAGCCAGCTGTTTACCAGCCAGATGAAGGCCGTGTCGAAGGCCGAGCTGGACGCGGCCACCGCGACGCGCGCCAGTGCCGTGGCCGACGTGGCCGCGCGCAAGGACAGCGCCGTCGCCGCCAAGGCGCAGATCGCCGCCGCCACCTCCGCGCGCGACGTGCTGAAGGCGCAGATCGACGTGCTGAAGGTGCAGCTGAAGGACGCCGAGCAGCAGCTGGCCTACAACAAGGTGCTGGCGCCGGTCTCCGGCCGCGTCGGCAAGCGCAGCGTCGAGGTGGGCCAGCGCGTGCAGCCGGGCCAGCAGCTGACGGCGCTGGTGCAGGACAATGTCTGGGTCACGGCCAACTTCAAGGAAACCCAGCTGGCGGAAATGCACGTGGGCCAGCCGGTCCACATCAGCGTCGATGCGCTGCCCGGCAAAGAACTGGTCGGCCGCGTGGACAGCTTCGCGCCGGCGTCGGGCAACCAGTTCGCGCTGCTGCCGGCCGATAACGCCACCGGCAACTTCACCAAGATCGTCCAGCGCGTGCCCGTCAAGATCACGCTGCAGCCGGCCGACCTGAAAGCCCTGTCGGGCCGCCTGGTGCCGGGCATGTCCGTCATCGCCGAAGTGGAACTGGGCGACGCCAAGCCGGCCGACGCGCGCCACGCGCAAGCCGCCAACGCCGCGGCGGCGCACTAAGCACCGGGAGCGCTCGTCATGAGCTCGACACAAGCAACGCATGCCTTCGGGCAGGCGACGGGGGCGGTTTCGTCCCGCACTTGGGTGGCCGTGGCCGCCGGCATGCTGGGCGCCTTCATGGCCGTCCTCGACATCCAGATCACCAACTCGTCGCTGAAGGACATCCTCGGCTCGCTCTCGGCCACGCAGGAAGAGGGCTCGTGGATCTCCACCGCCTACCTGGTCGCCGAGATCGTCGTCATCCCGCTGACGGCCCTGCTGACGCGCGTGTTCACGCTGCGCGGCTACATGATGGGTACCACCGCGCTGTTCCTCGTGTTCTCGACGCTGTGCGGCTTCGCCTGGAACCTGGAAAGCATGATCGTGTTCCGCATGGCGCAGGGCTTCACGGGCGGCGCCTTGATTCCGATGGCGATGACGCTGGTGATGTCGAAGCTGCCGCCGTCCAAGCGTGCCACCGGCATGGCGCTGTTCGGCCTGACCGCGACGCTGGCGCCGGCCATGGGTCCGACCCTGGGCGGCTACCTGTCCGAGCTGTATGGCTGGCCGTCGATCTTCTACATCAACTGGGTGCCAGGTGCACTGCTGATGGCCGGCATCGCGTATGGCCTCGACAAGGAAAAGATGCGGCTGGACCAGCTGTGGAACGCCGACTGGCTGGGCATCGGCTTCATGGCGCTGGGCCTGGGCTGCCTGACGATCTTCCTGGAAGAGGGCAACAGCAAGGACTGGTTCGATTCCGCCTTCATCATCACGTTTGCCGGCCTGGCCATCGTCGGCCTGCTGGGCTGGGTCATCACCAGCACCACGCGCGAGCAGCCGTTCGTCAACCTGGGCCTGTACGGCCAGCGCAACTTCCTCGTGGCCACCGTGCTGTCGGCCGTCATGGGCATGGGCCTGTACGGTTCGTCGTTCCTGCTGCCGCTGTTCCTGGGCCAGATCGCCGGCTACTCGCCGATGCAGATCGGCGAAGTGATCATGTGGGTGGGCCTGCCGCAGCTGTTCATCATGCCGTTCGTGGCCAAGCTGTCCGGCACGGTCGACAACCGCATCCTGTGCACCTTCGGCCTGCTGCTGTTCGGCGGCTCGTGCCTGATGAACGCCTACATGGATGCGACGACGGGCTACGACCAGCTGATGCTGTCGCAGATCGTGCGCGCGCTGGGCCAGCCGTTCGTCATGCTGACGTTGTCGAACTTCGCCATGAACGGCATCGCGCCGAAGGACATGGCGTCGGCCTCGAGCCTGTTCAACATGACGCGCAACCTGGGCGGCTCGATCGGCATCGCCTTGCTGGCCACGTCGCTGACGCAGCGCGAGCACTTCCACTCGCAGCGCCTGGGCGAATCGATCACCGGCTTCTCGCTGGCCGCGCAGCAGCGCCTGGACCAGATGACGCAAGGCTTCATGGCGCAGGGCTTCGACCCCGTCAACGCCGCCGACAAGGCCTTGAAGGCCATCGACGGCATCGTCCGGCGCGAAGCGTTCGTGATGGCGTACAACGACGGCTTCTTCCTCGTCGGCGGCATCCTGCTGTCCTGCATCCTGATCCTGTGGCTGTCGGACAAGGTCAAGTCGCCCGGCGGTGGCGGCGGCGCGCACTAAACAACAAGAGGGTTCGTTATGTTTACTGGTATGAAAAAAATCACGCTGGCCGTCGCATCGGCCACCCTGCTGCTGTCCGGCTGCGCCACCGTCGGCAGCGACTTCAAGGCCCCGGCCAACGTGACCGACGCCAGCTTCCGCCACGCCGACGGCGCTGCCGCGACCGCGCGCCTGCCGCAGGCGTGGTGGAGCGTGTTCGGCGACGCCACCTTGGCCGACCTGGAACAGCGCGCGCTGCGCGACAGCCCGACCGTGCAGGCGGCGGCGCAACGGCTGCTGCAGGCCGAGGCGCAACTGGGCGTGACGCGCGCCAGCGAAGGGCCGCAGCTGAACGTCAGCGCGGGCGTGTCGAACTCGCGCACGTCGGCCAACACGTCGCAGGGCATCGCGCTGGGCCGGCGCGCCATCAGCGGCAACAACTACTCGGTCGGCACCGGTTTCTCGTACGAGATCGACCTGCTGGGCCGCGTGCGCCGCGCCGTGGAAGCGGCCGACGCGCAGGCGCTGGCGGCGCAGGCCGACCGCGACGGCGTCATGACGATGCTGACGGCGCAAGTGGCCACGACGTACTTCCAGCTGCGTGGGCTGGATGCCGAGATGGCGATCCTGCGCGGTGCGCTGGACACCCGCCGCGAGACCGAACAGCTGGTGACGGCACGCTTCGACGCCGGCCTGTCGAACGAGCTGGATACGGCGCGTGCCCGCATCGAGCGCGCCAACGCGGAGGCGGACCTGGAAGAGGTGCAGCGCCAGCGCAACCAGCTGGAACACGGCCTGGCCGTGCTGCTGGGCGCTTCGCCCACCACGCCCGTGCTGCCGGCCGCGCAGGGCACGCAGCTGCCGCAGCCGCCGTCGATTCCCGTCGGCCTGCCGGCCAGCCTGCTGGGCCAGCGCCCCGACCTGGCGGCCAGCGTCGCTTCGCTGAAGGCGGCCAATGCGCAGGTGGGCGTGGCCGAAGGCGCGTTTTACCCGTCCGTTTCGCTGACCGGGAACTTCGGCTTCGCGTCGGAGAGCCTGTCGGAGATCGTCAAGGGCGGCTCGCGCCAGTTCAGCTTCGGGCCGCTGGCGGTGTCGCTGCCGATCCTGGACGGGGGCCGCAACAAGGCCAACCTGGCCGCCGCCAAGGCGCGCTATGAAGAAGCCGTCGCCAATCACCAGGAGCGCCTGCTGACGGCGCTGCGCGAAGTGGAGGATGCGCTGTCGGACGTGCGGCAGAAGCAGCAGCAGGGCAAGGTGCAGAACGTGTCGCGCGAGGCGGCGCAACGCGCCTACCTGGTCGCGCGCGCCCGCTACGAGCGTGGCCTGTCCACTTACCTGGACGTGACGGACGCCCAGCGCAGTGCGCTGGCCGCCGACCGTGCCGGCGTGCAGATCGGCACGCAGCGCCTGCTCGCCGCCGTCTCTGTCGCCCGCGCCCTGGGCGCCGGCTGGCAGCCGGAAGGGCGCCTGGCCACGTTGGCGCAAGCGCACTGACGGCTCGACAAGGCAACCCAAGGGCAGGAGCCGGGGTCGGACCCGCCGGGTCCGACCCCAGATGTCGGTTTCAGGTTCTGGAAAAGGGTGACTGTCACCGATTTCGCAGCGCGCTGGCCGCCGACCGTGACGGCTCGACAAGGCAACCCAAGGGCAGGAGCCGGGGTCGGACCCGCCGGGTCCGACCCCGGATGTCGGTTTCGGGTTCTGGAAAAGGGTGACTGTCACCGGTTTTGCCGAGGGCGCGTGGCGGCCACGAGGGTGTCGATCAGCGCCCGCGCGGCCGGCGACAGGTTACGGTGCGGGGCGAACACCACGGAGAACGGCCGGTTGCGGCAAGGCAGTTGCGGCAATACTTCGACCAGGCGGCCCGCTTCGACGCTGCGCTCGATCATGAACTGCGGGCACATCGTGATGCCCAGGCCCTGCTCGGCCAGGCTGACGACGCCCATCACGTCGTCCGACACCGCCAGCGCGGCCGACGGAATCCAGTCGATCTCGCGGCCGCCGACGTGCAGGTGCCACGGCGACACCCGGCCCGTGCTGGGGCGCAGGAAGGCAATGCAGCGCTGGCGCTGCAGGTCCTCGAACGTGCCCAGCGGCCCGGCCTGCGCCACGTAGGCAGGGGAGGCCGACAGCACCACGCGCGCATCCTCCAGGCGGTGCGCGACCATGCTGCTGTCGGGCAGCGGGCCGGAGCGGATGGCCAGGTCGAACCCCTCGGCCGCCAGGTCGACGTTGCGGTTGGTGATGTTCACCTCCAGCTGCACCAGCGGATACTGGCGCGCAAAAATAGCCAGCAAGGCCGGCAGGCGCTGGTGGCCGTAGCTGGTGGGCGCGCTCAGGCGCACCCGGCCGGTCAGCTCGCCCGCGCTGCCCTGGATGGTGCGCTCGGCTTTGTCCAGCAGCGCGAACGCGGCGCGGGCCTCGTCCACGTATTGGCGGCCCGTCTCGGTCAGCCCCATGCTGCGCGTGGTCCGGCGCAGCAACTGCGTCCCCAGGCGCGCTTCCAGCCGGGCCACGGCGCGCGACAGCACGGAAGGCGTCGTCGCCAGCACGACGGCGGCGGCCGTCAGCGACCCGTGTTCCACCACGTTGAGCAGCACCTCGACATCGGACAGGTGATCGAATTTGCGGGGCATCTTGTCTCCTACAGAACAAATGTTTTGCTCGGCACGTTATTTCTACGCGCGCGCGGCAAGAATACAATGACGCATCGATTAACGAAAGGAAGCAGCATGCAATTACTGGACAAACTGCAGTGGCGCTACGCCACCAAGGCCATGGACGCCGAACGCGCCGTGCCGGCCGAAAAGGTCGAGCGCATCATCGAGGCGGCCCGCCTGGCTCCGACGTCGAGCGGCCTGCAGCCGTTCGAGATCCTCGTCGTGACGAACACCGAGCTGCGTGAAAAGATCAAGGCCGTGGCCTGGAACCAGGCCCAGGTGACGGACGGTTCGCACCTGCTGGTGTTCGCCGCGTGGGACGACTACACGCCCGAGCGCATCAACGCCATGTTCGACTACACCAACGACGTGCGCGGCTTCAAGAACGAAGGCTGGGAAGCCTACCGCCAGCAGCTGCTGGCGACCTATCCGGGCCGCGGCAGCCAGGTGAACTTCGAGCATGCCGCCCGCCAGGCCTACATCGGCTTCGGCGCGGCCGTCATCGCCGCCGCCTTCGAGGAAGTCGATTGCACGCCGATGGAAGGCTTCGATCCGGCCGCCGTCGACGAACTCCTGGGCCTGCGCGCCCGCGGGCTGAAGAGCGTCGTCATGCTGCCGCTGGGTTACCGCAAGGCCGAGCAGGACTGGCTCGTCAACCTGCCGAAAGTGCGCCGCCCGCGCGCGCAGTTCGTCACCGAAGTCGCGTAAGCAAGCGCGTTTGAACCGGGTCTGTCCCTGCAAGGGGACAGACCCTTTGCGCCCTCTACCTACGGCCCAAACCGCTCCAGCAAAAATTCGACGAACGTCGTCAGCTTCGGCGTCGCCTGCCGGTCGCGTGAGTACAGCACGTGCATCGGCCGCGGCGCCGGCAGGTAGTCCTGCAGCAGCGGCACCAGCAGGCCCGCCTCGATATCGGGCCGCAGGATCGTCTCGGCCTGCATGACGATGCCGAAGCCGGCCAGGGCCGCCATCCGCAGCGCCTGCGTGTTGTTGGCGCGGATGCGGCCGGGCCGGACGTGCCGGCCATCCTTCTCCCCCAGCAGGCGCCAGCGCGTCTGCTGGTCCCATCCCGTGAATTCCAGGCACTCGTGCGCGGCCAGGTCGGCCGGCGTGCGCGGGGTGCCGTGCCGCGCCAGGTAGGCCGGCGCCGCGCAGATCGTCATGCCGTACGGCCGCAGCGGCCGCGCCACCAGGCCCGAGTCGGGCAGCGGTCCCACGCGCAGCGCCACGTCGAAGCCTTCCTCCACCATGTCCACCAGGCGGTCGTTCAGGTTCAGCTCCACCGCCACGTCCGGCCAGCGCGCCAGGTAATCCGTCACCGCGGGGCTGAGCCACTGCGCGCCGAACGACACCGGCGCCGTCACCCGCAACAGGCCGCGCGGCGCCACCCGCATCGATTCGGCGACGGATTCCGCCATGTCGATCTGCGCCAGGATCTGCCGGCATTGGGCGGCATATTGACGGCCGATCTCCGTCAATGCCTGGCGGCGGGTCGTGCGCGTCAGCAGCGATGCCCCCAGCAGCGACTCCAGCTGGCGAATGTGCTTGCCGACCATCACGGCCGACATGGCGCAGCGCTCCGCCGCCCCTGCAAAGCTGCCGGCATCCACGGCCGCGACAAACACCTCCATGCTTTTCAGCTTGTCCATTCCGAATCCCGGGTTAGTAATGACCGTCGCGCCAGCGTATTTATCGAAGAACTCTTCGGGATCATACTGGCTGCACACCAACCACAGGAGGACAAGCAATGAAAATCATCGTCATCGGTGCCAGCGGCACCATCGGCAAGGCGGTCGTCGAGCAACTTGGGGCGCGGCATGACATCGTCACCGCCGGCCGCCGCAGCGGCCAGTTCAACGTCACCATCGAGGACCCGGCGGACGTGGCCGCGCTGTTCGACCGTACCGGCCCGGTGGACGGCGTGGTCGTCGCGGCGGGCGACCTGCATTTCGGCCCGCTGGCGGACATGACGCCGGAGCAGTTCCGCTTCGGGCTGGACAGCAAGCTGATGGGGCAGGTCCACGTCGCGCTGGCGGCACAGCGCCGGCTGAACGACGGCGGCAGCATCACGCTGACGAGTGGCATCGTCGGCCACCAGCCGATCCGCCATGGTGCCAACGCCAGCACGGTCAACCGCGCGCTGGAGGGCTTCGTGCTGGGCGCGGCCATCGAGCTGCCGCGCGCGCTGCGCATCAACCTGGTCGATCCGACCGTGCTGACGGAGTCGCTGCCCCAGTACGGCGACTACTTCCACGGCTTCGAGCCGGCCGACGCGCGCCGCGTGGCGCTGGCCTACAGCCGCAGCGTCGAGGGCGCCCAGACGGGCCAGGTGTACTGCGTCTGGTAAGCGGGCTGGAGTTCAGCCCAGCCGCAGCAAACGGGCGTCCGTCGCGTCGATGAGCCCCTGGTCGTGCGTGGAAAACAGCAGCAGGCGGCTGGCGGCCTGCTGCCGGATCAGGTCGGCCAGCCACGCCTTGGCGGCGGCATCGATGCCATTGGTGGGCTCGTCCATCAGCACGACGGCCGCGTCGCCCATCAACCCGGCCGCGAGCATGAATTTCTTGCGCGTGCCCAGCGACATGGCACCAAAGCGCTTGTCCACGTGCGCCGCCAGTCCCAGCCCGGCAAGCAGCGGCGCGGCGCGTGGTGCATCGCGGGTGCCACGCAGGGCGTCCACCAT
This sequence comes from Pseudoduganella chitinolytica, assembly GCF_029028125.1. Lineage (GTDB taxonomy): Bacteria > Pseudomonadota > Gammaproteobacteria > Burkholderiales > Burkholderiaceae_D > Rugamonas > Rugamonas chitinolytica. Next base: position 6,219,722 of record NZ_CP119083.1, read on the forward strand.
GCCGAGGAACTCGGCGCCCGTCATGAACTCGTAGGCCACCGATTCGTCCGGCACGTAGGCCAGCCGCGCCTTGGCCTGGTGCTGCGCGCCAGCCAGGGCATGGCCGGCGATGCGGATGCTGCCGGCCTGCGGCGTGGCGATCCCCGCCAGCAGTGTCAGCAGGGTGGATTTGCCGGTGCCGTTCGGCCCGACCAGCGCGACGGCGCCGGGCCCCGAGGAAAAGTCCAGGCCGTCGAACAACGGCTGGGCGCCGAAGCGCATCGACAGGCCGTCGATGGCCAGCAGTGGGGCAGGGGTCATGAGTAGAGTGCCATGGTGAGCGCCGGCACGGCCAGCGCGATCTTGAACAGGATGCCATCGCGGTGGCGCACGATGACGGGCAGGCCGAACAGCGGCAGCCACGCCAGCCAGTACAGGCCGGCACGCAGCATGGTGGCCGGCGGCGCCGTGGCGGGCCCGAACGCGGCGGCCAGTACGGCCCAGGCGGCGCCGAACAGCAGCGCGGTGCCGGCCAGTACCAGCAGGTGTTCGGCCAGCGCGAGGCGGAACCGTGCCGAAGGCAGCGCCCGCAGGTAGGCGGCCAGCGGCGCCCGGCCGGCGACACACTGCGTAAAGAACCCGCTCATGATGCCGGCGGCCAAGGCGGCGGCAAGGTGCACCAGTACAGGCGCGTCGGCGACGTTGCCGACGACAGCCACCAGCCACAGCGCGCCGCACAGGGGCAGCGCGGCCATTGCCAGCCGCACGCACACGGCATGAGGGTGCTGCCACAGCAGCGCGCCCTGCAGCCGCAACAGCAGGAGCCAGCCAGTGGCGCGGCCGGTACCGCCGTTGCCCAGGGGCCGGACGGTGGACACCGGCCGGAGCACGACGGCGCAGCCGGCCAGCGCCGTCGCCGCCAGCAGGACGCCGGCGGCCCAGTGGCTGTCCAGCAAGGGCGCGCCGGTCAGCACGGCGACACCGCCCGGCAGCAGCAAGCGCGCCGCCCCGGTCCAGCCGAATACGGCGGCCCGGGCGGCGGCGATGGTCAGCACTGCCAGTACCACCAGGTACGGCAGGAAGCGGCCGTCCGCCCCGTCCATGTCGTGCGCCCGGGCGGCGAACAGCAACGCCGCGCCGAACGGCACGGCGAAGACGGCCAGGGCCGCTCCCAGCAGGCCCAGGTCGACCAGGGCCCGGGTGCGCGCCGCCAACGGCAACGAGGCCGCGAAGTGCGCCAGCGGGCCCCCCCGGACGGCGTCGCGATGGCTGCCGGCCCAGGCCAGCACGAGGGCGAGCCAGGCACTGGCGCCGACCGCGCTGGCCTGCCACCCGGCCGGGGCGACGCGAAAGTGCGGCAGCGGTCCGGCCAGCAGCTCTGGCCGCTCCACGAGGACCAGCCCGCCCAGCGCGAGCGCGACTGTCGCCACGTGGCCCCAACGACGGTACAGCGCGGCGGATTGCCGCAGGAAATACGCCATGCGCCAGCGGTACAAGGTCAGGGCGGGCGGTGGCGAGGATGTCATGAAGTAAGATTCGTGGCGATGTGGCATTGATCGGATTGCAAACATTATTGTCGAGCAATATGGTCGAGCAATGCTTAAACCGTCATTAATAAGCTGCAACCCAATCGTCATCCTTGGCAGCGGCCCGTTGGCAATGTGTCGTGCGCAACGCCGGGCGGGGCCGGCTGGGATTACAATGTGGGCCTTTTTTCACCCGATAGCAGGTCTCCATGAAAAAACCTCTCCTTTCGCTGCTGGTCTCCGCCACGGTTGCCAGCGCCTTCGTCGGCAGTGCCGGCGCCGCGCCTGCCAGTGTTGCTGAGCTGAACAAGATGACGCAGCGCTACGCTCCGGTCGAGCTGGTGGTCAATGCGGGCGGGTTGTCCGCCGGCGACCGCCGCGCCATCTCGAAGCTGATCGAAGCGGCCAAGATCGTCGACATCCTGCAATTGCGCCAGCGCTGGTCCGGCAACGAAGCGCTGCTGGCGGCCCTGCAGAACGACAACTCGGCGCTGGGCCGTGCCCGCCTCGACTATTTCTGGCTCAACAAGGGCCCCTGGTCCATCCTGGACGGCCATAAATCGTTCCTGCCGGCGCAGGTCGGGGGCGTCAAGATCCCGGCGAAAAAGCCGGAAGGCGCCAATTTCTATCCTGAAAACGTGAAGAAGGCCGCGCTCGAGAAGTGGATGAACGGCCTGCCGGCAGAGGAGAAAAAGCAGGCGCAGTGGTTCTTCACGACGATCCGCCAGGGCAAGGATGGCAAGTTCCAGACCGTGAAGTATTCGGAAGAGTACAAGAACGAGTTGCAGCAGCTGTCGATCCTGTTGAAGGAAGCGGCCGACGCCACCGACAACGCGTCGCTGAAGAAATTCCTGACGTTGCGCGCGGAGGCCTTCCTGACCAACGACTACCTGGCTTCGGACTTTGCCTGGATGGACCTGGATTCGCCGGTGGACGTGACGATCGGCCCGTACGAGACCTACAACGACGAGCTGTTCGGCTACAAGGCCGCGTTCGAGGCCTACGTCAGCCTGCGCGACCAGCAGGAAACGGACAAGCTGAACTTCTTCGCCAAGCACATGCAGGAGCTGGAAGACAACCTGCCGCTGGACGCGCAGTACCGCAACCCGAAGGTGGGCGCGGTGGCGCCGATGGTCGTCGTCAACCAGGTGTTCGGCGCCGGCGACGGCAACATGGGCGTGCAGACGGCCGCCTACAACCTGCCCAACGACGAGCGCATCATCAGCCAGCGCGGCTCCAAGCGCGTGATGCTGAAGAACGTCCAGGAAGCCAAGTTCAAGGCCACCCTGACGCCGATCGCCCAGCTGGTGCTGCGCCCGCAGGACCGCAAGGACGTGCACTTCGACTCGTTCTTCACGCACATCCTGGCGCACGAGATCACGCATGGCCTGGGTCCGCACAAGACCAGGAAGAACGGCGTCGAGTCGACCCCGCGGCAGGACCTGAAGGATGCCTACGCCACCATCGAGGAAGCCAAGGCCGACGTGACGGGCCTGTACGTGCTGATGTACATGATGGAGAAGGGCCAGCTGAAGGATTCGCTGGGGCAGGGCGAGGAAGCGGAGCGCAAGCTGCACACGACGTTCCTGGCCTCGGCCTTCCGCACGCTGCACTTCGGCCTGACCGACTCGCACGCGCGCGGCATGGCGATCCAGGTCAACTACCTGCTCGACAAGGGCGCGTTCGTGTCGCACGGCGACGGTACGTTCTCGGTCAACTTCAAGAAGATCAAGCAGGCCATCACGGACCTGGACCGCGAATTCCTGACGATCGAGGCGACCGGCGACTATGCCCGCGCGAAGGCGATGATGACGAAGTACGTCGTGATCCGGCCGGACGTGCAGAAAGCGCTGAACAAGATGAAGTCGGTGCCGAACGATATCCGGCCGTCGTTCCCGACGGCGCAGGCGCTGCTGGCGAAATAACCACGCACCGCCCGCGGCAGGCCACGGCGCGTTTGGCCTGCCGCAAACTCCTTGCGCTTTCCGTTGATGCCTGATGGAAAGCCGCAAGGGCCCATGCTACCGTGAACCTATTGCTGAAATTCAACAGGGGATCGCAATGGGCATCGGCAACATCGTCAATGGCAGTATCCGCACGCGCTTATCCATCGGCTTCGGCCTCGTCTTCCTGCTGCTGACGATCGTCACGGCGCTCGGCATCGTCCGGGTCGGCCAGATCGACAGCATCCTCACCAATCTTTCCGACGTCAACCAGGTCAAGCAGCGTCACGCCATCAATTTCCGCGGCAGCGTGCACGACCGCGCCATCGCGCTGCGCGACGTGGTGCTGGCGGCGGACGCCGCCACGATCAAGCTGCACCTGGGCCAGCTGTTCGCGCTGGCCGACCGCTACGCCGCCTCGTCCGGCCCGCTGGATACCCTGCTGGCCGGCCGCGCCGATACCACCGCGGCCGAGCTTGCCGCCGTCCACGGCATCAAGGCGGCGGAGGGCCAGGCGCAGCCTCTCATTGCGGCCGTCGTCGCGCTGCGGCAGGCCGGCAAGACAGCGGAAGCCACCTTGCTGTTGCAGCAGCGCGCCGCGCCCGCCTTCGACGCATGGCTGGCCGCCGTCAATCGGCTGATCGACCTGCAGGAACAAGCCAGCGTTGTCCAGGCCGGCCAGGCCCGCACGGTCGCGCACGATTTCACCGTCTTCATGATCGCGCTGGGCCTGGCCGCCATCGCCATCGGCATCGCCGCCGCGTGGCTGATCGGACGCAGCCTGACACGCCAGCTGGGCGGCGAGCCTGCTTATGCCTCCTCGATCGTGGCGGCCATCGCGGCCGGCAACCTGGCCGTGCGCATCGACACCCGGCCGGGCGATACGTCCAGCCTGCTGTGCGCGATGAAAGGGATGCGCGACAGCCTCGTCGACATCGTCACGCAGGTGCGGCAGGGTACCGACACGATCGCCACCGCCTCGCGCGAGATCGCGGCAGGCAACCAGGACCTGTCGCAGCGTACCGAACTCCAGGCGGGCAATATCGAACAGACCGCGTCGTCGATGGAACAGCTGACCGGCACCGTGAAGCAGAATTCCGACCATGCGCGCCAGGCCAACCAGCTGGCGCTGTCGGCTTCCGAGGTGGCCACGAAAGGCGGCGCCGTGGTGGCGCAGGTGGTGCAGACGATGGCGTCGATCGACGCGTCGTCGAAGAAGATCGTCGACATCATCGGCGTCATCGACAGCATCGCGTTCCAGACCAATATCCTGGCACTGAACGCCGCTGTCGAGGCGGCCCGGGCGGGCGAGCAGGGCCGCGGCTTCGCCGTCGTCGCCACCGAGGTGCGCAGCCTGGCGCAGCGCTCGGCCGGTGCCGCCCGCGAGATCAAGGCGCTGATCGACGATTCCGTCGAGCGGGTCGACGTGGGCGCGCGTCTCGTCGACCAGGCCGGCGCCACGATGGCCGAGATCGTCGACAGCGTGCGTCGCGTCACCGACATCATGGGCGAGATCTCCACCGCGAGCATCGAGCAGACGGCCGGCATCGAGCAGGTCAACGCGGCAGTCGTCGGCATGGACCAGGTCGTGCAGCAGAACGCCGCACTGGTCGAGCAGGCTGCCGCTGCCGCCTCGTCGCTGCAGGACGAAGCGGGACGCCTGGCGCAAGTCGTCGCGATTTTCCAGCTGACCGACGGCGCCGCACCGGCGCGCAAGGCGCTGCCGCCGCGGCTGAAGGCCGTGCCAGCGCCCACCGCGACGCCGGCCGCGCCAGCCCGCCGCACTGCCGCCCGCCAGACCGTCAACGCGCCGACCCAGCCGGACGACGCCTGGGAAGAGTTCTGATCCGCCCGTTTTACCCCCGCAGCAGCCCTTGCAGGCCGGGCCGGCTCCCCAGGTCGCCCGGCCTTATTTTTCGCGCAATTTGTCATTTTCTTCAAAGAAATATTTTGTAACAGGCGCCTTCTCGGTGTAATAAATTGCCGCAAGGCATGTATAGTGAATTCTCGCAACCGGAGTTCGCCATGTTCAAGTTCCTGCCGATAGCTGTCCTGTCCCTTACCTCATCGCTGGCCCATGCGGCCCAGCTGACGGCGCTGGAAACGCGCTGGCTGAACGCGGCGGCACCGGTGATCGGCTACGCCAAGGCCTTGAAGCTGCCGCTCGATATCGTCGTGCAACCGCAGGCCGGCCCCAACGACGTGCCACTGGCGATGGGCTTCGCCGACGGCCGCTGCAAGCTGGTGCTGTCGATGCGGGGCAACCCGAATGCGGAAACGATCCTGCAGGACGTACCGGAAGCGCGGCGCGATGTGTTGATCGAAGCCATGGCGGCGCACGAGATGGGCCATTGCTGGCGCATCGTGCAGGGCAGCTGGCATGCGTTGCCGGCCGGCTTCACGGAATCGGGCAACGAGCAGGCCGACGATCCCACGCTGCTGGAGCTGTCGAAACAGCAGCGCCAGACCCGGCGCGAGGAAGGCTTCTCCGACCTGGTCGCGTTGGCATGGACGCAGCGCAACCATCCCGCCGAGTACGCCCATGTGTACGGCTGGCTGCGTTCCGTGCGCGACGCCCAGCCGCACAGCCACGGTTCGCACGATACGCGCGCCTGGCTCAAGCTCGCGTCCGGTGGCAACGTGTTCAATGGCAACGCGACGCCGTTCGAGCAGGTGGTCACGCTGTGGCGTGCCGGGCTGCTGCAGGACGAGTAACTGTCGCGACAAAAGCACAATACTTCCCCGGGTGTGTACGGCGCCGCACAGAACGAAGCTGTCCTGCAGCGTTTAATGTGCGTGCCAACCATCCTAAAGGGGACCAACATGAAGAAGATCGTATTGCTGACCCTGGCTACTGCAGCCAGCGCAAGTTTTGCATTCGCCCAGAACATGGATACCGCCGCCTACAAACAGGCGCACAACAAGGCCGAATCGGACTACAAGGCCGCCAAGAAGGCGTGCAAGTCGCTGAAGGACAATGCCCAGGATATCTGTGAAGAGGAAGCGAAGGTCGCCCGCGCCAAGGCCGAGCGCGATGCGGTGGCGCAGTACAAGAACACGCCCCGCGAGCTGGACAAGGCCAACCGCAAGCTGGCCGATGCCGAGTATGAACTGGCCGACGAACGTTGCGACGAGCTGAGCGGCGACTCCAAGGATTCGTGCGAGAACCAGGCCCGCACGGCCAAGGCCAATGCGCTGGCGTCGGCCGGTACGGGCACCGCGATGGGCACGACGGCCGGCACGAGCGTCGCCGGCACCACGGGTGACGGCCGCACCGCCGTGCTGGTACCGAACGCCGACCGCGGCACGGTTGCCAACAACGCCGCCGACGCGCGCGACCGTACCGCCGCCGCGGCCGACCGCCTCGGCGACAAGACCGCCGCTGCCGCTGCCACCGCCAAGGACAAGACTGTCGACATGGCCCAGTCGGCCAAGGAGAAGACGTCCGACCTGGCCCAGACCACGCGCGAGAAAACCTCGAACCTGGCTGGCACGGCACAGGACAAGTCGGCTGACGCCTCGGCCGCCATGTCCGACACGATGATCACGGCGAAGGTCAAGGCCGACATGGCCGCCGACAAGACCGCGAAAGCCATGGACGTCCACGTGGAAACGCAGAAAGGCGTCGTCATGCTGAGCGGCTTCGTGGCATCGAAGGCAGAGGCCGATCGTGCCGTCGAGCTGGCTCGTGGCGTCAAGGGCGTGTCGGACGTGAAGAGCTCGATCCAGGTCAAGAAGTAAGCTTGCTGTAACCAAGGTGCAGTAACCCCAGGGGGCAGGCACCGCTTGCGAGGCATCGATGCCTCGGGGCGGTGCCTGTCCCCGCTGTCATCCGGGCTTTCAAGTCATCACCCGGTCAAAAAACGCAGGCACCATGCGGCGTTTTACCTTGACCGGAGTTTGTGCATGATGAACCCCCGCCTTGCGCTTGGCGCCACCGCCGCGCTGACGCTGGCACTGCTGGCCGCCTGCGGCAGCGACAACGACGACAGCGCACCAGTCGTGACTCCCCCGCAGGACCCGCCGCCCGTCACCACCCCCGTCACCGCGGCCAGCGTGGCCTTCATGACGGACGTGCACTTCGAGGACGTCTACGGCGACTTCAAGAATGCCGCCTTTGCCGGCATCCCGATGAAGGACGGCCGCAACGCGACGATCCGCACGATGTATGCGGAGCTGACGTCCACGCGCCTGTTCAACGAGAACTACTTCGCGTTCCGCGCCGCGCTGGACGACGCCTATGCCAAGGGCATCCGCCACGTGGCGCTGCCGGGCGACTTTTCCGACGACGCGCAGCCGATCAACATCGACGGCATCGCCGCCATCCTGCAGGAGTACCGGGCCAAGGGCATGCGCTTCTTCATCGCGCCGGGCAACCACGATCCGAACGAACCGTACGACGACATGGAAGCGGGCAAGAACGACTTCCTGACGAAGGACGGCAAGGAGCAGAAGGTGTATGCCACCGGCAGCGCGGCATGCAAGGCCAAGGACCCGGCGGTGGTGTGCTCGGACCAGCTGATGGAGCAGGGCTACGAGAAGCTGGTCGCCAAGCTGGCCGACCATGGCTTCATGCCCAACCGCGCCGACGTGCTGTGGGAAACGCCGTTCTCGAAGTACAGCGGCGGCAAGTACAGCTACGACGAAGCGGCCGTGCAGGGGGCGCTGGCGAATCGCCGCTTCGAGATCTGCGCCGAGGGTACGGGCGGCGGCTACAAGGCCGCGGGCGAAGCGAAGCTGGGCAAGCCGTACACGAAGTGCACCATGATGTTCGATTCGTCCTACCTGGTGGAGCCGGTCAAGGGCCTGTGGCTGCTGGCGATCGACGCCAACGTGTTCGTCCCGAACGCCAACTTCGACCCGGCCAATCCCACCAACATCAAGGGCTTCGACGGGGCCGGCAACGCGGGCTGGAACAAGGTCGTCACGCACAAGCAGCACCTGCTGGACTGGATCCGCGCCGTGAGCGCGCGTGCCAAGGCGGAGAACAAGCAGCTGATGGCGTTCTCGCATTACCCGACGATGGACTTCTACGCCAACCAGACGGCGGCCATGAAGGCCGTGTTCAAGCCGGGCGCCTTCCAGACCGCGCGCGTGCCGGAAGTCGCCACGACGAACGCCGTGGCCGCGACGGGCCTGCCGCTGCACGTGGGCGGCCACATGCACTTCAACGGCACCAACGACGTCACGGACGCCAACGGCAACTTCTTCGTCAACGTGCAGTCGCCGTCGCTGGCGGTGTACGGCGCGGCCTACAAGATCCTGACGTACAAGGACAAGGACACGTTGGACGTGCAGACGGTTCCCCTGAGCGCGGTGCCGCGCTTCAACGAGCTGTTCCCGCTGTACCAGGCCGAGTACGACTACCTGCAGGGCAGCACCGCGCCGGCCGACGTGGCAAAGCGCTGGAACCGCGCCATCCTCGACACCAAATCGTATGGCGAATTCACGCATTACTATTTTGGCGAGCTGTCGCGCCTGCGCTTCATGGACGAATACTGGCCGTGCGAGATGAAGGAAGCGGCGATGAGCCTGAACGGGCGCCAGATGCTGATCCTGTCGCAACTGCAGACGAAGGTCACGCTGGCACAGCTGAAGGACGCGCCGGGCGTGCTGCCGCTGACGGCCGGCTGCGCCGTGGCAGGCAGCGCGGGTGGCACGCCCGCTGCGCCGGCCAGCCAGCTGGCGGCCGACTGGCTCGTTGCGACGGCCAAGGCGGAAGCGCTGGCGACGAAGGCGGGGCTGAAACTGGACGACTTCGCGCAGATCACGCCGTCCATCTTCTACGGCGACTTCCATCGCACCGTGTACGCGGGCGAGCTGGCGCTGCGCGACATGGGCAGCACGCGCGTCAACCAGTACAAGGTGCTGATGGCGGCATTCCCGGCGGCGCCGGCGGCAATCGCGAAAGTGGGCGACAAGCTGTCGGACCAGAATCCGGTGGGCGTGCCGTTCCAGGCCCAGTTCAAGCAAGTGTTCGGCATCCTCAAGGGCCTGGGCTCGGCCAAGCCCAGCGAGCACTTCACGATCGACCTGAAGGGCAAGAAGGTCAGCAATGCCAACAGCGCGGCCCTGAGCTTCAACTGACGGCGGGCGCACCTGCCGCGGCCACGCTATACTCGTCGATCAAAGGAGGGCAGTCATGATCGATGCAGTGGAGCGGGTCGCGGCGTTTTGCGCCGACCAGGGCGGTGGCAATGTCGTTGGCGGCAATCCCGCCGGCGTCTGGGTCGGCGCGGTATTGCCGGCCGCGGAGCGGATGCAGGAAGTCGCCGCGCAGGTCGGCTATTCCGAAACCGTGTTCGCGGCGCCGCAGGAAGACGGCTGGCGCGTGCGTTACTTCTCGCCCGAGTCGGAGGTCCCGTTCTGCGGCCATGCGACGATCGCGCTGGGCGCCGTGCTGGCGCGCCGGGACGGCGACGGCACCTTTCCCCTGACGACCAATCACGCGTCGATCTCGGTGCATGGCCGGCGCGCCGGCGACGCCGTCTCGGCCACGCTGCAATCGCCGCCGACGAGCAGCGCGCCGGCGCCGGCCGCGCTGGTGGACGAAGCGCTGGCGCTGTTCGGCTACAAGCGCGCGGACCTCGATCCGCGCCTGGCTCCGGCACTGGCCAACGGCGGCGCCGGCCACCTGGTGCTTGCACTGAACTCGCGCGCCGCCCTGGCTGCGATGCGCTACGACCTCGATGCCGGTCGCACGCTGATGCGCCGCGAAGGCTTCGCCACCATCGTCATCGTCTACGCGGAAACCGCGCAGCGCTTCCACGCCCGTAATCCGTTTGCTTCCGGCGGCGTCTACGAAGACCCGGCCACCGGTGCGGGCGCGGCGGCGCTGGCGGGCTACCTGCGCGACGCCGGCTGGCCGCACGGCGGTGCCATCGACATCGTGCAGGGCGAGGACATGGGCGTGCCCTGCCACCTGCACGTGGACATCGGCCCGGAGGCCGGAAGCTCGGTGCGTGTGTCGGGCCGCGCCCGCATGATCCGCTAGGATCTGTCCCTAATGCCGCTAAGTTAAGCGCACGGTCGCCGGGTTAGGGTCTGCCGGGCCGCCGTATCGCCCCGCAGGGGACTGACCCTGAAGCGCCCATTCAGGAACCTTGTGCCATGAACAACAGAACCCTGGGCTACGCATACCTCGTCCTGTCCATGGTCACGGTCGGCAGCACCGTCGTGGCCAGCAAGATCGCGGCGGCGAGCCTGCCGCCGTTTTCCGCGACGGCGCTGCGCTTCGCCCTCGCGCTGCCGTTCCTGCTGGTGCTGGTGCCCGTGATGAAAGTCCGGCTGCCGCTACTGGGCCGCGGCGACTGGCTGCTGCTGTTCGTGCAGGCCTGCGCCGGTGCCATCGGCTACACGGCCTTGATGATGGCCGGCTTGCAGCGCACCTCCGCCACCGAGGCGGGCATCATTCTCGGCCTGCTGCCGCTGGTGGCCGCGCTGTTTTCCGTGCTGGCGCTGGGCGAGCGGCCCACCTGGCGGCTGTGGGGTGCGCTTGCCGTGGCGCTGGCGGGCGTACTGCTGGCGACCGGGGGCACGGGGGACGGCGGCTCATGGCGCGGCAACCTGTTCGTGCTGGCGGCGCTGGGGTGCGAAGCCGTCTTCATCCTGCTGAACCGGCGCATGCGCGTGGCGGTACCGGCGCTGTGGTTGTCCGTGCTGATGACGGGACTGGGCCTGGCGCTCTCGCTGCTGGCCGCGCTGTTCGAGGCACCGTGGCGCCTGCAGCCCGATACGGCCGCGCTGTGGGCCGTCGCCTATTACGCGCTGGTGCCCACCGTCGGCGGTTTCCTGCTGTGGTATGCCGGCTGCGCACGGGTCAGTGCGGCCGAGGCCTCGTTGACGACCGCCATCGCGCCCGTCGCCGCGCTGCTGCTGGCCGCGCCCGTGCTGGGCGAATACGTGGGGCCGCTGCAATGGACGGGTGTGGCTTGCGTGCTGGCGGCCGTGCTGTTTGCCGGGTTATCCGGGCGGCGCGCGGTGGTCGCGGCTGGCGGCTGAGACTGCGCTGCAACCCCATTTCAACCCCGATTCGCTACCTTGCCGAAACATCGGCCTGCTGTGGCATCATCGCCCCGATTGTCCAGCTCGCTGCCGCCGCGCGGCGGTCCCTTCAACCGTATTGAAAGGAATTCGGATGGCGTCTCACGCATGGTCCGCGGTCGTCCTGGCCGCCGGCATTCTCGGCAGCGCGATGGCCGCGCCGCCCACCACCAAGTATTTTGCAGTCGAAAAGGTGGCCGACTTCGGCCACCAGGTCACCGGTGTCACGGTGGCGGAAGACAACCGCATCTTCGTCAACTTCCCCCGCTGGACGGAGGACTCGCCCATCTCGGTGGCCGAGCTGGCGCAGGACGGCACGTTGAAGCCGTTCCCGGACGAACGCTGGAACGCGTGGCGCAACGCCCGCAAGGATGAATTGTCGCCGGCCGAGCACTGGGTGTGCGTGCAAAGCGTCGTCGCGGACGGCCGCGGCAATGTCTGGGTCCTCGACCCGGCCGCGCCCGCGCAGGGGCCGGTGGTGCCGGGCGGCGCGAAGCTCGTGCGCGTCAGCCTGGCGACGGGTACCGTCTTGCAGAACATCCGCTTCGACGACAGCGTCGCGCTGCAGGGCTCGTACCTGAACGACGTGCGCTTCTCGCCGGACGGCAAGTGGGCCTACATCACGGATTCCGGCGTGCGCGGCGCCATCGTCGTCGTCGAGCTGGCGACGGGTGAGGCCAAGCGGCTGCTGGACGGGCACCCGACCACCCAGGCGAAAAAGGGGCTGGTCGTCAAGGCGGACGGCAAGCCGCTGCGCCGGCCGGACGGCAAGGGCATCGAGTTCTCGGCCGATGGTATCGCGCTGTCGCAGGACGGCAAGTACCTGTACTGGCAGGCGATCAAGGGCGACACGCTGTATCGCATCGTCACGAGCGCGCTGACGGAAGCGGGCTGGCGCGGCGACGACATCGGCGGCCAGGTGCAGGATTACGGCCGCAACGGCGTCGCCGATGGCCTGTGGATCGCGGCTGGCACGGAGCGCATGTACATCACGTCGCCGGAGGACGATTCGATCAAGATCCGCAAGCTGGGCGCCGGCGCCGGGGCGCAGCCGTTGATCCTGGTGCAGGACCCGCGGCTGCGCTGGCCGGACACGTTCAGCCAGGGGCCGGACGGTGCGATCTACGTGACGACGTCACGCATCCAGGACTCGGCGTTCTTCAAGCCCGGCGCGCCGATCGCGTTGCCGACGTCGCTGTGGCGGCTGCGGGAGGGGAAGTAGCCGTCAACTACAGGCCGTCGGAACGGCACTCAGTGCTTCGGTGACGGCCCAGCCGGCGTAGACGCCAATCGCAAACAGCGCGGCAACGATTCGGTCGTTCAGTGCAGAAACGCGAGAATACATGATGTCCTCCTGGGTGGAGCGGCCAAGTGCCGCACCGTCCAGTATTGCCGGTTGCGTGCAATCAGCCTTGATTTCCGCTGCCTGTAAGCGAATGTAAGAGACGCCAAAGCCGGGCTAACTCGGCTATCATCACGCCCTGTTGATATTTCATCAAGCTGTAATAATTGCTGATGATTAAGGGATGTGGATGAGTGCAACACGCGAACCGGGAAGCCAGCCGCAGCTTGGCCTGATCAACCTGTTGAAGGCTGGCGCGGCACAGCTGATCGTCCTGCATCACCTGGCGTTCTACGGCCCGATGGCCGACCGCGTGCGGCCGCTGCTGCCGGACCCGATCGACTGGCTGGCGGACACGGCCCGCATCGCCGTGCAGGTATTCCTTGTCATCGGGGGCTTCCTGGCGGCCAAGTCGCTGGCGCCGTCGGAGCAGCCCGGCATGCCCCATCCGCTGGCCGCCATCGGCCGGCGCTACGCCAAGCTGGCGCCGCCGTTCATTGCCGCCACGTTGCTGACGGCGGTGGCGTCGGACTGGGCGTCTGGCTGGATGACGCACGATTCCATCTCCCCGCCGCCCACGCTGGCACAGCTGGGCGCCCATGCACTGCTGCTGCACGGGGTGCTGGGCTTCGATTCCGTCGCGGCGGGCGCCTGGTATGTCGCCATCGATTTCCAGTTGTACGCGCTGCTGGTCGCCATGCTGTGGCTGGGCGGTGCAATCGCCGCCGGCCGGCCCACGCGCTGGCTGATGCCGGCCGCCGTCGCGCTGGGCGTGGCCGTGTCGCTGCTGCATTTCAACCTGGATGCGGACTGGGACATATGGGCCCTGTACTTCTTCGGCAGCTACGGCCTGGGCGTGCTGGCGTGGTGGGCCAGCGACCGCCGCCACCGGCCCGGCTTCATGCTGGCCCTGCTGGTCATGATGCTGGTGCCAGCCGTTATCGCGCTGGCGCTGGACTTTCGCAGCCGGATCGCGCTGGCCGTGCTGACGGCGGGCCTGCTGGTGCTGTTCGGGCGCAGCACGACGGATTCGACCGGCCGCTTCTGGACGACCGTCAATACGCTGGGCCGGATTTCGTATTCCATGTTCCTGGTCCACTTCGCCGTCTGCCTGCTGGTCAATGCCGCATTCACGCGTTTCGTCTCGCCGGAAGCGGAGCCGCAGGCGTTTGGCATGGCCGTGGCGTGGGCTGCCAGCCTGGCGGCTGGTGCGGCGTTTCACCGCTGGGTCGAGGTGCCGCTGGGTGCTGCCGTTCACTTCATCACGCGGCTCGTCGCACGGCCGCTGGCCGGGCAGGGTGAACGGATGATCTCCGTACAATGACGGCGCAGATATTCATGGCGTAGTTGCCATGTTACTATCGCGGCTTTCTCCAAAGGCCGCCCATGACCGCCATCCTGCTGCTGAAGCTGACGTTGGTCCCCTGTTGATCCTGGCCGTCACGGTGGCGGGGCGGCGTTGGGGACCGGCGGTGGCGGGCTGGATGTCCGCTTTTCCCATCGTTGCCGGGCCGATCCTCTTGACCTTGACACTGGAACAGGGCGCGTCGTTTGCCGCCATGGCGGCGGAGGGCACGCTGATGGCAGTGCTGGCCATCCTGGTGTTCAGCATTGCTTATGCCTGGGCTGCAACGCGGTACGGCATGTGGGGTTCGATGCTCCGTGCGCTGGCCGCGTATACGCTGGCGGTCGCATCGTTGCGCTTGCTGGTGCCGCCGCTGGCGGTCAGTTTCGTCCTCGTCCTCGTCGCGCTGGCTGTATCGCCCAGGCTGTTCCCGCGCATGACGCAGGACGCCCCACCCAAGGCCAGCGGTGCCGGCCTGGCGTGGCGCATGCTGGCAGGTGCCGCGCTGGTACTGGCGGTGACGTTCGGCGCGGCATCGCTGGGCCCGCGCCTGTCCGGCTTCTTTGCCATGTTCCCCGTGATGAGTACCGTGCTGGTGGGGTTCTCGCACGTCCAGTCGGGCCCCGCATTTGCCGTCAACCTGCTGCGCGGCATGGTCACGGGTTACTACGCGTTTGCCGTGTTCTGCACCGTGCTTGCGGTTGCGCTGCGCGCCCAGCCGATTGGCTTGGCGTTTGCCATGGCGTTCGGCTGCGCGCTGGCGGTGCAGTTGCTGGCGCGCCGGCTGGGCGGCGTGGGCCGCGTGGCGCCGGCGCTGCGGACGTAAGCGCCGCCTACCTTTCGCGCCGACGGCGCGCGCACCAGCCGATACCGGCCAGGCCCAGGCCCAGCATCGCGTAGGTCGATGGCTCCGGCACGGCAGCGACCGTGCCGTAAGCACCCGCCGAGAACCCATAGATACCGCTGACGCTGGCGTCGCCGGTCGAGAAGCCGATGGTCAGCGCCCGCGCATCGGGCAGGCCCAGGTAGCTGACGAGGCTGTCCTCGACCACCGTATCCTCCGCGTCGCCCGGCAAGCGGTAGGAAATGAACGTGATCGCATTGCTGTAGCCGTAGTGGTCCGCGTTGACCGTGCCGCTGACCGTTGCGTCCGCATACAGCACGAGCCGGGTGTTGGCGGTCAGCGTGAAGTTATGGCCGGACAGCGCCTGGCCGAACAGCTCGCCCTGCGGGCCGTGGAACGAGGCCGACGCACTGGCGCCATTGGCAGCCAGCGTGGCGCTGGCATTGCCGGTCGCATGCGTCACGGCAGCCGTGCCTTCGCCGGGGTGGTAGTCGAACGGATCGGGCAGCGGCGTGCCTTCGAGGCTGGCGTAATAGCCGGCCATGACGACGGCGCCGGTGTCGTCCAGCGTCAGTTTCGCATCGATGCCGTCGGCCAGGTCCAGGTCGATGACTTCATAGCGGAAGTTCGTGAGCTGGGCGGCGGCGGTGGCTTCGGCCTGGGCGGCAAACGGGATGGACAAGGAGAGGGCGGCGGCTAGTACTCGCAATTTCATAACGGCTCCACGTGGTTGAAGAGACCGTTATCGTAGCGCTGTTCGGTAGACTTTTCGTCAACAGAATTGTCGTGAAATTATCTCGGCAATGTGTCTTGATCGGCCTCGGCAGGGCTTGCGCCGAGGCGTGGAATAGTCGAGAACCGTAAAAGTCCAGCGTTCGAGGCACCGTAACGCCCCGTCTGACTGCCGCTGCGTGTCAGGCGCAGCGTCCAAGTCCCCATACAAGAACTCGTTGATAGGTCCCCCCGGCGCATCTGAAGAGCAAACTCGAGACACATATCAATGGAAGGTCAAGCTCTTTAAGAGACGGGACCGCTCTTCAGATATAAGGTGTCCGGTTTCTGTCGTGACCGTCCCCAGAAGTGCAAAGCACACACCACCCCGGCAGTGTGATGGAGGACAGAGTCCCCGCCATAGACATCGAGCGTAATTTCTTTACGGAGATCGCTGGATGAGCATAGGGAAAAGTGCAGTCCCTTGTCTTTGCGAGTTTGCACCAACCTATTGGCGTGTCGGCTGAAATCTCAAGAATAGGTATAACGTCGAGCGATTTCTCTTCTATAAAATGCCAGCGTGAACACGCGTGTCAAGCCACACCAAGAATAATTTATCCCGGTATACTTGAGCCGAAAATTTTTACCAAGTAAAGAACTCTTTTCTGAATATTCTTAACTGCACGTAGTCACGTTGCGCTGGAAAGTTCGCGCTCGGTCTCCATATCTCGAATTTGAGGCGCAGTCGCGGCTAGCTTTCGTTAGCTTTAAAGAATGCGTCGGAAAAGTATTTTACGAATTCTATCTCGATATCGGTGAGTATGTGTTTCAGATGAAAGAAAAAGCTGAACAGTAGTGTATCTTGAGCAACCCGGTCCCATTCGATCTCATCAACATAAAGCAACCGGATGCACCGTATCAAACTATAATACTTGTCATTCTTTTTATGTTCATAAGCTAGTTCAGTAAGCTCTAGGTTAAGCTTTGACCTGAGATCATCGGTTTTCCGCGCGGATAATAAAACATCTACGTTAAGATATTTTAGTAACGGATCTGATTCCGATTTCGAGATATTGGGAAATCTCTGCTCGTTTTGCAATTTATATAAAAATTCTCTAAGCGTAAAAATTACATCTTCGTGCAGAACTCTTATATCCTCAACCGCATCCTCTAGTTCATCAATTGTTTTCGGCAATTCTGTCATTGCGCCCCCCCCGAATTTACGAAGAAAAAGAATGGTTCATTAATTTCCTAGCTTCTGGAATCGGATGAGCTATAATAATTGATTATCACTCGAACGAGTTCAAGGAAATTCTAGAGCCAGCGACTTGCGGGGCTATCTGTTATTAGTTGATCTGCATAGCTCTGGTGATCAAATTATCTGCAACCAGCTCTTCCAAAAGGCTGGAGAGATTGTCGAATGACTCTGCTTCTCCGGCTAGTTGTGAAAATAGCTCCAATATCGTAAATCCGGTAGCGTCATTGACCTTTAGTAAGCTCTTCAATAGCGGTGTTATTTTCTTTTTTTCTTCTTCAGCTTTATCAAAGTCGCCCTTTTCGCAAAGGTTAATAATTATAACCTCGTATGCGTCGTAATCCGTAAAATTGTCCTTTCGAGCTAGAGTACTCTATATGCTGCCGGTGGTACTCCACTTCCTTCTTGGCGATGTATTTCTGAATGATCCCGACGACATCCATGACGGCGTCGATCAGCGCCATGATGTTGCCGAGCACCGGCAGGCTGCCGGCCACGGTGCTCAGGCGCTCCAGTGTTACGTAGTCATAGCTGATCTTGCGCAGCCATTTGTCGAAGGCGGCGGCGGCCGCGCCGACGTCCTGCTGGTCGATCGTGTTCAGTGGGGCGACAGCGACTTCGGGCGCGCGCTCGCTAGGTTTATGCGTGGATTCGGTCATGGAACTTGTGGTAACGATGAGCCTATTCGTATATGAATAACTTCAGTGCAATAATCAGCGAATGCTTAATTAGGGCTAAACGTGACCTTTAAAAAATTGCATGGGGTCTAGCTCAATTATTCTCGGATTTTCGGCGGTCAGATCATCGGCCGCAATCAATATGACCTTCGGTAAGAATGTCAAATTGCAGCAAATATCGAACCAATTCCGGATAAAGTCATCCGCAGCTATCGCTACCGGAGGTTCGAATCCGGAGAACATCATCACAACCCTCTCCCCTTGAAGGGCCAAGAATCGTCGAAGACTCTCCTGTGGAATGCTTTCTGATGAATATACGCCCTCTGGAGTAAGGTCGATTACTTGATGCCGCTGATTCGTCCAGTCAATATTTAGACCATTCCAAGGTAGCTTGGAAACCTCGGTATTGATGTGTTTCGAGTCTGTAAGCGATAACACCTCGACTGTAGCCGGATGAAGTACGCCTAGAACATCATTAAGAAAATTAGTCTTCATAGCTTCGGCATTCTTTCCATTTGCTGTAGGTAAGCATCTTTTCCTCCTGGTACGATGATCGCGCCGGTTTCCAATACACAATTTCCTTGTTTGTCTTTGTGGATTCGGCGCCAGTTTACGTGGAAGCCCTTTTCACTGTTCGGATCGTAGTCAAGCCTCCAGTGATTTGCCATGTCGGCGGACTGAGAACCAACCACTCGCCCTATGGCCGGACCGATTACTGATATGTAGGGCATTGTTACCTGGTCCGTCAGCCCGGCCTCCCGCATTGCCGTCCTTCTGGCCTCGTTGTAGCTGCTTGCATGGGATATAACCTCTGGCTTCTTGATCCAGTTACCAGTTTTGCATTTCTGCCGAGCAGGGTCCGTTGCTTTTGAATTTTGGAGGCCGAGCGGGTCGATCCACTCGACGGGATTTGGCGCGAACTGCGAAAGATGCAGGCCACCTTTTAGTCGTATTGGATCATGGCTCGCATATCGTCCACTGAACGGATCGTAATAGCGATGCCGGTTGTAATGCAAGCCAGTCTCATCATCGTGGTACTGTCCTTGGAATCGGATCAGATTTTGCACCCCTGCCTTGTGCGCTGCATCGCCGATCGCTTCTTTTGCTTGCCCCCATGCCTTGTACTGCGCCGACCATGCAACCTTGCCTTCGCAATCTGTCAACTCCTGCGGTGTGCCAATCTGGTCGCATTGATAAAAGGCGATCTCGCTCTTGTCGAAGGGCTCGGTTTCCTGTTCGTACTCACCGTTCCATAGTGGATCGAGCGTAATGTCGTACTTGCCGTCGTTTCGCGCCATCAGCGCTTTCACATCGGTTGTGGGCGACAATTGAAGCGCTTGGCTTCGGGTGGCTTGCACCAGCGGTACAAAGCTGTCGCGCTCGTATACGTAGTGAACGGTCCGTTTGTCGCTTGCATAACCCTGGTGCGTGCTGCTTTCGAGCGCCAGCGTGTCTCCATCCCAGCCGTACATGGTCCGGGTCGTTTGACGGAGGCCGGTACTTTCCATCGTCTGGCTGTGCTTGGCAATCCGCCGTCCCAGCGGATCGTAGGCGAAGGTAGTCACGCCGTGCCGGGTGTTGGCGCGGTCCATCCGGTTGAACGCATCCCATTCGAACGTGTCGCGCTGTCCATTCTGCACTCGTTCGACAAGGTTACCGCATTCGTCGTAGCGGTAGCTGGTGCCGGCGTATTCCTTGAGCAGGTTGTCCAGTACTTTTGGCAACAGGGTACGCTGAGCAATGGTTTCATGTCGCGCGGCGTTGGGCACCTGGATGTTGCCTGCCGGGTCAAAGGCGAAGGTTTCGTGGCCCATGGCACTGTTTGCCGCGAGCAGCCGTCCGACCGGGTCGTAGCGGTATTCGATGCGGCCGCGCCGGTTGTCGTCGATCCCGGTCAATTGGCCGGCCTGGTCATAGCGGTAGCGCCGCTGGATCGCTGCTTGCATGCCGACTTGCACGTCGGGGCGATACTGGTCGGGAGCGAAGTTCTGCTGGACGCGTGCGATCGTGCCGAGCTGCTGCTCGATCAGCCGGCCCGCCGGGTCGTACTTCATCGTTTGCAGCAGGCCATTGGCCTGCGTCCGTCCGGTTTCCTGGTACAGCGCGTCGCGCTCGAAGGACACGAGTTCCTGGCCATCGAGCATCAAGCCGTGGACGTGGCCGGCGCCATAGGTCAGCCATTCGATGCGATGGCCGTCCGGGCGCGTCGTGCCAATGCGTTGGTTCAGTTCGTCGTAACGGTGGTGCCAGACTGCCGTGCGTTTGTCGGGGTGGAACGGGCCGTGATAGTGCTGGTGCTCGCGGACTAAATTGCCGGCGGGGTCATAGAACCATTGCAGCCGGGCGTGCTCGTTCCTTGCGTCGGCCAGTTGGCCGTTGGCGTTGTACGCGAAGGTCTCGATTTGCTCCGGCTTGCCGGGGGCTGCGGCGCGGCGTTGCACGAGCCGGCCCATGGGGTCGAACTCGAGCCGCGTGGTGACGCCAGCTTCGACGGTTTCCGCCAGTACGCCGGTCGATTCGTCGTAGCGGTAGTCCGTGGTCTTGCCATCGAAACCCTGTTCCTGCAGCAGGCGGCCGACCGGATCGTACTGGAAGCGGTAGACGCTGCCGTTTTCGTTTTCCAGCACGGACAGGCGGCCCAGCGCGTCCCAACGGTACTGCAAGCTTTGTCCAAGCGCGTCGGTGCGCTGAGCGATCAGGCCGGCTGCGGTGTAGCGGTAGGATGTCCTGCGTTGCAGTGCATCGATGTGCGCGAGCAGGCGGCCCTCGGCGTCATGGCGCAGTTGTTCTTCGGTGCCGTCAGGATGGATGACGGCTTCCAGTTGACCGGGGTGATTGCCAATTTCTTCGCTGTGCGCGAGCGTCAGGGTTTCGAGACTGACCGGCGTGTAGCGATAGCGGGTGACGTTGCCGGCTGCGTCGATGCTTTTGACCAGGCGCCTGCGCTCGTCGTATTCCCATTGGCTGCTGTGCCCGGAACAGTCCGTGTAGCCGGCGAGCTGGCCATCCGGCGTATAGGCGAGTTTCTTGATGCCGCCCTTGGCATCGGTGACTTCGACGGGCCGGCCGACCTTGTCGTAGGCGTATTGCGTCTTGTTTCCGCGCGGATCGGTTTCCTCGACCAAGTGGCCTTGAGCGTTGTAGTCGCGCTTCCAGGTGCCGCCTTCGGCGTCCAGGATGCCCGTGATGCGGTGCTGGGCGTCATATTCGAAATGGACCTGAGTGCCGTCGGCGCGGGTATGCCTGAGCAGGTTGCCGTGGTCGTCGTAACGGTAATGCTCGCTGCTGCCGTCGGCGTGGATGTGACGGACGACGTTTTTCGCATCGTCGCGGAAGAACCATTCCTCGCCGCCGTCGGGATAGACGGTGCGGTAGGTGTAGCCGGCGATGTCGTAGTAGTAGCGCGTCTCGTTGCCCAGTGCGTCGGTGACGTAGGTCAGGCGGATGTTCTTGTCCCATTCCAGCCGGGTGTCGTGAGTGCCGTCATCCGCCCACTCGCGGATCGCCTTGGCGGTTGGCTCGGTGCTGTCGTACGCCAGGTTCATCCCGCGCCCGGTGCGGTCGGTGTAGCGCGTAATCAGATGGCGATCGTACTGGTAGTGCCAGACGGCGGCGTTTTCGTCTTGCGCTTGGATCAGGTCGCCGTGCTCGTCGTAGTCATAGGCGGCGAGCTGGCGCACCAGCTTGCCGTCCTGGATTTCCCACAGCGCGCGGATGCAGCCGGTGCCGGCATCGACCTGGGTGCCGGCATGGGCGATGATGGTGTCACCTTGCTTGCTGATGATGTCGCTAAGTACCGTCTCGCCGGCGACGACGTGGTCGTAGCGCAAGCCGAGGGCCGCGCCGTCTTTGGCATGCAGCGAGATCAGCCGGAAATGCTGCTTGCCCATTTCCGCCGCTTTGGCGCGCACGGTGTCGGTCAGCTCATACGTTTCGCGCCATGGGCTGGGTTCGCCTTCTGGCAGCGGTTTGCCGAAGTCGAGCGTGAGCAGGGTAATACTCATGCGAGTGAGCGTGATCTGCTCGACCGGGTCGTGGTACTTCTGGCCAACGGACAGCCATGGGTAGCGGTGGCTGCGGCCATCGGCTGCGTGATAGCGCAGGCCGGCCGGCTTGCCTTGACCGACGACGTCGATGCGCGTGCTGTACGGGGTCAACCAGCGCGCGCCGAGATTGCCGCGATCATAGGCGGTCAGTTGGCTGCGGTAGGTGCGGCTCCACTCGATCGGGAGCGGCGCGTCCAGCACGAAGTCGGTATGCGTAAATGTTTCGGCGCCGGTGGCAAAGCTGATCGAGCGCGCCGTGTCGCCTTTGGCGGGGCACAGCTTGCAGTTATTGGCGTCGCCCTTCGCCGGGCTTTGCTGGTTGACGACCTCCAGCTCGTGCCCGGGCTTGTCCTTCTTGTGGTCTGCACCTTTGCTTGATGGGACCAGTACCGGATAACGCTTTTTGTGCTTGGCGACCGCGTCGCGCAGGCGCATCAGGATCCACTTGATGCTCATCTGCGCCTGCTCGTCGGCCAGGGCGGCAAGCTTGCCGCGAAACGCCGGCTTGAACTCCTTCAGGTGACCGATGATGACCGTCACGCCAGCGACCGCACTTTGCGGCAACTGCCTGGCTGCCGTGGCGGCAGCGTAGTTCGCGGCCCTCTTGTACTGCCGGTCCAGGGCGCCCAGCATGCGGCGCCAGCTGCTTTGCACCTTGGGGTCGTGCAGCTTGCTTTCCGCTTCCGCGGGGGGAGCGATGTCGAACAGCGGCTCGTTGCCGATGCAGCGATTGAGGATCTTGATCAGGTCGTCGGCGATGCCGTCGGCAACCTTGGCGCATTCGTCGAGGATGCCGGACAGCCTGCTCATCGCGCCATCGATAAAAGTCTCGAGCTCGCCGGCCAGCCTGGCGTTGAGGTGCACGACCAGCACTTCGACCACCGCGGCGCCGACATCCTTGACGCCCATCGCCAGCTTTTGCCGGGCCAGGTGCAGGGCCGGACGCAGGCTCATGCGCGCCGCGCTCGTTGCCGGCAGCGGCATCACGCCGATCAGGTTGATGCCCAGGCTGACCCATTCCAGAAAATCGGGTTCCTTCCTGGCGATGTACTTCTGGATCACGCCGATGACATCCATGACCGCGTCGATCAGCGCCATGATGTTGCCGATCACGGGCAGGCTGCCGGCCACGGTGCTCAGGCGCTCCAGCGTCACGTAGTCGTGGCTGATCTTGCGCAGCCATTTGTCGAAGGCTGCTGCTGCCGCACCGACGTCTTGCTGGTCGATCGTGTTGAGCGGCGCGACCGCGACTTCCGGCGGGCGTTGGCCGGGCTTGGACGGGACTTGCGTGGGGTCGGTCATGGTGAATGGTTATATGACGGATGTTGTCGGGATCGTGGGCGGAACAGCGCCGGTAGCGATCCGGGCAAGCCGAGGGGGCCCGATGGTCAAGCCGAGCGGCCGTGCATTTTAAACAAGAATTGCTCGTTCAGCCACTGCCCGCGTCGAACGCCTCGTTGGAGCGCGTCATGATGGTAGTCATAAGGTTTTGAGTAACCCGTGACAAATCGCAAGTCCTCGCGAAGTCGCGCTACGCGGCGGTCTTGCGGCAAAGGAGGGTGCTGGATGTGGGCGCACAGGTTGGCAACGACGGTGCTCCGCCGCAGAAACAAAAAAAGGCGTCACGATTGCTCGTAACGCCTTCATTTGGTACTGCGAATTCGTGGTAGGCCGTGCGGGATTCGAACCTGCGACCAACGGATTAAAAGTCCGCTGCTCTACCAGCTGAGCTAACGACCCGAAAGAGGCCGTATTATAGCCATGCCCATGGCACCATGCAAGGGTACGCGCGACAATTTTTCAACGCGCTCGTACGAACGCCCTATGCCAGCGCCGCCGTCGCCTTCAGGACTTCCTCCACCGTCGTCACGCCCTCGGCGATCTTGTAGGCGCCGGCGATGCGCAGCGGCTTCATGCCGTCCGCCATCGCCTGGCGGCGCAGTGCGGCGATGTCCGTCTCTTCCTGCACCAGGTCGTTGAACGCCGGCGTCACCGTCAGCAGCTCGTAGATGCCGGTGCGGCCCTTGTAGCCCGTCTGGCGGCAGTCCGGGCAGCCGGCGGGGCGGTACACGGGCGCCGGCTTCGGCATGTCCCAGGCGCCGCCGATGCCGGCCCAGATGTCGTCCGGGATGTCGCCGTCGGGCGTCTTGCATTCGGGGCACAGGGTGCGCACGAGGCGCTGCGCCATGATGCCGATCACCGTGGCTTCCAGCAGGTAGTACGGCACGCCCAGCTCCAAGAGGCGCATGACGGCGGACGGCGCGTCGTTCGTGTGCAGCGTGGACAGCACCAGGTGGCCCGTCAGCGCGGCCTGGATCGCCATTTCCGCCGTGGCCAGGTCGCGGATCTCGCCCACCATGATGATGTCCGGGTCCTGCCGCATCAGCGCCCTGACGCCGTCCGCGAACGACAGCTCGATGCCGGGCTGCACCTGCATCTGGTTGAACGACGGCTCCACCATCTCGATCGGGTCTTCCACCGTGCACACGTTCACCTCGGACGTCGCCAGCGCCTTCAGCGTCGTGTACAGCGTCGTCGTCTTGCCCGAGCCGGTGGGACCCGTGACCAGGATGATGCCGTGCGGGCGCTGCACCAGCGCATCCCAGCGCGCCGCGTCCTCGGGCGGGAAGCCCAGCTCCGGCAAGGTCTTCACGACGACCTCCGGATCGAAGATGCGCATCACCAGTTTTTCGCCGAACGCCGTGGGCAGCGTCGACAGGCGCAGCTCGATCTCCTGGCCGCCCGCCGTGCGCGTCTTGATGCGCCCGTCCTGCGGGCGACGTTTTTCGATGACGTCCATCCGGCCCAGCAGCTTGATGCGCGCCGTCATCGCGATCATCACGACGGCCGGCACCTGGTAGACCTGGTGCAGCACGCCGTCGATGCGGAAGCGGATATTGCCGATGTCGCGCTTCGGCTCCAGGTGGATGTCGGAGGCGCGCTGCTCGAAGGCGTACTGCCACAGCCAGTCGACGATGTTGATCACGTGCTGGTCGTTGGCATCGACCTGCCGGTTCGACTTGCCCATCTCGACCAACTGTTCGAAGTTGTTGCGCAGTGCCAGGTCCTGGCCCGTGGACTTGTTGGCGTCCTTGATCGACTTGGCCAGCGCGAAGAACTGCGACGTGTACTGGGCGATGTCGAGCGGGTTGGCGATCACGCGGCGGATCGAGCGGCGCGCTACCTTGGCGATTTCCGCTTCCCACTCCAGCGCGAACGGGTCGGCGGTCGCCACCGTCAGCGTGTCGGCCGTGATCTCCACCGGCAGGATATTGAAGCGCGCCGCGTAGCTGGCCGACATCACGTCCGCCACGCGGGTGAAGTCCACCTTCAGCGGATCGATGCGGAACAGCGGCAGGTTGACGCGCTGGGCCAGCCATTCCGTCAGCATGTCCAGCGTCAGCTGGCGGTGCGGCGGCTTCGTCGAGACCAGCTTGCAGTGGGCGACGGCCGACAGCGGATGCATCGAGCCCGCCGTGTTGCGCAGGATGCCTTGCGCCTGCGTGAAATGGGCCTTGACGCTGGCTTTGTCCACCATGCCGTCGGCCAGCAGCCATGTGAAGATCTGTTGCAGGTCGAGGTGTTTCGGCATGGTGATGTTTGTCAGTTCTGGCTGGCCAGCAAGCCCTTGACCCAGGATTTCGCCGGCAGCTTCGTCTGCTGGACGATCGCCGCGGCCCGTTCGGCCAGCGCGGCGGCGTCGAGCGGGCGCGGCGTGCGGAACGCGATGGCGACGACGTTGCCATCATGGACCTGCGGCAGCGCGAGCACTTGCGGGAACGCGAACTTCATCGCCTTCAGGTTTTTCGCGTAGCTGGGATGGTCGCCGAACAGGTTGACCGTCATGATGCCGCCTTCGTTCAGGCAAGCGGCGCAGGCCTGGTAGAACTCGGGCGTGTCCAGCACCGGGCCGCGCGCGGTGGCGTCGTACAGGTCGACCTGCAGCGCGTCCAGCGTGCCGTGATGGGCCGGATCGTTGACGTAGTCGAGCGCATCCATTTCCAGCACGTGCAGGCGCGCGTCGTTGTCGGGCAGCTTGAACATCGACTGGCAGATGGCGATCACGTGCGGATTCAGTTCGATCGCCGTCACTTGCGCGTCGGCGAACGTCTTGTAGCAGAACTTGGTCAGCGCGGCCGTGCCCAGGCCCAGCTGGGCGATGGCGCGCGGCGCGTCCTGCCACAGCATCCAGGCCATCATCTGTTGCGCGTATTCCAGCTCGGGCCAGTCGGGCTTGCGGATGCGCATCGCGCCTTGCACCCATTCCGTGCCGAAGTGCAGGTAGCGCACGCCATCCTGCTCCGACAGCGTGACAGGCGCATAGCGGGGCTTGCGCGGCGCCGCCTTGGCCGGCGCGGGCTTGGACGCCGGACGCGACGATTCTTCTTTTTCGATGGATTTGCGTTTGATCAGCATGGGAGAGGCGCGAATGACGATGGCGTCATTATGCCAGTTGGCAAGGCCGGAAATGAAAACTGCCGGCACATGGCCGGCAGCGCAGGGGAGGGCGGCTCAGCGCGCCATCGGTTCGACCGACACGCGCAGGCGCACGCGCTCGCCCGGGTCGTACGACATGATGCTCGTGTAGTTGCGGCCGCGGTAGTCATACACCACTTCGTAGCCGTTGGTGCGCGATTCCCAGCTGTCGACCATGCGGCACTGGCGTACGGCCTGTTCCTGCACGCCGCCGGGGCCTGCGTTCTGGTTGCCGATGCGGTCGCCCGCGATGGCGCCGGCAATGGCGCCGGCCGCCGTCGCGGCGGTGCGACCATTGCCGCTGCCGATATTGCTGCCCAGTACAGCGCCGGCGATACCGCCGATGATGGAGCCACCCGCGCTGCGCTGCGGCTGGTGCTGGACCTGCACGTATTCCGTGCGGCATTCCTCGCGCGGCTGGTTGTAGCGCTCCACCTGCGGGGTGACGCGCACGACGCGGCCATAGTCCTCGAAATCGGTCGCCTGGGCGACCGGCGCGCTACCGATGAACAACGCCGCCGACAACAATTTTGCTTGCAGCTTCATGTGAAATACCTCGTGTTGGGTGAACGACTTTATTTTGCCAGGTGCCGGTCCCGCGAAAGGTGGACCGCGCATTGAAATGGTACCGCCGCAGGCGCCGCTCCGACTGAGCTCATGGCAACAATTTGTAACGCCGGGCAGCGCGATGGGAAGAGGAGGATGCTGCCCCAGAGGGTTAATTCTGCGCAACAACCCTTAAATTGGCCTGAAAATGAACTGGTTTTAACAAATCTTGCGTGCAGAACCACATTCGAGTTGATTCATGCTGTACAACACGTTACCCTTATACCTTAGGGATTGAGTTGTCGAAGAGAAACATCCAGCAGGGCTGGCTGCCTTCGTCGCTGTGTCACCAGTGTCACCCAGTGTCACTTCGTGTCAATGTATAGGTGCCTTCACTATAGCAAAAAACACAACCTTATATAACAGGTCGATTTTGAGGGAAAAATGAGTTTGTTCTTAACCGTGCCGCCCAATCTTGTCCAGTCCATCCGGGCCTTCCGGGTCACTGAGCTGCAAGAGGAAGCCGGCCGCCTGGGTCAGCATTTTTTATATGCGCACTGCAACGCTGGCCTGACGAAGCAGCAGGTCCTGGGGATCATCGCCGAGGCGTTCCAGTTTCCCAAACCATGCGGCAAGAACTTCGACGCTCTGCGCGAGACGCTGACCGAGACCATGGCCAAGGCCGGCCCCCAGACGGGCTTCCTGATCGTGCTGGAACAGTTGCCGAACACTCAGAAATTCGACCGCGAAGCCCGCGAGACGCTGCTGGACGTGTTCCGCGACGCCGCCGATTACTGGGCCGAAAAGAAGGTGCCGTTCCGCGTATTCTACTCCTTCGAGTAGCCGCCCGCGCCCGGCGCCGCCGCCACCGCGCTGCCACTGCCTTCCGCGCCGCTTGCAGCCTTGCCGGCCGGACCGGCTTTTCTGGTCCGGCCGGCAAGCTGGGGAACCGCTGATGTATTCATGGCGGCGATCTTAGCCCTGAGAAAACGCGCCCAGCGGCGCCACAAATACGTCGCCATACCCCGGTATGACGACGCATTGGCGTCTTGCTGGACACGTTTTTCAGGACTAATCTCATCCACCAGCAATCAATCAGCGCTTCCCTGAGGGTACAATGTCGGCCATGAAAAATATCGTCATCCTGATTTCCGGACGGGGCAGCAATATGGAAGCGGTGGTCCGCGCCGCGCAGGCCGAACAGTGGCCCGCCCGCATTGCCGCCGTGATCAGCAACCGTGCCGATGCCAAGGGGCTCGAGTTTGCCGCCGCGCACGGCATCGCCACCGCTGTTGTACCGAACAAGGACTATCCCACGCGCGAGGCGTTCGATGCGGCCCTGGCCGAAGTGATCGACGGCTATGCGCCGGACCTGGTCGTGCTGGCCGGTTTCATGCGTATCCTGACCCCCGCCTTCGTGGAACGTTACGCGGGCCGCATGCTGAACATCCACCCGTCGCTGCTGCCGCATTTCCCCGGCCTGCACACGCACGAGGCGGCCCTGGCCGCCGGCCATGCCGAACATGGCGCGACGGTGCACTTCGTCACGGCCGAGCTGGACCACGGTCCGGTCGTCGACCAGGTGGCCGTGCCCGTGCTGCCGGGCGATACGGCGCAGACACTGGCCGCCCGGGTGCTGGAACAGGAACACGTACTGTACCCGCGCGCCGTGCGCTGGTTCATCGAAGATAAACTGACGGTCGAGGAAGGCCGGGTCCACGGTCCCCACCACCCCCGCCCGGCGCACTGATCCGCCATCGGACCGCCGGTCGCGGTCCGCACTGCATTACCCTATTAATCTGTATTCATCACCAGGATTCACATGAGATTGCCACCAGCTGTTCTTGCCGGCGCCGAAGAGGTGCTACGCGAGATCCTGCGCTTCACGGCCCCGGCCGATACCACCTTGTCGCGCTACTTCAAGGACCATCCCCGCCTGGGCGGCCGCGAGCGCGGCGCCATCGCCGAGTGCATCTACGCCGTGCTGCGCAACAAGAACTTCTTTACCGACTTTTCGGAAGCGGGCGGCGGTTCGACGATGCGTCGCCTGATGCTGCTGGGCATGGCCGATGCCGTCGGCGTCGATGCGCTGCCGGGCCTGGCACCGGAAGAGGTGGAATGGCTGCAGCGCATGAAGGCCATCGACCGCAAGCTGCTGCACAAGTCGCTGCGCAGCAACCTGCCGCTGTGGCTGTACGAGAAACTGGTGGCGCAGTATGGCGAAGAGGAAGCGCTGGCGCTGGCCGACGCGCTGAACACGCCGGCCCCGCTGGACCTGCGCGTCAACGCGCTCAAGGCGGACCGCGACAAGGTCATCGCGCAACTGGCCGAAGCGCCCATCGCGGCCATGCCGACGCCGTACGCGCCGCTGGGCCTGCGCGTGCTGAAGAAGCCGCAGATCCAGAACCTGCCGCTGTTCAAGGAAGGCGCCATCGAGGTGCAGGACGAGGGCAGCCAGATCCTGGCCCAGTTGCTGGGCGCCAAGCGCGGCGAGATGATCGTCGACTTCTGCGCCGGTGCCGGCGGCAAGACGCTGGCGCTGGGTGCGCAGATGCGCAACACGGGACGCCTGTATGCGTTCGACGTGTCGGAAAAACGGCTGGCCAAGCTGAAGCCGCGCCTGGCCCGTTCCGGCCTGTCGAACGTGCATCCGGTCGCGATCGCACACGAGAAGGATGCCAAGATCAAGCGCCTGGCCGGCAAGATCGACCGCGTGCTGGTCGATGCGCCCTGCTCGGGCATGGGCACGCTGCGCCGCAATCCCGACGTCAAGTGGCGCCAGCCGCAAAGCGCCATCGGCGAGATGCACGACAAGCAGGTCGCGATCCTGGATGGCGCGGCGCGCCTCGTCAAGGCCGGCGGTCGCCTGGTGTATGCCACGTGCAGCCTGCTGGACGAAGAGAACGACGCCGTGGCGCAGCAGTTCGTTGCCACCCATCCTGACTTCGAGCTGGTGCCGATGAACAAGGTGCTGGCCGAGCAGAAGATCGACCTGGAGATGGGCGACTACCTGAAGCTGCTGCCGCACAAGCACCAGACCGACGGCTTCTTTGCCGCCGTGTTCGAGCGCAAGCCGATGGCCGCCAAGGCGGCAAAGGCGGCCGATGTGGCCGGGGAAGCTGACGAGGCCGGCGAAGACGCATGACGCAGCTGCGCCTGACGAAACTGCTGGACGACCTGCTGGGCGACCTGACCGATCCGGGCCTGATGTGGCAGGTCGGCGCCATTGCCGTGTCGATCCTGCTGGGCTGGGGCCTGTCGCGCCTGCTGCGCACGTGGCTGCGCGGCGGCGATTCCCAGACCGGCGTGCGCCGCTTCGGCATGGAAAGCTTCGGCCGCGTCGTCGGCCCGCTGGCCATCGTCTGCCTGCTGGCGCTGTCGCAGGTGGTGCTGGCGCGCTGGCACCACATCAACCTCATCAAGCTGGCGCTGCCGATCTTCGGTTCGCTGGCAGTCATCCGCTTCGTGTTCTACCTCCTGCGCCGCGTGTTCGCGCGGCACGGCGAAATCGGCGCGGCCGTGCTGACGTTCGAGAAAATCTTCCAGCT
This sequence comes from Pseudoduganella chitinolytica, assembly GCF_029028125.1. Taxonomy (GTDB): domain Bacteria; phylum Pseudomonadota; class Gammaproteobacteria; order Burkholderiales; family Burkholderiaceae_D; genus Rugamonas; species Rugamonas chitinolytica. The sequence continues at coordinate 6,250,003 of NZ_CP119083.1, forward strand.
GGTCGTGTGGCTCGCGTTCGCGCTGTACATCACGGGCTATTGGGACGATATCTACCGTTATCTCGACAACATCGTCCTCCATCTCGGCAAGAACAAGGTGACGGTGGCGGAGATCCTGCAGGCCGCCGTGTCCGTCATCGTGCTGCTGGTGCTGGCGATGTGGGCCGGTGCGGCGCTGGAAGAGCGGCTGATGCACGTGGAGACGCTGCATTCGAACTTGCGGGTCGTCATGGCGCGCGTGGGCCGGGCCGTGCTGATCGTCATCGCCGTGCTGTTCAGCCTGAACATGGTGGGCATCGACCTGACCGTGCTGTCCGTCTTCGGCGGTGCGCTGGGTGTCGGCCTCGGCTTCGGCCTGCAGAAGATCGCGAGCAATTACGTGTCCGGCTTCATCATCCTGCTCGACCGCAGCCTGGCGATCGGCGACATGATCACCGTCGACAAGTTCACCGGCCGTGTCGCCCGCATCAACACCCGCTACACGGTATTGGCCGGGCTCGACGGCGTCGAGTCGATCGTGCCGAACGAGATGCTGGTGTCGGGCGTCGTGCAGAATTCCTCGCTGACGAGCAAGTATGTGTGGCTGGGCACGAAAGTGTCGGTGGCGTACGAGACCGACCTCGACTTTGCGTTGAAGCTGCTGGAAGAGGCGGCCGCTTCGGTGCCGCGCGTGCTGGCGGAGCGGCCGCCGGCCGCCACCTTGCTCAACTTCGGCGCCGACGGCCTGGAGCTGCAGGTGGGGTTCTGGATCAACGATCCGGAAAACGGCCGGGGCGGGGTGACGTCGGACGTCAACCGGGCGATCTGGAAAGCCTTGAAAGACAACCGCATATCCGTGCCGTTCCCCCAGCGGGAGATGCGCATCGTGGGACCCGTGCCCCTGCCGGAAATACGACAGAACACGGAATGACAGAAAGGTATCGTTCTGCGCGTCACGCTTGATTGAGCGTACAATGGCGGACAGAACACGTCGTACAACCGACGGCGCCCGGTTCCCGCGCCTAGGGCACCGGAACCGGGAATCACTCTTGGAGCTTGAATGGAATTTAGCTTGAACGCTGTACTGCAATTTCTCGACGAAGGCCTGACCGGCCTGTCCGCGTGGCAGACGGTCGTCTATACCCTGATCGTCACGCACATCACCATTGCGTCGGTCACGATCTACCTGCACCGCCACCAGGCGCACCGCGCGCTGGAGCTGCATGCGATCCCGTCGCACTTCTTCCGCTTCTGGCTGTGGCTGACCACGGGCCAGGTGACGAAGGAGTGGGCCGCGATCCACCGCAAGCACCACGCCAAGTGCGACACGGAAGAAGATCCGCACAGCCCCGTTACCCGCGGCATCAAGAAGGTGTTCTGGGAAGGCGCCGAGCTGTACCGCGCCGAGTCGAAGAACAAGGAAACCCTGGCCAAGTACGGCCACGGCACGCCGGACGACTGGATCGAGCGCAACCTGTACACGAAGTACAGCTGGCAGGGCGTGGCACTGCTGCTGATCGTGAACGTCATGCTGTTCGGTGCCAAGGGCATCACCGTGTGGGCCGTGCAGATGCTGTGGATCCCCGTGACCGCCGCCGGCATCATCAACGGCATCGGCCACTACTGGGGCTACCGTAACTTCGACTGCTCGGACGCCGCCACCAACATCCTGCCGTGGGGCATCCTGATCGGCGGCGAAGAGCTGCACAACAACCACCACACGTATGCGACGTCGGCCAAGCTGTCGTCCAAGTGGTACGAGTTCGACATCGGCTGGGGCTATATCCGCGCGATGGAGATGGTGGGCCTGGCGAAAGTGAAAAAGATGCCGCCGAAGCCGAAGTTCGCCAAGAACAAGGCGCAAGCCGACTTCGAGACGCTGCAGGCCGTCATCGCCAACCGCTACGACGTGATGGCGAAGTATGCCGCGTCCGTCAAGCACGCCTGGGCCGAGGAAGTGGAGCACCTGAAGCACAAGGCGCAGCTGGAATCGGGTTTCCTGAAGTCGGCCCGCAAGCTGATGCAGCGCGAGCCGGCCAAGCTGGAAGCGCCGCAGCAGCAGCAACTGGTCGAGCTGTTCCAGCACAGCAAGGCGCTGGAGACGATGCACAATATGCGCGTCGAACTGGGTGTAATCTGGGAACGTTCGCACTTCACCCGCGACGAACTGGTGCAGAAGCTGCAGGACTGGTGCCAGCGCGCCGAAGCGTCCGGCATCAAGGCGCTGCAGGACTTCTCGCTGCGGCTGCGCAGCTACGCGTAAGCGTTACCGCTTCATCGAAACGGCCCTGCGGGGCCGTTTTTTCATGGGGACTGTCCCTTCAGGGACTGTCCCCGGTTTTTATCCGCGACGCAAAGGCCGGCATGAAATGGACGTGCCGCTGCGCGGGAGGTCGCCGGGGTCTGTCCCTGCACAGGGACTGACCCCGAAGTTTGCTGGCGGACCAAGGGAACTTCAGGGTCAGTCCCCATGCGGGGACAGACCCTTGCCTACGCGGCCGTTCACCGGACCGTGCGGGGAGAGAGCCCTGTGGCTTCGTCGGGGCCGCGGATAACAACCGGGGACAGTCCCTAGTGCCGCTAAGTTAAGCGCACGGTCGCCGGGTTAGGGTCTGCCGGGCCGCCGTATCGCCCCGCAGGGGACTGACCCTGGTTTTAATCGCAGAATAGGTCGCTGGGGTCTGTCCCTGCACAGGGACTGACCCCGAAGTTTGCTGGCGGACCCGGGGAACTTCAGGGTCTGTCCCCATGCGGGGACAGACCCTTGCCTACGCGGACGTTCACCGGACCATGCGGGAAAAGACCCCTGTGGCTTCGTCGGGGCCGCGGATAACCACCGGTGACAGTCCCCTGCAGGGACAGTCCCCATAAAAAAAGCCGCTCGAAGAGCGGCTTTTTCATTGAAACCCGATCGATTACTTGATCTTGGTTTCCTTGTACGTCACGTGCTTGCGGGCTTTGGGATCGAACTTCATGATCTCCATCTTGCCAGGCATCGTGCGCTTGTTCTTGGTGGTGGTGTAGAAGTGACCGGTACCGGCGGTCGATTCCAGCTTGATTTTGTCGCGGCCAGTTTTTGCCATGATAGCTCCCTATTAGACTTTTTCGCCGCGAGCGCGCATGTCGGCCAGGACGGCATCGATGCCGACCTTGTCGATCACGCGCAGACCGGCGTTGGACAGACGCAGGGAGACCCAGCGATTTTCAGATTCAACAAAGATACGACGGTTCTGCAGGTTTGGCAGGAAACGACGTTTGGTTTTGTTGTTTGCATGGGAAACATTGTTGCCGACCATCGGCTTCTTCCCAGTGACTTGGCAAACACGTGCCATGGTGCACTCCTTAGTAACTTCCGAAATTGGAAAAAACAAGACTATACCGAAAAAACTCAGCTTTTTCAATCACTTGCGAAAAACAATTGTGTCTCAATCTCTCGGAAATATTTAACATTTATCGCCGCGTCCCCGCGAGGGCGCGGAAGTCCTTGATATCTAACGGTAAACCATGGCCGCGGCAGGCTGATAACGGTCCTGCCGGGACCGGACGTTGTCCGCTTCACACCACCTCTCTCATGTCCCGCAGAGCAGTGCACCGCTGCTGTTGCACCGTGTCAACGAAAAGCTGCCGGAACGTACCTCGTGCGCAACTTGCTTAACGAAATCTTTACGCAGGCGTAACGCCGGGTTACAACATCATGCTGTATAAACGCATCCCACGATAAACAGAGCTTTCACGCCGTTAAGCACGCCCGTTCACTTCCCTGGAATCACCGTTCGATGAAGATGTCTGCCGCATTCCCCAAGCACCGCCACACGCCTGGCGCCAGCCGACTCGCCCGGCTGACCCGCTGGGCCGGGCCGTACGCCACGCTGGTCCAGATGCTGTTGCTCGGCCTGGTCCTGCTGTCGCTGTCGCGCATCGGCCTCGTCGCCTGGCAGTGGCAGCGCGTGTCAGCGACCGGTATCGTGGGCGACATCCTCGTCCAGGGCGTGCGTGCCGACCTGATCCTGCTGGGCTATTTCCTCGCCGTCCCGTTGCTGCTGCTGCCGCTGCTGGCCCCGTTCCTGGCCCGGCGCGCGCCGGCCCAGGCCTGGCGCACCGCGACGGTGGCATGGGCTACCGTCGCGCTGATCCTGATTGTGTTCCTGGAACTGGCGACGCCACGCTTCATCCTGCAATACGACGTGCGGCCGAACCGCCTGTTCATCGAATACCTTGTCTACCCGCGCGAAGTGGCGGCCACGTTGTGGAATGGCTACCGGGCCACGGTGCTGCTGGGCTTTGGCCTGACGATCCTGCTGGGCCTGGCGATCTGGCGCCTGCTGAAGGGCGCCGCCGCATCACCGGCGTGGTCCACGGCCAAGGTGCTGCTGAGCTGGCCGCTGGCCGTGCTGCTGGCGGTCTGCCTGATCCGTTCGACGACGGACCACCGTCCCGCCAATCCCGCCCTGTTCGCGCTGACGGGCGATTCGATGGTCAATTCCGTCGTCATCAACTCGGCCTGGTCCGTGCTGGACGCCCTGGCGTCGATGCGCAAGGAAGCGCGCTCGTCCGAAATCTACGGCGAGATGCCCCGCGAGCAGGTGCTGGCGCAGGTGCGCGCCGAGCCCTGGCTGGCGGACTACCGGTTCACGTCGCCCGAGCTGCCTACCTTGCACCGCCAGCAGGCGGCGCTCGTGCGCCAGCGGCCGAAGAACCTCGTCATCGTGCTGGAGGAAAGCCTTGGCGCCACGTTCGTCAAGTCGTTGGGCGGCGTGCCGGTCACGCCGGAGCTGGAAAAGCTGAAGGACGAAGGATGGTGGTTCGAGCGGTTGTACGCCACCGGCACGCGCTCCGTGCGCGGCATCGAGGCCGTCGTCGCCGGCTACGCGCCGACACCGGCGCGCAGCGTCGTCAAGCTGTCGCTGGCCCAGCAGAATTTCTACACGCTGGCACTGGGCCTGGGGCAACAGGGCTACCACACGGAATTCGTCTACGGCGGCGAGGCGCACTTCGACAATATGCGCCAGTTCTTCACCGGCAACGGCTTCCAGAAGGTCACGGACCGTTCCGACATGAAGCCCAACTTCGAAGGCAGCTGGGGCGCCTCCGACGAAGACCTGTTCGACAAGTCGCTGCAGCGCCTGGACCAGTTGCACAAGGCCGGCAAGCCATTCTTCACGTTGATCTTCAGCTCGTCCAACCATGAGCCGTTCGAATTCCCGGACGGCAAGATCGCCTTGCACGAAGAGCCGAAGCAGACCGTCAACAACGCGGTCAAGTACGCCGACTTCGCGCTCGGCAAGTTCATCCGCGCGGCCAAGCAGCAGGACTACTGGAAGGACACGGTGTTCCTGATCGTGGCCGACCACGACAACCGCGTCTACGGCGACAGCCTCGTGCCCGTCCACAAGTTCCACATCCCCGGCCTGATCCTGGGCGCGGACATCGAACCGAAGCGCATCAAGCCGTACGCCAGCCAGATCGACCTGGGTCCCACGCTGCTGTCGCTGCTGGGCGTGTCCAGCGAGCACCCGATGATCGGCCGCGACTTCGTGCGCGACAGCACGACGCCGGGTCGCGCGCTGCTGCAGTTCGACAATTACTTCACGTGGCTCGACGACCGGGGCGCCACCATCCTGCGCCCGGGCGGCGCGCCGCTGGCGGCGAAGTACGATCCGGCCACGAGTCATCTCGAACTGTTGAGCACGACACCGGACCAGGTCATGGTCGACAAGGCCATGGCCCACGTGCTGCTGCCGTCGATGCTGTACCGCGAGCAGCGCTACCGGCTCACCAAATGACCTAGATCTGGCCGTTCTCCGCAAACGAATGCACGCGGTGGCCGGCCACGACGAAATGGTCGAGGATGCGCACGTCGATCAGCGCGAGGGCCTGCACCAGCGTGCGTGTCAGGGCCAGGTCCGATTCGCTGGGGTCGGGGACGCCGGAAGGGTGGTTGTGGGCCAGCAGCACGCTGGCCGCGTTGTACGCCAGCGCCTCGCGCACGATCTCGCGCGGGTAGACGCTGGTGTGCGTCAACGTGCCACGAAACATCTCGCGCGCCTCGATCAGGCGGTTGCGCACGTCCAGGAACAGCACGTGGAACGATTCGTACGGCTGGCCGACGAGTGCCAGGCGCAGGTATTCCTTGACGGCGTGCGGCGAGTTCAGCGTTTCGCCGTGCCGCAACTGCTCGTTGATGGCGCGCCGCGCCAGCTCCAGCACCGCCTTCAGTTGCGCGAACTTGGCGTTGCCCAGGCCCGGGATGCGGGTGAACTCGGCCAGGTTCGCGCCGAACAGCGCCTGCAGCGAGCCGAACTCGCGCAGCAGCTCGCGCGCCAGCTCGACGGCATCCTTGCCGGGCACGCCGACCCGCAGGAACACGGCCAGCAGTTCCGCGTCCGACAACGCCTGCGCGCCCTCGCGGATCAGCCGCTCGCGCGGGCGCTGCTGTTCGGGCCAGTCCGTGATCGCCATGGTGCCTCCGCCGTTGGGTGAGGCTGATTATGGACGGGACAGGCCGATGCCGTGCTGATCTGCCCCCTACCGGCATCGCGCCCGCTGTGACGTCATGGCGCCGTGTTGTCGCTCTGGTGTTGCAGCGGCTGCTGGAAGTGGACGACCTGGATGTACAACCCGTCGTCCTTGTTTTCGACGACCATCTGCTCGAACACGCCGATAAAGTGCCGGAACGTCTCCGTCACCTCGTTGCCGGTCATGGGGTCGATAAAGGTCAGCAATGCGCTGGCGGGATCGGCGTCGGCATTGCCGACGATTTTCGTCAACAGGCGCGCATGCGGCGAGAATTCGACCGAGGAGATGCCCGAGTCCGTCGTGACCCACAGCGGCCCGTAGGCATTCAGCCAGTCGATGTACTGCCGCAGCGGATAGTTGGCGGTGGGCTCGCCGGTCATCCTCACTTTGTCCAGGAACGCGGCTTTTTCGCCCGACTTCAGCAGCTGGTTGTCGATATATTTCTGCATGTACAGGTTGCCCGCTTCCGCCATGGCGTCCTGGACGAGCAGCGCCTTGCCGCGCTGCCAGCTCAGCATCATGGTGGCCACCGTTGCCCAGCACAGATTGATGCCGTCCTGCTTCATCTTGGGGACGACGCCGGGGAACGTGGCGAGGACCATCTTCGTGCCGGTGCCGCTGATGTCGACCGATTCGGAGCCCCCTTCGCCATCGACCTTGTGCGCCTTGACGTCCTTGCCTTGCTCGGCCGCCTTGACCGCGGCATCGGTCAGCGTGGGCTTGGCCTTGGCTTCGTCGGCCTCTTTCTTCTTCGTCGCGGCGCCGCCGTCGATCTGCTGTTGCAGGTGTTCCTTGACGAGCTTGGCGTAGTCGTCCTGGCTGAGCGCGCCGCTGGTCTTCGCCGCCTTGAGCGAGTCCATGATCTTGTCGGAGTTCTGCGTGCTGTGGGCCTGCATCGCCATGTCCTTGGCCATCTGGGCGAAGGCCTTGGCATTTTCCTGGTTGGACAGGTAGGTCGCCATGACGTTCTTCTGGTTGCCTTCCAGCCCCGTGATGTCGCGGAACGAGTCGCCCTTGCCGAGCAGCGCGGACAGTCCCGCCAGGCCCGCGCCCGGCGCCGGTGCCGCCGGTGCGGCCAGGATGCCGACCAGCGGCGCGGCAAAGTCCTTGAACACGGCTTGCCAGTCGGTGACGGTGGGCGTCGGCACGTTGACCGGCATGAATGCCGTCGGTTCGTCCGTGTTGGGGAAGCGCTTCCAGTCCTGCAGGCGGTCGGTCTCGACCTTTTCGCACGCGTTGCAGGAACCCTGTACCGCCTCCGCGAACACGCCGCGCGAGGGCACGCTGATGCGGTACGGCGGCACCGGCGTCAGCGGCTGGTAGTGATCCATCAGGGCGACATCTTCCTGGGCGCCGTCCTCGGCCGTCTCCGTGATGTACGACTGGCTGACCTTGTAGCCCGCCGCCACCGGGAACACCATGGCGTTGCCGGTGATGGTGACCAGTTCGTTCTTGACCACCGAGGCCAGGCTGCGCAGGGCAACCGGCGCGCCGGCGGCATTGAAGACCTGGATGTGGAAGCCGTCCAGCAGCATGTAGCGGCGGTCCGGGTCCAGGCTGAACCACAGTGCCTTGTTGTAGTGCTCCAGATTGCTGTTGAGATGGCTGATGAGCTTGTTGACGACGTAGATGTCCTCCTTGCGCGGGTTGCGCTTCTCGTCCGAATTCTCCGGGATATGCAGCTCGGTCCCGTCGAGCAGGTCATCGCTGACGTAGCCGCTGTACAGCGTGCCGTGGTAATGCGCCGTGTCGTAATAGATGGCGACCTTGCCGGTCGCGACCGTGACGAGGTCGCGCAGGCCGTTCACCAGGTCGCTGTCGAACTTGATATTGAGATACTGGGGCAGGTCGATGCGCCGGTTGGACGAGGTGCCGCGCAGGTTCACGCGCATGATGCGCTCGCCACCCTTGTAGCGTGTCGCACTGCTGAAATCGAGGTCCAGTGCGTCGATGCGCAGCGTGTCGACCATGCGGTCGAATATGATGGGCGCCATCTCGTTGTAGTAGATGTCGTCCCATTCCGCGATCAGCCTGCCCTGGAAGAAGTTCTCCATCATGTCGATCACGTCCTTGTACCCGAGCAGCGTGGCATAGATCGTCCACATCTTCTTGTCCTTGACATCGTTCTCGAAGAAATCGGCGAACGTCACCGGTACCGTGACCGCGCCGATCGTCACCGATGTGGGGCGGAAGTTCTTCACGCGGATGCAGCGGGCCGGCGGGACGACCTGGAAGTTGTCGTCGATCTGCATGAACAGGTCGAAGATCTTGGCGCGCACCTGGATTTCCTCCGTGACGGTCTTGCTGTCCGAGTGCCCGAACAGGGAAGCGAAGCCGGTAAACACGGCGCCGATGACTTCGGCGGTGGACAGCCCTTTCGCTTCCTCGTGCGAGACCTTCGCGGTGACCACGGGGAGGGACTGGATGCGGTCGTAGCGTGTCCGGGGCCGATGCAGGTTGGTTTTCAGCTGGATTTCGCCGCGGACGAACGTGATGCTCTCCTCATCGTAGCTCCCGGCGGGGAAATCGACATTGGCATAGTTGGTCTTGATGCGCTCGTTCGCGTCGAAGCCCTTCAGCAACGGATGCTGATAGCCAAAGCCGCGGTGGCGCAGATAGGTTTCCGACGGCATGGCCAGCAGGTGGGCGGCCAGCACGTCGCGCCATTTGAAGATGTTCTCGGCCGAAAAGTCCGTCATCAGGAGGGGCACGAACACGCATTCCTCCACGTTGCTGAGCTCCTGGTAGATCGCATAGTGGCGCAGCACTTCGAAATACATCATCGTCAGCGCGTGGCAGTGGTTGTGGTTGGCCACCACTTCCGTCGTGGCGGCATAGCGCTGGCCTTCGCTGACGGTCGTGACGACGGCGCCATTCTGCTGGCGATAGCTGGACGCCGTCTGCATGATCGACTGGCGCAGCTTTTCGCTGAAGAATTGCGAGACGCCGCGCGAACTGTTCTGCTGCGCGCTGGAACTGGAATTGGCGGTACCGCCCGACACGCCCAGCGCGGCGCCGACGGGACCGACCAGCGCACCGGCACCGAACCCGGCGCTGACGCCGCTCGTGTGCGCCGAGCTGCTGCCGCGCATGGATTCGTTCAGGCTGCCGCCCAGCTGGTCGAGGATGGCGCGGTCGTCCACGATCAGCGCGGACAGGTTTTCCCGCTGGCTGACCTGCTGCGACTCCTGTGCCTGCAACGAATGGGAGGCATCGAGGACGACGATCTCCTTCTTCTGCCCGGGTGCCAGCGCCAGCGAATACAGCAGGTCGCCCAGCGAGTAGCCGTCCGCCTTGAAGACCGATTTGTAGTGCAGCACGTGGCCGGTGGCGATCGTCACCGCCTGGTACAGCGACAGGTTGGCCTGGTCGTCCGGCGCATCCTGCCAGCGCACGGGGTTGGACAGGTCGATGGCCTTGCGGCTGATCTTGGCCGTGCCACCCGTCAGCTCGAACGTGGTCATCTTCTGCCCCAGCTTGGGCACCCAGGTTTCGATCTTCTTGAGCGTGTAGTTGGCCACGTCCGGGTCGGACGTGCGCACGATCGCCTTGTAGCTGTGTTCGCTAAGGGTGCGATTCGGCGTCGACAGGTTGACGCAGGAGCCGCCGATGTCCTGCGAGTATTCGTCCGAGCCGATCAGGTCTTCCTGGTCGGGCAGGCGGGGCGCCTTCTTGGGGTGCTCGCAATCGCAGTCGTCGGTATCCTGGTTTCCCGCTGGCGCGGGCACATCCTTCAGCAGCAGATAGAGGAAGTCGTCCGCGACGGTCACGCCGCTGCCGTCGTCGGCAACGATGGCGATGTTGGCCGGATCGTTGGGGGCCACCGACAGCAACGCCTGCGCCGCGACATACAAGCCGTAAGGGTAGGCAAGGGAGAAGTTGCCGGACTTGTCAGTCGTGCCGGCGCTGACGATGCGCCACGCCGGGTCGCCATCCTTCCTGGCCTGGACCAGCACGGTCAGGTCGCCGACGGGACTGGACTTGTCGGGCGCCAGCACCTGGCCGCGCAGCTTCTTGCCGGGTCCCTGCTTGCCGAGCTTGTCGGCAGCGCTCAGGCGGATGGGCCGTTGCAGCGGCACGTCGATGGCGAGCGCGGCCAGGGCCTGGTCGCCGGCATCGAATTGCTGCGACCACAGGACGGCACCGTCGAAGCCCTTGACCCGGACGTTCACCGTCGCATCGAGGGCGGCCAGGTACAGGGGCGCCTGGCCGGCCAAGCTGAAGGGCAGGGCGTTGCCGTCCACGTCGCCCGTGCTCTTGTGCCAGTCGACATGGCGTTCGGCGGCGACCTGGGCCGCGCCTTTCGCTTGCGTGGTTTCGACGGCCACGGCGTAGTAGTCGAAGTCCGCCCTGGTGACGGCCTGGTCCGCGGCCAGGATGCGCAACGTGCCGGCGACGTCGAGAATGGCGATGGGCGCCACCCGGACGGCAAAATCGAACAGGCCGGCAAAGCGTTTGCGGATGAGCGCGAGCGCGCCGGCGGGGTCGCCGATGCCCCGTTCGCGCAGGCGGGCCAGCAGCAGCTTTTCCCGTTCGGGATCGGGCTTTTGCGTCAGCGCGGGCGTGCTGCCGCTGGTATCGCACAGGTAGCCGACGATGGCGAGCAGGTACACGTCGTCGCCGGCGCGCGCCGTGCCGCCGAGTTCCTTGAGCAGGGCGAGATAGGCCTCCTTGTCGATCAGCACCAGGCTGTCGCCGCTCATGCCAACCGCGGCGCCAGGGGCCGGGGCGGCGCCGCCGGCCAGCGCCGCGCTGGCGAGCGGATGGGCCGCGCCGGCCGCCAGGCCGACGGACAAGAGCGCATTCCACTGCTGTTGCCCCAGCACGTTGCCGTCCGGGGTGAGGTGGCGCACCGCGATGGGGATGGTCAGCTGGTCGAGTGGCGCCGGCTGGCCTGGCACGTGACCGTCGGCCGTGCCACCCGCCAGCGCCTCGCCGAGATAGCGCCAGAAATGGGCCACCGTCGTCTCGTCGGTACCCGTGACGGTCGTGGCCGGGAAGGCGGCGCGGTAGTCGCTGGCGGTCAGCTCGCGGGTGACGTTGCACGTGGCGGGCGCCAGGGCGATGCGATCCACCCACGCATCGTGGCTGGCGGGAGCGATCGCGTACTCGTAGCTGGGCATGGCGAAGGACAGGACGATGTCCTTGAGGGGAATCCTGCCGGGATCGCCTTCGTATTTCAGGGTGTTCTGGAGTGTCAGCATGTCGGGCTTTCTTGGATTGGACGGCGTGCATTGGCGCGCCGACCCAGTGTGTCGGCGGCTGCGAATCGGGTGAAAGGAAGCGGCTGCAGGACGAGACGTGGCAGCTGGTGCGCGAAGGAGCCGGCGCAGTACCGACGAGCCGGTACGGAGAAGGGGACGACAGCGACCAACCGCTCTTCGGTCACTTGTCTTTGTTGAATGTCATTGTTGCGCGAACCGGTCCGCAGCGCTGTAACCGTTTGTAGAAGTGCCTTATCTGACACACTATCGTTGTGCAAGCGATGGCGCTGCCGCTTGCCCACAGGTGTGTCCGCGCCGGCACCTGGATTGCCGCACACAGCACAGACAAGCGCGAAGGTGGCATACAATAACGGTTTGCAAGCTCAAAGAACCGCCATGTCCAACGTCGTCACCTCCTCTGCTTACCTTACCCTGCATTACCGCCTGGCCACGCTGGACGGCACCGACATCGTCACCACCTTCAACGGTAACCCGGCCACCCTGATGCTGGGGCAGGGCCAGTTGGCCCCCGTACTGGAGGAACTGCTGATCGGCCTGCCCGAAGGGACGCACAAGACGTTCGACCTGGAGCCGGGCGTGGGCTTCGGGCCCCGCAACCCCGACCTGATCCGCCCCGTGTCGCGCGCGACGCTGGACGAGAACTCCGTGCCGGGCGCCGACTACAAGGTGGGCGACCTGGTCGACTTCGCGGCGCCCGGCGGCGGCCGCTTCGCGGGCATCCTGCGCGAACTGCGCGACGATGCCGCCATCTTCGACTTCAACCACCCGCTGGCCGGCCAGCCGGTGCGCTTCGAAGTGAACCTCATCTCCGTTCTGTAATCGAATCCCATGGACAAAGAAATCCTGCTGGCCCAGCCGCGCGGCTTTTGCGCCGGCGTCGACCGCGCCATCGAAATCGTCGAACGGGCGCTCAAGCAGTTCGGCGCGCCCATCTACGTGCGCCACGAAATCGTGCACAACGCCTATGTCGTGGCCGACCTGCGCGCCAAGGGCGCGATCTTCATCGAGCAGCTCGATGACGTCCCGGCCGGCAATACGCTGGTGTTCTCCGCCCACGGCGTCTCGAAGGCCGTGCGCGCGGAAGCGGAATCGCGCGGCCTGTCGATCTTCGATGCCACCTGCCCGCTGGTGACGAAAGTGCACGTGGAAGTGGCCAAGATGCGCAGGACCGGCTACGAGATCGTCATGATCGGCCACGACGGCCACCCGGAAGTGGAAGGCACGATGGGCCAGGCGGAAGAGGGCATGCACCTCGTCGAAACGGTGGAGGATGTCGCCACGCTGAACGTGGCGAATCCGGATCACCTGGCGTACGTGTCGCAGACCACGTTGTCGGTGGACGACACGGCCGAGATCATCGCCGCCCTGAAAGCGCGCTTCCCGAACATCCAGGAGCCGAAGAAGGGCGACATCTGCTACGCCACGACGAACCGCCAGGAGGCCGTCAAGTTCATGGCGCCGCAGGTGGAAGTCGTGATCGTCGTCGGCAGCCCGAACAGCTCCAACTCGAACCGCCTGCGCGAAGTGGCGCAAAAGATGGGCACGCCGGCCTACATGGTCGACCGCGCCGAGCAGATCGACCCCTCGTGGCTGGAAGGCTTCCGGCGCGTGGGCGTCACCGCGGGCGCGTCGGCGCCGGAAGTGCTGGTCCAGGCCGTTATCGACCGGCTCAAGGAGCTGGGCGTCAAAAGCGTGCGACCGCTCGAAGGCGTGGAGGAGAACGTCACGTTCCCGCTGCCCAAAGGCCTCGCCTGAGCGGGTCCTGTCCTGTCAAGTCATCCATACAACACTTTTTTCTGCGACTGTTGATGAGAAAGCCACTCTGCGCCTGAATTTAATTTAGAATTGCTCCGATTTTTCCATGTTTAGTTTTTGTCTGGAATCGCTATGATTGCGAACGCTTGGAAAAATTGCCATTCCGACTGCTTTCTGCATGGCCGCCAGGATCGCTGGGATGCACCTGCGCATCGGGCGTTTGGCCATGCCGGCAAGCGGGAACAGGGCGGAACACGGCGGCACGCGGGAACCATCCCGGGTGCCGTTTTTATTACGCAGCGGCAGCACGATGGGAGACACGATTTCCCGTCGCCTGCTACTTAAGGGGCAATCTCAGATGGATACCTTTATCCAACAAATTATCAACGGCCTGGTGCTGGGCAGCATGTATGCCCTTGTCGCGCTGGGCTACACGATGGTGTACGGCGTGCTGAACCTCATTAACTTCGCCCACGGCGACGTCTTGATGATCGGCGCCATGATCGGCCTGACGATCCTCAACATCCTGGGGGCGCATTTCCCCGAAATGGCCGGCGGCCTGCAACTCTTGATCGCCATCGTCGGCGCCATTCCCTGCTGCATGATCGTCAACGTGCTGATCGAACGCATCGCCTACCGCCGCCTGCGCAATGCGCCACGGCTGGCGCCGCTGATCACGGCGATCGGCATGTCGATCCTGCTGCAGACGTTCGCGATGATGATCTGGGGCCGCAACCCGCTGCCGTTCCCGCAACTGCTGTCTACCGAGCCGATCGCCGTGGGCGGTGCCGTCATCAGCATCACGCAGGTCCTGCTGCTGGCGCTGGCCGCGCTGTCGATGGGCGGCCTGGTGCTGCTGGTCGAGAAGACCAAGATGGGCCGCGCCATGCGCGCCGTCGCGGAAAATCCCCGCGTGGCCGGGCTGATGGGCGTCGATTCGAACCGCGTCATCGTCTATACCTTTGCCATCGGCGCCGCGCTGGCGGCCGTGGCCGGCGTCATGTGGGGCGCCAACTACGCGTCGATCCAGTTCGCGATGGGCACCATCCCAGGCCTGAAGGCGTTCTGCGCGGCCGTGCTGGGCGGCATCGGCAACATCTACGGCGCCATGATCGGCGGCATCGTGCTGGGCATTATCGAAAGCCTGGGCGCCGGTTATATCGGCGACTTCACGGGGGGCTTCCTGGGCAGCCATTACCAGGACATTTTCGCGTTCATCGTGCTGATCCTCGTGCTGACCGTGCGGCCATCCGGCATCATGGGCGAGCGCGTGGCGGACCGGGCTTAAGGAGACACCATGGCACTGCTCAATTTCGATACCGTCCACAATCCGCGCAAGGCCTACACGAGCCTGGCGCTGCTGCTGGTGGTCATGCTGGCGTTCCCGTTCTTCGCACAGAACTTCGGCAACTCGTGGGTCCGCATCGCCGACCTGGCCCTGTTGTACATCATGCTGGCGCTGGGCCTGAACGTCGTGGTCGGCTTTGCCGGCCTGCTCGACCTGGGCTACATCGCATTCTATGCGCTGGGCGCCTACCTGACAGGCCTGTTGGCCTCGCCCCAGTTCGCCGTGCTGGTGGAATCGCTGATCAACCTGCATCCGGGTACCGGCGAGGCGCTGGCGGCCGTGCTGGGGGACGACATCCGCACCAACGGCATCCACCTGTCGGTCTGGTTCATCGTGCCGCTGGCCGCGTTGCTGGCCGGCGTGTTCGGCGCCATCCTCGGCGCCCCCACGCTGAAGCTGCGCGGCGACTACCTTGCCATCGTCACCCTGGGCTTCGGCGAGATCATCCGCATCTTCATGAACAACCTGAACGATCCAATCAACATCACCAACGGACCGCAGGGCATCAACCTGATCGACCCGATCAAGGTGTTCGGCGTCGACCTGGCCGGCGCCGCCGGTTCGGGCGCGATGGTGCAGGTGGGGTCGTTCTCGCTGCCGTCCGTGAATGCCTACTATTTCCTGTTCCTGCTGCTGACGATCGCCACGATCTTCATGACGTCGCGACTGCAGCACTCGCGCCTGGGCCGGGCCTGGGTGGCGATCCGCGAGGACGAGATCGCGGCCAAGGCGATGGGCATCAACACCCGCAACGTCAAGCTGCTGGCGTTCTCGATGGGCGCGTCGTTCGGCGGCGTGGCCGGCGCCATGTTCGCGGCGTTCCAGGGCTTCGTGTCGCCGGAATCGTTCTCGCTGACGGAATCGATCGCCGTGCTGGCGATGGTGGTATTGGGCGGCATCGGCCACATCCCTGGCGTCGTGCTGGGCGGCGCGCTGCTGGCGGCGCTGCCGGAAGTGCTGCGCCACGTCGTCGAACCGTTGCAGCAGCAGCTGTTCGGCCAGATCCTGATCGAGGCGGAAGTGCTGCGCCAGCTGCTGTACGGCCTGGCGATGGTGCTGATCATGCTGACGCGCCCGGCCGGCCTGTGGCCGTCGCCGAAGCACGAGGACCGGCCCGATGCCGATTCCGACACCAAAGAACAATCGTCCGGCGTCGTGCCTGCCTGAGGAAGTCCATGAGCGAAGTCATTCTGAATATCCAGGGCGTCAACAAGCGTTTCGGCGGCCTGCAGGCGCTGACCGACGTCGGCATCAAGATCGAACGGGGCCAGATCTATGGCCTGATCGGCCCGAACGGCGCCGGCAAGACCACGTTCTTCAACGTCATCACGGGGCTGTACCAGCCCGATACCGGCACGTTCGAGCTGGCCGGCAAGCCGTACTCGCCGTCCGCCCCGCATACGGTGGCGAAGGCGGGGATCGCCCGCACGTTCCAGAACATCCGCCTGTTTGGCGAGATGACGGCGCTGGAGAACGTCATGGTGGGCCGCCACGTGCGCTCGCACCAGGGCGTGTTCGGCGCCATCTTCCGCCACAAGGCGGCGCGCGAGGAGGAGGCGTCGATCCGCCGGCGCGCGCAGGAACTGCTGGAGTTCGTCGGCATCGGCAAGTTCGCCAGCCGCACGTCGAAGTACCTGTCGTACGGCGACCAGCGCCGCCTGGAAATCGCCCGTGCGCTGGCGACCGACCCGCAACTGCTGGCGCTGGACGAGCCGGCCGCCGGCATGAATGCCACCGAGAAGCTGGCCCTGCGCGAGCTGCTGGTGAAGATCAAGAACGAGGGCAAGACGGTGCTGCTGATCGAACACGACGTCAAGCTGATGATGGGCCTGTGCGACCGCATCACGGTGCTGGAATACGGCAAGCGCATCGCCGAAGGGCTGCCGCACGAAATACAAAGCAACCAGGCCGTCATCGACGCCTATCTGGGAGGATCGCACTGATGGGTGCCAATGCAGCAAGCAATGTCCTGAAGATTTCCGGCTTGAAGGTCGCGTACGGCGGCATCAAGGCCGTCAAGGGCATCGACCTGGAAGTCAACGAAGGCGAACTGGTCACCCTGATCGGCGCCAACGGCGCCGGCAAGACGACGACCTTGAAGGCCATCACGGGCACGCTGCCGGCCTGCAAGGTCGAGGGCACGATCTCGTACCTGGGCCAGTCGCTGAAGGGCACGCAAAGCTTCCACCTGGTCGAGCGCAAGCTGGCGATGGTGCCGGAAGGGCGCGGCGTCTTCACCCGCATGACCATCCAGGAAAACCTGATGATGGGCGCCTACACCCGCAACGACAAGGCGGGCGTGGAGGCCGACATCGCCAAGTGGTTCGACATCTTCCCGCGCCTGAAGGAACGGGCGGGCCAGCTGGCCGGCACGTTGTCCGGCGGCGAGCAGCAGATGCTGGCGATGGCGCGCGCGCTGATGTGCCACCCGCACCTGCTGCTGCTGGACGAGCCGTCGATGGGGCTGTCGCCGATCATGGTGGACAAGATCTTCGAGGTGATCCGCAACGTGTCGAAGGAGGGCATCACGATCCTCCTGGTCGAGCAGAACGCCAAGCTGGCGCTGCAGGCCGCGCACCGGGGCTACGTGATGGACTCGGGCGCCATCACGATGACGGGCAATGCCGACGACATGCTGCACGATCCGCGGGTGAA
Source organism: Pseudoduganella chitinolytica (assembly GCF_029028125.1). GTDB lineage: Bacteria > Pseudomonadota > Gammaproteobacteria > Burkholderiales > Burkholderiaceae_D > Rugamonas > Rugamonas chitinolytica. The sequence goes on from NZ_CP119083.1 coordinate 6,267,481, forward strand.
GGCTGCGTACCTGGGCGAGTAAACGCAAGACCCACCAAAGCCCGGGACAGACCCTGGTTTGAGGAAATTCCCTTGAAACCAGGGTCTGTCCCGGGTTTTTTATCGCGCGATGAGCTGGGCGAAGCGGGCGAGGTCGACGTTGCCGCCGCTGATCAGGATGCCCACCTTCTTGCCGCGCAGCTGGTCTTTCATCTGGCGCGCGGCGGCCAGGCTCAGGCAGCCGGTCGGCTCCACCACGATCTTCATGCGCGACGCATAGAAGCGCATTTCGTCCACCAGTTGCGCATCCGTGGCCGTCAGGATGTCGTCGACGTCGCGGCGCACGATGGGGAACGTCAGCCGGCCCATGTGCTGCGTCTGGGCGCCGTCGGCGATCGTCTGCGGCGTGTCGATGTGCACGATCTCGCCCTTGCGGAACGACTGCTGGCCGTCGTTGCCCGCTTCCGGTTCCACGCCGTACAGCTTGCAGCGGGGCGACAGCGCCCGGGTTGCCAGCGCCGAGCCGGATAGCAGGCCGCCCCCGCCCATGCAGACAAAGAAGTAATCCAGCTCGCCCACCTCCTCGAACAACTCCTTCGCCGCCGTACCCTGGCCGGCGATCACGTCGAAGTGGTCGTATGGCGGAATCAGCGCCAGGCCATGCTTCTCGGCGAGGTCGCGACCGATCTGTTCGCGGTCTTCCTTGTAGCGGTCGTACACGACGACGGTGGCGCCATAGCCGCGCGTGGCCGCCACCTTCAGCGCCGGCGCGTCGTGCGGCATGACGATGGTGACGGGAATGTCCAGCAGCCTGGCGGCCAGGGCCATGCCTTGCGCATGGTTGCCGGACGAGAAGGCCACGACGCCGGCCTTGCGCTGCGCCGCGTCCAGCCGCGCCAGCGCATTGGTGGCGCCGCGGAACTTGAAGGCGCCCGTGCGCTGCAGGTTCTCCGCCTTGAAGAACACTTGCGCGCCCAGTTCCTCGTCGGCGGTGCGCGACGTCAGCACCGGGGTGCGGTTGGCCAGGCCGGCGATGCGGCCGGCGGCCGCGACGACGTCGTCATAGGTTGGAAGCTTCAGTTCGGTCATGATGTTCCTTGGGAGTTGAAATCCTTGTAGACGGTGGCCCGCGAGACGCCCAGGTGCGCCGCGACCGTTTCCATCGCGCGGCGCATTTCCGTCAGGCCGGCCTCCTTCAGCTCGCGCAGCAGGGCGCGGCGCTCGTCCGCCTTCAACGCGCGCGCCGTGGTGCCGTGGCGCGCAGCGAAGCCGTCGATGTGCTGCCGCAGTGCCGCCGCGCCGGCCGGGGCCAGCGATTCGGCCACCGGCGCCGTGCCGTCGGTCCGGGCGAACTGGCCCAGCAGCGCTTGCAGGTTCAGCACATGTGTCAGGTCGACGTTCAGGCACAGCGCGGCGACATAGTTGCCAGCGCTGTCGCGGATGCCGATCGACGTGCCCTTGCAGGGCCGGCCGTCGGGGAAGCGGTTCGGATAGTTCGCCAGCACCTGGGGCAGGGCCGGGTCGGCGATGCGTGCCAGTCCCAGCTCCGTGGCGGGATCGCCAACGGCGCGGCCGGACTGGTTGTTGTGGATGGCCACCACGGCCTGGTCCGGAGCGAGCAGGTCGTTGATGATCACTTCACAGAACGGCGCCAGCGAACGGCCCAGGCCCTCGGCGACGCAGGCCAGCTGATCCAGCAGGTGTTGTTGTTCGGGGGTACGGGAGGTCATGGGTATACAGATTATCTTCTTTTGGATTTTTTGTATACACTTCGGACAAAAAGAAGCCCCGGCAGTGCCGGGGCCCGGAAGGACATCCGCTGAGAGGATCCACGGATGCCGAGGAGACCTGTTACAGCGATGGCCGGGCAAGCGCCCGGCGATGGACTTCGTGTATTACGCGGCGTTGGCCGTGGCCGTCGGAGCCGATTTGACAGCCGAGGTGAACTGGTTCACGGCGGCGTTGACGTTCGCTTCGATGGCGTCGCTGGCCTGCTTGGCCGTGCGGGTGAACTGCTCGTAGCCGGCGTTGGCGCTGCCCAGTGCGGACTTGAACAGGGCCACGGCGTTTTCCGTGCCGGCCGGTGCGTTCTTGCTCACTTCGTCGACCAGGGAGATCACCTTGCGGTTGGTTTCCAGGATCTGGGTTTCGGCGGCGCGCGAGAACTCGGCGGTCGTGCCGGTGGCGATCGTTGCCAGGCTGCGGCTGTAGGCGATGGCCTTTTCGGCGTTCGGCTGGGCGCGTGCGGCGGTCAGCGAGAAGAACTCTTGCGGGTCCTTGGCCGACAGCAGCTGCTTGGCGGCAGCGGAGGAGTCCTCCAGCGATGCCTTGGCGGTGGACAGGTTCAGCTCGACGAGTTTTTCAACGCTTTCGAAAGCCTTGTTGGTCAGCGCGGAGAAGATGGCGAACTGGCTCTCGAAATTGGCCTTGGTCGCATTGGAAAATTGTTCTGGGATCGAAAACATTAGACTCTCCAAATATAGTAGTGGACGTGAACGACCCCTGGTGGGGACTCTCAGGTTCCTGTGGTGACGTTCTGCGGTACTGTTCCTGCGGTACTGGGCCTACTGTGCTGTGCCTGCTGTACTACTGAACTGCTGCTCGTGTTGCCTACTTATTTTTCGCTACCGACGTTTCTTGGTCCGAACAGCTATTGTGCAACGCAACATCGCCCATTCTACGGGTGCTGAAATTTAAGTCAAGCGTATTTTGTGCGTTGCACAAGGGCATCTCGACAGTGGCGGAGCGAAGGGAGCGCAACCATATTTCCCGTCGCCGCTGCCGCATTGCACAATGGAATTTTTTGGGACGCCTGCCGGCGCCCGGAGCCCATGGTAGACTGCCCCGATGACCCAACCGTCAATTGCCGCGCAGACAACACCGCGCCATGTCTTCCTGTCGCCGATCCCCCTGTTTTTCGTGTTCCTGTGGAGCACGGGATTCATCGTGGCGAAGTTCGGCCTGCCGTATGCGCCCCCGCTGACCTTCCTGCTGCTGCGGTTTGCCGGCGTCCTCGTGCTCCTGGTGCCGCTGATCGTCCTGATGGGGGCGCCGTGGCCGCGTGGGAAGGTCGGCCATATCGCCGTCGCCGGCGTGCTGTTGCAGGCGGGCTACCTGGCCGGCGTCTGGTGCGCCATCAAGGCAGGCATGCCGGCGGGACTGTCGGCGCTGATCGTCGGCATGCAGCCGATCCTGACGGCGCTGGCTGCGCCGCTGGTGGGAGAGCGGGTGCTGCCCCGTCAGTGGCTGGGCCTGCTGTTCGGGATCGCCGGGGTCGCCCTGGTCGTGGCGGCGAAGATGTCGCTGGTCGGCCTGGGCTGGCCCGCGCTGGCGCTGTGCGGGGGCGCCTTGCTGTCGATTACCGCGGGCACGCTGTACCAGAAGCGCTTCTGTCCCCAGTTCGACCTGCGCGTGGGTACCGTCATCCAGTTTGCCGCCTCCGCCGTCGTATTGCTGCCCTTCGCGGTCGCGTTCGAGGGCCTGACGCCGGCGCTCTCCAGCGTGGAATGGACCCCGCGCTTCATCGGCGCGCTGGCGTGGTCGGTGCTGGCATTGTCGATCGGCGCGATTTTCCTGTTGTTTGCGTTGATTCGCCGCGCCGACGCCACTCAGGTGACGAGCCTGTTGTACCTGACTCCGCCCACGACGGCCGTGATGGCCTGGCTGATGTTCGGCGAAGCCTTCAACCTGCTGGGCATTGCCGGCATGGTACTGGCCGTCCTGGGCGTGATGTTCGTCGTTGCCAAGAAAACCTAGCCCTTCAATATGACCAAGAGGACCCGATGATTTCGACTCCGGAACAGCAGGCGGTGGATGCCGCCATCGTGTCGCGCCGTTCGATCCGCGCTTTCCTGCCCACGCCCGTCGCGCGCGACGACATCGCCGCCATCCTGGAGGTGGCCCGGCGCGCGCCGTCCGGCACCAACACCCAGCCGTGGAAAGTGTACGTGCTGACGGGCGCGGCCCGCGACGGCCTGTGCGACGCCGTCACGGCCGCTTACCTCGACCCGGAACAGAACGCCCGGCACAAGGAGGAGTACGCCTACTACCCGCGCGAGTGGAAGTCGCCCTTCATCGACCGCCGCCGCAAGGTGGGCTGGGACCTGTACGCGCTGCTGGGCCTGACCCGCGACAACAAGGAAGGCATGGCCGCCCAGCATGCCCGCAATTTCCGGTTCTTCGATGCGCCAGTCGGCCTGATCTTTACCATCGATCGCCTGATGGAGCAGGGCTCGTGGCTGGACTATGGCATGTTCCTGCAGAACATCATGGTCGCGGCCCGGGGCCGGGGCCTGGACACGTGCCCGCAGGCGGCATGGACACAATTCCACCGCATCATTGCAGAGCGGCTGGCATTGCCGGACAATGAAATGGTGGTGTGCGGGATGGCGTTGGGCGTGGCCGACCGGTCGAAGGTCGAGAACGGCCTCGAGACGGAGCGGGAAGCGCTGGAAAACTTTGTCAGCTTCATCGAAGCTTGACATTCTGTTGCGTTTCCGTTGTACGTCTGCATCAGGTCGGGCGAAAGTGTTTTATGCTTGATCAGACTTTGGACGCGACAACGTGAATTCCGTTTGCTGCCGCTCCGCGTTTTGCTACACTGCAACGAATGTTATGGGACCTCGACCAGCGCGGCCCGGCGCCAGGCGCCGCCGCGGACGTACCGGTACACTGCCGTGGCAGTGGCCGGCCGTTGCAGCCAACGTGCCCCGACGGGCAGTGGCTGAACTCTCATCAAGCGCAGGCGGGTTTTCGAGGAATCCGGGCTGCCGAGTTTTACGGGGATGAATTATGTACAAACTGATCGTGGGCGCGCTGATTTCGGCGCTGTGCCTGTCGGTGCCGGCCCCAGCCGTGCACGCCGCACAGCAGAAGAAAAGCAGCGTCAAGAAGGTGGTCGTAAAGAAGCAGGGCAAGGTCGCCAAGGCGGGACTGCGCCGCGCCGTCAAGTACTCGGCCGAACCGCGCGAGCGCATCGTGCGCCGCATCGTCACGGAGCGCGGCAAGCGCAAGGTGGTCTACCAGCGCGTGACGACGGCCCCCCGGGTAGTTGCCGCCGTAAGCCGTCCCACGATGGGCGACCTGGCCGGCCTGAACCTGACGCGCGATCCGCTGGACCTGAAATCGAACGTGGCGTTGGTGCTCGACCAGAGCAATTCCGAGGTACTGTTCGAAAAGAATGCCAACGTCGCGCTGCCGATCGCATCGATCACGAAGATGATGACGGGCCTGGTTGTCGTCGAAGCCAACCAGGACATGGAGGAAATCCTCACCGTGACCGAGGAGGACGTCGACCGTGCCAAGTTCTCCAGCTCGCGCCTGAAGGTGGGCGACCAGCTGACGCGCCGTGCCATGCTGCATATCGCCTTGATGAGCTCGGAAAACCGGGCCGCCTCGGCGCTGGGCCGCAACTACCCCGGCGGGCTGCCCGCGTTTGTCGACGCGATGAACGCCAAGGCCCACGCGCTGGGCATGAGCGACACGCATTATGTGGATTCAAGCGGCCTGTCCAAGCGGAACGTCGCCAGTGCGCGCGACCTGGCCAAGCTCGCGTTGGCTGCCTACCAGCACCCGATCCTGCGCGAATTCTCGACCGACCCCAAGGCGATCGTCGAACGCAACGGCCGTCCCGTGCAGTTCGGCACGACCAACGGTCTCGTCACGCCGAACTCCGGCTGGGAGATCGGCTTGCAGAAAACGGGTTTCATCAATGAGGCAGGGCGCTGCGTGATGATGCAGGCGGTGGTCGAGGGCCGCGCCGTCATCATGGTGCTGCTCGACGCGAAGGGCACCGCGGCGCGCGTGGCCGACGCGATGCGCATGCGCAAATGGCTGACGGCCATGAAGCCGCCGGGCTTCTCCGACACAACGGCCGGCGGCGCCACCAGCACCGGTTCGCTGGGCGGCTCCGGTATCTACAGCACCGGCATGGCCGCGCCAAGAGCTTCTGGGATGTAAGATACCTAACCCAAAAGCAAGGGCCGGGGTCAGACCCGGCGGGTCTGACCCCAGTGCTTGGTCTTGGGTCAAGGCACGGCATGGTGGCCTGCGGGCACTCGACCAGCAACGTCCGCAACTTTGTGGCATGCGGCATGCAAGAAGCACCGGGGACAGGTGCCTGTCCCCCATGGGGTTCTACTCCACCACCGCCCGATACCCCAGCGTCGCCGAAATCTGGTTGGCCGTATTGACAAGGTCTTCCAGCCACTCTTCCTGCAGCCGGTCCGCCGGCGCCGAGATCGACAGGCCTGCCACCAGCTTGCCGCTGTCGTCGCGGATGCCTGCCGCCATGCAGCGCACCCCCAGCTCCAGCTCCTCGTTGTCGCGCGCATAGCCGCGCGCCCGCACCAGCGACAGCTCGCGCTCGAGCTTGCCGAGGTCCGTGATCGAATTCTTGTTGTGGCCGGCCAGGCCCGTGCGGGTGGCATAGGCGCGGATGGCCTTCGGCTCGTCCACGGACAGGAACAGCTTGCCGGTGGAGGTCAGGTGCAGCGGGCCGCGGCCGCCGATGGCCCGCACCACCTGCATGCCGGAACGTTCCGAAAATGCCCGGTCGATGTAGACGATCTCGTCGCCCTGGCGCACGGACAGGTTGATGGTCTGCTGCGTCTTCTTGTGCAGCGAGCGCATGAAGTCCAGCGCTGCCTCGCGCACGGACAGGCGGCTTTTGACCACGTTGCCCAGCTCCAGCAGGCGCATGCCGAGGCGGTACGTGCCCGGCTCGATGCGGTCGACAAAGCGCGTCAGCACCATGTCGTTGAGGATGCGGTGGGCGGTCGAGGGGTGCAGGCCGGAGACCTTCGACAATTCCTTCAGGCTGACAGGATCGGGATATTTGGCCAGCGCATCCAGCAGGGCGACCATGCGCTCGATGACCTGGATGGTGGTCTTCTGTTCCGGGATGGGTTCGATTTTCATGTTGTGCGGTGCAGTATCTAGCTGCCCCTTTATACCATGATGTGAAAAAAATGGGAATTCCGGGCCGGGTCGCTATAATGGCGCACCATTTCTCGTACCATTTCTTCACATCATCCGTCATGTCCGAACCCGTCAGTGAATTCAAGAGTAAAAGCGGCCTGAAACGCATCCTGTCGGCCTTCTTCTACTCGGTCGATGGGCTGAAATCGGCGTGGCGCCACGAACACGCATTCCGCCAGGAGCTGATGCTGTTTGTCGTGGGTGGCATCGTCGCGATGCTGTTGCCGATCTCGGCGTTCCAGAAGCTCGCACTGATCGGGGTGCTCGTCATCGTCCTCATCGTCGAGCTGATCAATTCCGCCATCGAGGCCGTGGTGGACCGCATCTCGCTGGACCGTCATCCGCTGTCGAAGAATGCCAAGGACTTCGGCAGCGCGGCGGTGCTGCTGAGCTGTGGCCTGGCGCTGGTCACGTGGGCAGTAGTGCTCTTCAACCGGTTTTATTGATTCCTTATGCTTGTTCAGCATATGGATTCAACTAAACATTAGTTCTCTTTTATAAGCCGGCCGGATACGCTGCAATCTCCGAACATTAGGGGATTTCGATGCTGTCCAAAAAAATTACCGCGCTTGCCGCCGCCCTGGCCCTGTCCCTGACCGCGCAAGCCGCCGACATCAGCCTGCTCAACGTGTCCTACGACCCGACCCGGGAGCTGTACCAGGACGTCAACGCGGCGTTCGCGAAGGACTGGAAGGCGAAGACCGGCGACAACGTCAAGATCAAGCAGTCGCACGGCGGCTCCGGCAAGCAGGGCCGCGCGGTCATCGACGGCCTGGAGGCGGACGTCGTCACGCTGGCGCTGGCCTACGACATCGACGCCATCGCCGAGCGGGGCCTCGTCAACAAGGCATGGCAGAAGCGCCTGGGCAAGAACTCGACGCCGTACAGCTCGACGATCGTGTTCCTGGTGCGCAAAGGCAATCCCAAGGGCATCAAGGACTGGGGCGACCTCGTCAAGCCGGGCATCCAGGTCATCACCCCGAACCCGAAAACCTCCGGCGGCGCCCGCTGGAACCACCTGGCGGCCTACGGCTACGCGCTGCGCCAGCCGGGCGGCAGCGATGCCAGCGCGCGCGACTACCTGAAGAAGCTGTACAAGAACGTGCCCGTACTGGACTCGGGCGCACGGGGCGCCACCACGACGTTCGTCGAGCGCGGTATCGGCGACGTGCTGATCGCCTGGGAAAACGAAGCGCTGCTGGCGATCAAGGAGCTGGGCCCGGACAAGGTGCAGATCGTGGCGCCATCCGTGTCGATCCTGGCCGAGCCGCCGGTGGCCATCGTGGACAAGGTCGTCGACAAGCGCGGCACCCGCAAGGTGGCCGAGGCCTACCTGAACTTCCTTTACACGGACGCGGCGCAGGAACTGATCGCCAAGAACTACTATCGTCCGACCGTCGAAAAGGAAGCGAAGAAATATGCGGCCCAGTTCCCCAACGTGAAGCTGTTCACGCTGTCCGAGGTCGCCGGCGACTGGACCCGCGCGCAGAAGACGCACTTCGCCGACGGCGGCGTGTTCGACCAGATCTACCAGAAATAAGGACGGGCGCATGCCAGCGAAACTCTCGCCATACCGCGTCTTCGTGGCGCCGGGCCTGGACAACAGCGGGCCGGAGCATTGGCAGAGCCGCTGGCAGCGCCTGTACCCGTCGTTCCAGCGCATCGAGCAGCGCGACTGGAGCAACCCCGACCTGCCGGCATGGAGCGGGCGCGTGGATGCGGCGCGCCAGGTCGAGCGCAAGCCTACCCTGATCGTGGCGCACAGCTTCGGCTGCCTGGCCTCCGTGCGCAGCGTGGCACGCGATCCCGACCACGTGGCCGGCCTGCTGCTGGTGGCACCGGCCGACCCGGACAAGTTCGGCGTGGCAGGCCTGCTCCCGCATGACGAGCTGCCGTGCCCGTCGATCGTCATCGCCAGCAGCAACGACCCGTGGATGAGCCTGGAACGGGCACGCGCGTGGGCGACCCGCTGGGGCAGCACGTTCGTCGAGGCGGGCGCACTGGGCCATATCAACGCCGAGTCCGGCCTGGGCGACTGGCTGTTCGGCCAGCAGCAGTTGCAAACGCTGGCCGAACGGGCGCACAATGCGCTGTCCGCCTATTGACGATTGTTCAAGTTTAACTTTTATCCGGAGACTCACATGACGCTACGCCTCGGCGATACCGCACCCGATTTCGAGCAGGATTCCACCATCGGCCGCCTCCGCTTCCACGAGTGGGCAGGGGACTCCTGGGTGGTGCTGTTCTCCCACCCGGCCGACTTCACGCCGGTCTGCACGACGGAGCTGGGCCTGACCGCGAAGCTCAAACCCGAGTTCGACCAGCGCAACGTGAAGGCCATCGCGCTGTCCGTCGATCCGGCTGACGCGCACAAGGACTGGATCAAGGACATCGAGGAGACCCAGCAGACGGTGGTGGGCTTCCCGATCATCGCCGACGCCGACCGCAAGGTGGCCACGCTGTACGACATGATCCACCCCGAGCAGTCCGCCACGGCGACGGTGCGCTCGCTGTTCGTGATCGACCCGGCCAAGAAGATCCGCCTGCAGATCACCTACCCGATGAGCACGGGCCGCAACTTCGACGAAGTGCTGCGGGTGATCGACGCCCTGCAGCTGACCGACAAGCACACGGTCGCCACGCCAGGCAACTGGAAGGATGGCGACGACGTCATCATCCCGCTGACGGTGCAGGACCCGGAAGTCATCAAGCAGAAGTACCCGAAAGGCTTCACGGCCCCGCGCCCGTACCTGCGCCTGACGCCGCAACCGAATAAATAAAGGCACCGAAACCCGGGCAAAACCCGGGACAGACCCCTGTTTTCAGGAAATTTCCTGAAAACAGGGGTCTGTCCCGGGTTTTTTTATATCCCATCTGCCATCTAAGCAAATGACAAAAGCATCGTTTGCTTCATAACGCTCCTCTGCGATTATTCGGCCTCATTATCCGAAAATGTAATAAGAGGGGCCACCATGTCCGCAGTCCTGCCGGTCGCACAGCCGGTGCCGTTCGAAGCCACGAGGAAGACCCGGGCGCCGTACCGCGTCATGCCGGGCTTTAAGCTTTCGCTGGGTTTCACCATCTTCTACCTGACGCTGATCGTCCTGATCCCGCTGTCGGCCGTGTTCCTGAAGACGTTCACGATGACGTGGGAGGCGTTCTGGAGCGCCGTCACGTCCGAGCGCGTGATGGCCTCCTACCGCCTGACGTTCGGCGCCTCGCTGATCGCCGCCTTCCTCAACGTGATCTTCGGCGGCATCGTGGCCTGGGTGCTGGTGCGCTACCGCTTCCCCGGCAAGCGCCTCATCGACGCGCTGGTGGACCTGCCGTTCGCGCTGCCCACGGCCGTCGCCGGCATCACGCTGACGGCGCTGTACTCGTCCAACGGCTGGCTGGGCCAGTACATCGAAGGCACGCTGGGCATCAAGGTCGCGTTCACGCCGCTGGGTGTGGTGCTGGCGCTGACGTTCATCGGCCTGCCGTTCGTCGTGCGCACCGTGCAGCCGGTGCTGGAGGATGCCGAGCGCGAGCTGGAGGAAGCGGCCGCCTCGCTGGGCGCGTCGTCCCTGCAGACGTTCGTCAAGGTCGTGTTCCCCACCATCCTGCCATCCCTGATGACGGGCTTCGCGCTGGCCTTCGCCCGCGCCACCGGCGAATACGGCTCCGTCATCTTCATCGCCGGGAACATGCCGATGGTCTCCGAGATCACGCCCCTGTTCATCATCACCAAGCTGGAACAGTACGACTACACGGGCGCCACGGCCATTGCCGTCGTCATGCTGATCGTCTCGTTCATCATGCTGTTGACCATCAACCTGCTGCAGGCCTGGGCCCGCGGCAAATCGGGGAAATAAATGAGCAACGCATCTTCCCGCCGCGGCGAACTGCCGTCCGTCTCCGACGTCCTCGAACCCACGTGGGTGCGCTGGGTCCTGCTGACTGTCGCGCTGGCGTTCCTGACGCTGTTCCTGTTCGTGCCGCTGGTCGCGGTGTTTACCGAAGCGCTGCGCAAGGGCTGGCAGACGTATGCCGAGGCCATCGTCGACGAAGACGCGATCTCCGCCATCAAGCTGACCCTGATCGCCGCCGGCATCGCCGTGCCGCTCAACCTCGTGTTCGGCGTGGCCGCGTCGTGGGCCGTGGCCAAGTTCGAATTCCGCGGCAAGAGCCTGTTGCTGACGTTGATCGACCTGCCGTTTTCCGTGTCGCCGGTGATCTCGGGCCTGATCTACGTGCTGCTGTTCGGCGCCCAGGGCTGGTTCGGCGAATGGCTGGCCGAGAACGACATCAAGATCCTGTTCGCCGTGCCGGGCATCGTGCTGGCGACGATCTTCATCACGTTCCCCTTCGTCGCGCGCGAACTGATCCCGCTGATGCAGGCACAGGGCAGCGAGGAAGAGGAAGCGGCCGTGGTGCTGGGCGCCTCCGGCCTGCAGACGTTCTTCCGCGTGACGCTGCCGAACATCAAATGGGGCCTGCTGTACGGCGTGATCCTGTGTAACGCCCGCGCGATGGGCGAGTTCGGCGCCGTGTCGGTGGTGTCGGGCCATATCCGCGGCGAGACCAACACGATGCCGCTGCAGGTCGAGATCCTCTACAACGAATACAACTTCGTGGCCGCATTTGCCGTCGCCTCGCTGCTGGCGCTGCTGGCGCTGGTCACCCTGGCATTGAAGTCCTTTATCGAATGGCGCCTGCACGAAAGCCGTGCCGACGACTCGAACGAACACTGAACACCGGAGCTCTGACATGACGATCGCAGTCAAGAACATCAACAAGCGTTTCGGCGACTTCGTCGCACTGAACAACGTGTCGCTGGACTTCCCCCAGGGCGAGCTGACGGCGCTGCTGGGCCCTTCCGGTTGCGGCAAGACGACGCTGCTGCGCTGCATCGCCGGCCTGGAACACCCGGACTCGGGCCAGGTGCTGCTCGACGGCGAGGACGCGTCGGCGCGCCATGTGCGCGAACGCCAGGTGGGCTTCGTGTTCCAGCATTACGCGCTGTTCAAGCACATGACGGTGTTCGAGAACGTGGCGTTCGGCCTGCGCGTCAAGCCGCGTGCCGAGCGCCCGTCGGAAGAGCAGATCCGCCGCAAAGTAAAAGACCTCCTGGAGCTGGTGCAGCTGGACTGGCTGGCCGATCGCTATCCGCCGCAGCTGTCCGGCGGCCAGCGCCAGCGGATCGCGCTGGCCCGCGCGCTGGCCGTGGAGCCGCGCGTGCTGCTGCTGGACGAGCCGTTCGGCGCGCTGGACGCGAAGGTGCGCAAGGAACTGCGCCGCTGGCTGCGCCGCCTGCACGACGACCTGCACGTGACGTCGATCTTCGTCACCCACGACCAGGAGGAGGCGCTGGAAGTGGCCGACCAGGTCGTCCTGATGAACAAAGGTAAAGTGGAGCAGCTGGGCGCGCCGGACGAGGTGTACAACCAGCCCGCCTCGCCGTTCGTCTATGGCTTCCTGGGGAATGTGAACGTGTTCCATGGCCGCGTGCACGATGGCGTGCTGGCCAGCGAGGGCGTGCGCTTCGACGTGCCGGACCATCACCGCGACGTCCAGGACGGCAAGGGCACGGCCTACGTGCGCCCGCACGACCTGGAGATCGACCGCTACGCGCAAGGCGCCGAAGGCATTGTCGTCAAGCTGCGCCGCGCGCACGCGATCGGCCCGCTGGCCCAGCTGGACCTGGAGCGCACCGACAACGCGCAGCTGATCGAGGCGACGATCTCGAACGAACGCTTCCGCCACCTGGCGCTGAAGGAGGGCGAGACCCTGGTCGTGCGGCCGAAGCGCCTGCACGTGTTCGTCGACGAAGGAGCCGCGATATGAACTTCCAACAACTGCGCTCCATCCGCGAGGCGGCGCGCCGCAACTACAACCTGACGGAAGTAGCCAACGCGTTGTTCACGTCGCAGCCGGGCGTGAGCCGCCAGATCCGCGAGCTGGAGGACGAACTGGGCGTCGTCATCTTCGAGCGCAACGGCAAGCGCCTGACCGGACTGACGGAGCCCGGCAAGGGCATCCTGAAGATCATCGACCGCCTGCTGATCGAGGCGGAAAACCTGCAGCAGGCCAGCCTCGAATACAAGGGCCAGAGCACCGGCACCCTGACGGTGGCCGCCACGCACACGCAGGCCCGCTATGCGCTGCCGCGCGCCGTGCAGCACTTCCGCAACGCCTTCCCGGACGTACGCATCGCCCTGCAGCAAAGCGCACCCGAACACATCGCCGAATGGGTCCTGTCGGGCAAGGCCGATATCGGCATCGCCACGGAAGGCCTGTCGCAGTTCCCCGACCTGGTCTCGTTCCCGTGCTACCGCTGGACGCACCTGATCGTCGTGCCGGAAGGTCACCCGCTGCTGCAGCGCAGCCCGGTGCGCCTGGAAGACCTGGCCGAATTTTCGCTGATCACGTACGACGTGGGCTTCACGGGCCGTGGCCACATCGACGACGCGTTCGACAAGGCCGGCGTGCGCCCCGACATCGTGCTGACGGCGATGGATTCGGACGTCATCAAGCAATACGTTGCGCTGGGCCTGGGCGTGGGGCTGGTCGCGTCGATGGCGTTCGACCACGGCCGCGACCAGGGCCTGCGGGCGATCGAGGCCTCGCACCTGTTTGCCGCCAACACCACTCGCCTGGCCGTGCGCCGCGGCGCCTACCTGCGCGCGTACGCATACGAGTTCATCGCGCAATTCGCGCCGGAGCTCAAGCGCGGGGATATCGAGCAGGCGCTGCTGGGGCCGGAGGCGGCATAAAAAAACCGGTGCCTGGCACCGGTTCTTCAGAAACCCGGGACAGACCCCTGTTTAGAGGCAAGTTGCCACTAAACAGGGGTCTGTCCCGGGTTTTTTGTAGTGGCTTACCAGCTGTAGCCCACCTTGGCGTAGTAGTAGCGCCCATTGAACCCGGCCGGCGACCAGATGCTGTACGGGTAGACGCCGCCCACGTTCAGGTTGTTGGCTGACGTGGTCTTGTCCGGATAGCTGTCGGTCAGGTTGTCGACACCGGCCGTCACGCGCCAGTTGCGGCCCAGCTTCAGGCTGGCCGACACGTCCAGCACCCATTGGCGGCCGTAGGTCTGGTCGAATGCGGGGTTGTTCTGCGGGACCGTGAACTTGCCGTATTGCGTGGCCTGCGCATGGGCGTTCCATACGGGCGTCGTGTAGTCCAGGCCCAGGCTCAGCTTGTCCTTCGGCGACCCTACCGTGGTGCGCAGCACCGTCTGGCGGTCAATCAGCAGCAGGCCGTTGCGCGTCAGGAGTTCCGGGTTGTCCGCGACGTGCTCCACCTCGTTCTTGTTGTGGTTGTAGGCCAGCGTGAAGTCCAGGCGGTCGCGGTTCTGGAGGTCCAGACGATACGTGCTGACGACATCCACGCCCGTCGTCTTGGTGTCGATCGCGTTGGTGAAGTAGCGGCCCGCGCCCACCTGCACGCCCTGCAGCGCCAGCGCGTTGCGCAGGCCTTGCGGCAACGTCATGTTGGCCGACAGCGCGATGCGGTCGTCGACGAAGATGCGGTAGACGTCGATGCTGGTGTTGAAGTTGCGCGTTGGCGCCAGTTGCAGGCCGATGCTGTAGTTGCGCGCCTTTTCCGCCTTCAGCGGGGCCGAGCCGATCGCCCGCGCCGCCGCGCTGTTGACGGCGAACGTACCCGTCTCGATCGGCGTGTTGACGCCATTGATGACGGAGAAGTTGGTCGTCGTGATCGTGTAGAACTGCTGCGCCAGCGACGGCGCGCGGAAGCCCGAGGACGCGGTACCGCGCAGCGACACGGCGTCGTTGAACGCATAGCGCGCGGAAGCCTTGGCGGACGTGGTGCTGCCGAAGTCCGTGTAGTGCTCGTAGCGGGTGGCCAGCGCGCCGGACAGCTTTGGCGTCACCTGCGCTTCCAGGTTGACGTAGGCGGACTGGTTGCTGCGGCTGTTCTTGCCCGCGTTGACGGGGCGGAAGCCGGCGAAGCCCTGCGCGCCGCTGCCGGTGTACGACGCCTCGTCGCCGGCGCCGATTTCATATTCCTCATGACGGATCTCGACGCCGGTAGCCACGGTCAGCGGGCCGGAGAAGATCGCCACCGGGATCTCGCGCGCCAGGTCCAGGTTCGCGACCGACTGCGTGTTGGTCAGTTTGCCGAGGTGGAAGTGGGTGGGGCTCTGCGCCTTCAGGTCCTGGTTGACGGTATTGTCGATATCGAGCCAGAAGCTGTTGCGGCCGTAGTCCACGCTGGCATCCCAGCGCCAGCCGCCAAGGTCGCCGCGCAGGCCGGCCACCAGCGAGGCATCGGTGGATTCGCTGTTCTGCAGCGGCAGGAAGCCTTGCGGGAACAGCGGCGTGCGCTGCTCGTAGCGGACCGGCTGCGTGCCGGGGATGGCCACAAGCGCCGAACGCCAGGTCGCGGCCGCCTCCGTATCGCGCCGGCCATACTGGCCGAACGCATACAGGTCGGTGTTCTCGCCCACCTGGTACTGGGCGTTGAACAGCACGTTGCGCGGCTTCGTATCGGAATCGCCGTAGCGTTGCGTCACCTGGCCGTACAACGGCTCCAGCACATTGCGCGTGTCCGCGCCGGCGCGGTTGGTCGGGTCGCGGTCGGCCGCTTCGGCGGCCAGGCGCAGCCAGCCCTTGTCGCCCAGCGCGAAGCCGCCGGAGGCCTTGACGGTCTTCTGGGTGCCGTCGCCTTCCTGGTATTCGCCATAGCCCACCTCGACGTCGCCGCCGCGCGGGCCCTTCTTCAGGATGATGTTGACGACACCGGCGATGGCGTCCGAGCCGTACTGTGCCGAGGCGCCGTCACGCAGCACTTCGATATGGTCGATGGCGGCCAGCGGGATCGCGTTCAGGTCCACCGGCGCCGAGCCGCGTCCGGACGTGCCGTTGACGTTGATGACGGCCGACGTGTGGCGGCGCTTGCCATTGACGAGGACCAGCACCTGGTCCGGCGCCAGGCCGCGCAGCTGCGCGGGGCGCACCGCATCCGACGCATCGGCGCCGGAGGGGCGAGGGAAGTTCATCGACGGCAGCACGCGCGCCAGCACGGAGGCCAGCTCGGTCGAACCGGTGGCCTGCAGTTCCTTGGCGCCGATGATGTCGATGGGCGACTCGGACTCGGCGCTGCGGCGGTTCTTGGCATAGGTGCCGGTCACGACGACGGTCTGCATGTCGGCCGCGGCCGGCGCTTCCTGCCCGAAGGCAGGGGCCGTGGCGGCGGCGATCAATGAAAAGACGAGGAGGGAATTCTTGTGGCGTGTGCTCATCATTAGCGTGAATGGTTATCGACCACGCTATATTAATGTCCCATCACGCGCGCACGAACGATTGCAAAGCGTTTTGCTTATGAATATTTCGTATATAGATGAGTTTCCAAAACTCGGGGACTGTCCCCGATGTTGAAAGGAGGCTGCGCGCCACCGCCGTTACCATACCCAAAGGCCGAGAGCCGGGGTCAGACCCGGCGGGTCTGACCCCGGTCGTTGGTCCTGGGGTGACGATGCGGGAGCGGCCCGCGGCATTCAAGACCTATTACTGCCCCGGGTTCGGCAGGCTGGCGTGGATCGCGTCCACCGCGTCCAGCACATGCTGCGGCAGCTTGACCGTGTAGGCGGCGATGTTTTCCTCCAGCTGCGCGAGGGTGGTGGCGCCGATGATGGTCGAGGCGACGAACCAGCGCGAGTAGCACCACGCCAGCGCGAGCTGGGTCGGCGTCAGGTCGTTGTCACGCGCCAGTTGCGTGTACTGCGCGACGGCCGCCAGCACGCCGGGCCGCAGATAGCGCGGGCTCCACGTGGGCGGGAAGATGGTCAGGCGACCGTGCGCCTTGGGATCGTCGTGGTACTTCGCCGTCAGCTGGCCGAAGGCGAGGGGGCTGTACGCCAGCAGGCTGACATCGGTGCGGTAGCACGTTTCGTCCAGCAGGCTGGTTTCGAAGCTGCGCGCCGTCAGGTTGTACAGGTTCTGGATCGTCGCGATGCGCGGCAGGCCTTTCATTTCGGCCTGCTTGACGAATTCGCACACGCCCCAGCTGGATTCGTTCGACACCCCGATGTGGCGGATCTTGCCCTCGTCGACCAGCTTGCCCAGCGCGGCCAGCGTGTCCTCGATGGCAACGCAAGCGCGTTCCTTGGCCGGCTCGAACGCCGTGGCGCCGAAGATCGGCACGTTGCGGCTGGGCCAGTGCAATTGGTACAGGTCGATGTAGTCCGTCTGCAGGCGCTGCAGGCTCGTTTCCACCGCCGCGCGCAGGTTGGCTTCGTCGAAGTTCTGCTTGCCGCCGCGGATCCAGTGCGCGTTCGGGTTCGGCCCGGCCGCTTTCGTTGCCAGCACCACCTTGTCGCGCATGCCGGATTTCTTCAGCCACGTGCCGATGAAGCGCTCGGTCGAGCCCTGCGTCGCGGCGCTGGGCATGACGGGATACATCTCCGCCGTGTCGATGAAGTCGATGCCTCGCTCGAGCGCCAGGTCCAGCTGGCTGTGCGCGTCGCTTTCCGTGTTTTGTTCGCCGAACGTCATCGTGCCCAGGCAGATGCGGCTGACCGCCAGGTCGGTGCGACCCAGTTTCACTTTTTCCATCGATATCCCATACCTTCCATCAGGCGCCGCGCAGCGCGTCGGCGCTGTCGCGCACGAGGGCCGGGCCGGCGTAAATCAGGCCGCTGTACAGCTGTACCAGTTGCGCGCCCGCGGCAATCTTGGCCTGCGCATCCACGCCTCGCATGATACCGCCCACGCCGATGATCGGCAGGGCGTCACCCAGTTCCGCCTTCAACAGGCGGATGACCTGGTTGGACAGCTCGAACACGGGCGCGCCGGACAGTCCGCCCGCCTCGGCGCCATGCAGCATGCCCTGTACGGCGGTGCGCGACAGCGTGGTGTTGGTGGCGATGACGCCGTCGATGCAGTGGCGCACCAGGGCGTCGGCGATGTTTTTCACCTGGTCGCCGTCCATGTCCGGCGCGATCTTCAGGGCGATCGGCACGTAGCGCTTGTGCTGGTCGGCCAGGCGCTGCTGGGCGTCCTTCAGCTGGGCCAGCAGGCCGTCCAGCTCCGAGCCGCCCTGCAACTGGCGCAGGTTCTTGGTGTTGGGCGACGAGATGTTGACGGTTACGTAGCTGGCGTACGGGTAGACCTTCTGCAGGCAGTGCAGGTAGTCGTCGGCGGCGCGCTCGATGGGCGTGTCGGCGTTCTTGCCGATGTTCAGGCCCAGTACGCCAGCCTTGCTCTGGTAGAAGCGCGACGCCTGCACGTTGGCGACAAACGCGTCGACGCCGCCGTTGTTGAAGCCCATCCGGTTGATGATGCCATGCGCGGCCGGCAGGCGGAACATGCGCGGCAGCGGATTGCCGGGCTGCGCGCGCGGCGTGACGGTACCCACTTCGATGGAGCCGAAGCCCAGGTCGGCCAGCGCGTCGATGTAGGCGCCGTCCTTGTCCAGCCCCGCGGCCAGGCCGACGGGGTTCTTGAACAGCACGCCCATGACGGTGCGCGGATCGGGTTTCGGCGGCTGCACGATGGCGCGCAGCAGGCCCGCTTTCGACAGGCGCTTCAGGTTGTTGAGGGTGAAATGGTGGGCGCGCTCGGCGTCCATCGAAAACAGCGCGGGACGCAGCAGGGAATACAGGAATTTGTCGGACATAACGGGATGTGCAGGTGAAGTCCCGTCATTTTACCCGCACCGCCGCGGTCACCTACGCCTGCAGCACGGCCCACACGCCCTTGCGCCGCGCCTCCAGCGGCTGGAACTTGATCTTGTAGCTCATCTTGGGGCTTTCCTCGATCCAGTAGCCCAGGTAGACGTAGGGCAGTCCCAGCTCCCTGGCCTGGGCGATCTGCCACATGACGTTGTAGGTGCCGAACGAGGCGCCCGGCACATCCGGGTCGAAGAACGTGTAGACCGAGGACAGGCCGTCCGACAGCACGTCGATGATGCTGACCATGCGCAGCGTGCCGTCCGGCTCGCGGAACTCCACGAGGCGCGTGTTGACGCGGCTTTGCAGCAGGAATTGGGCGTACTGGTCGCGGCTGTCCTGGTCCATACCGCCGCCGGCGTGGCGCGTGCTCTGGTAGCGCAGGTACAAGGCGTAGTGCTCGTCCGAGAACGACAAGGTCGCCACGCCTGTGCGCAGGTTGTTGTGGCGGGCCCAGGCCCGGCGCTGGCCGCGCGTGGGCGCGAACGCATCGGCCACCACGCGCACCGGGATGCAGGCCTGGCAGCCGTCGCAGTAGGGGCGGTACGTGAAGATGCCGCTGCGACGGAAGCCATTGCGTACCAGCTCGGAGTAGACGTCCGCGTTGATCAGGTGCGACGGCGTCGCGACTTGCGAGCGGGCCTGCCGGGAGTCCAGGTAACTGCAAGGATAGGGCGCCGTCGTGTAGAACTGAAGGGCCGCAAAGGGAAGGTCGTTTAGCTGCGTCATGCAGAACCTGTGGTCAGCGTGGGCGTTTGGTGTGACTTTGGCACCGGGACCCGGTGCCATTGCGCGATAACGTTGGACGTATCATAGCGCGTTCCGCCAGGAGCATGTGTGCGGCTGCACACGCAGCGGTGGCGCTACAACGCGGCCACGAACGGCGGCACCGGTTGCCAGTTGCGGATGCGCGGCCTGGCGATCGCCTGGCGCAGGTGGGCCAGGAAGGCGTTGCGGGGGATCGGTGCCGCGCCGAGCGAGGCCAGGTGGCCCGTCTCCTGCTGGCAGTCGATCATCTGCACGCCCTGCAGTTTCAGGAAGTGCACGAGATAGGCCAACGCCACCTTGGACGCGTCCGTGACGCGGGCAAACATCGATTCGCCGTAGAACATCTGGCCGATCGACACGCCATAGGCGCCGCCCACCAGTTCGCCATCGAGCCAAACTTCCGAGGAGTGCGCGAAGCCCAGCGCGTGCAGGCCCGTGTAGCCCTTGACGATGTCCTCGGAAATCCAGGTGCCGGGGCCGTCGCGCCGCGGTGCGGCGCAGGCGCGCATGACCTGCTCGAACGCGCTGTCGAAGCGCACCTGCCAGCGCCCGTCCGTGCGGCTGCTTTTCTCCACCTTCTTCAGGGTCTTCTTCAGGCTGTCGGACACCTTGAAGTCCGCCGTCATCAGGACCATGCGCGGATCGGTGCTCCACCACAGGATCGGCTGGCCCTCGGAAAACCAGGGAAAAATACCGTTGCGGTAAGCCATCAGGAGGCGCTCGGGCGACAGGTCCGCGCCGGCCGCCAGCAGGCCGGGCGCCTCCGTCGTCAGCGCCTCCGACACGTCCGGAAACGGCGTGTGCGTGCCGAGCCAGGGGATCATGGTTCGCCGGCGGCGCGCATCGGGCGCGTGATGTCCTGGGTATGGAAGCCGTAACCGCGGCTGTCCTGGCCAAGCTCGCGCATGCGGGCGCGGTCGGCAAAGAACAATTCCAGCGTCTGGCGGATGGTCGGAAACGCCAGGTCGTCCCACGGGATCTCGCTTTCCGTGAACATGCGCACATCCAGGCTTTCCTCGCCCGGTGCGAAGTCCAGGTCGCGCAACGTGGCAAGGTAGAACATGTGCACCTGGTGGACATGCGACACGTTGATCAGTGCGAACAGCTGGCCCAGCTCGATATTGGCGCCCGCTTCCTCTTCCGTCTCGCGCTGCGCGGCGGCGGCCGTCGTTTCGTTGTTCTCCATGAAACCGGCCGGCAGTGTCCAATAGCCATAGCGCGGTTCGATCGCGCGCTTGCACAGCAGGACCTGCAGCTCGCCGTCCCGTTCCCAGACCGGGATGGAGCCGATCACCATCTTCGGGTTCTGGTAGTGGATCGTCGCGCACTGCGCGCACACGTAGCGGGGGCGGTTATCGCCGGGCGGCACCATCAGCTCGACGGGGTGAGCGCATTCGGAACAGAATTTCATAACTTTCGTGGCTGTAGGGGACGCCGGCAAACGACGGGGCCGGCATGATGGCGCGGCCCCGTGCAAAGGCGGTGTCCCGGTTGGTCTGATGCTTACTTTACACCGGATTGGCGGCTGTCGCGTACTGGCACGTGCCGCCATGGCCGCCGCGGGGCCAAATAAATCCGTTCTATCGTAGGGGGACTGAAGATTGATATTGCCTAATCGCTGGCGCTGGCCTATAATACGTTCATCAGACGCGGGGTGGAGCAGTCTGGCAGCTCGTCGGGCTCATAACCCGAAGGTCACAGGTTCAAATCCTGTCCCCGCAACCAAATTCCGAAAAGCCGTCATCAGCGCAAGCGATGACGGTTTTTTTTGTGCCGGCTTTTGTCAATTTGTATTCATCTTTTCTTAATGTGGCCGCGCTATCATGTGCGTTGGCATGCGTAAGAAAAGGCGGCACGATGCAGAAAACAGTTTCCATAGGCCGCAGCCGGTATGTCGGTGCGCTGCTGCCGATACTGGGCCTCCATCTGCTGCTCGGTATTGCATTGCTGCGCAGCGGGGTGGTAATCGACAAGCCGCTGTCGACCTCGCGGCTCGACCTGTTCTTCGTTACTCCGCTGCCGGACGTACCGAAACCATCGCCGCCACCGCTTGCGCGGAATTATGCAACGACGCCGGCGCCGCCTGTGCGCAGCAGTATCGGGAAATCCGAGCCGGAAATGCCTCCCCCTGTCCAGGCTGCGCCCGAGCCAGCCCGAATCGCGGAACCCGAAACGCCGGCACCTGCTGTCGATACCGCGGCATTAATCGCCATGGCCGGAAAACTCGACAAGGAAGTGCGCCAGCCGGGCGAGAATCTGTTGTCCGGTGCGGAAGGCAAATCGCTGCGCCGGAAAATGGACGAGGCATTTGCCGCCGCCCATCTGGCCGTGCCGTTGAAATGGTATGAAGCGGCTCGCGTAGAATTGTGGAGTGCCGAAAATGACCCGGCGAAAATCTACCAGGTCAAGACGGCGTTCGGTACCTATTGCTTGTTTTATGCGGACCGGTTGAAGAATCCGGACGCTTCGCCGCAACCGCGCATGTCGGCGTGTCCAAAGCGGTTCTGACAACAGCAGGCCCTCGCGTGCCAGGATCTGGCATATACAGACTCGATCCTGGCATGAAATGCCCGTAGGAGGGCGTTTAGCGGACCATTCAGGTGCGGTGCAGCGCCGCTCGCAACCAGGCCAGCATCTCGTCCGTCATGCCCCGGCCGACCCGCAGCAGCGGTTCGCTTTCAATTGCCCGGCGAAAGCGCGGCAGTGTGTCAGGATTATTGCCGACCATATCGTGGAACAAGGCCATCCACTGGCCGGCCAGCAGTTTCGCCTCGACATTATCCGGTGCAGGTGTTTGTCCCATTTGCCGGCTGACGGCTTCGATCAATGGCGGCCATTCGTGGGCGCGGGTGGCATGATGGTGGCGCATTTGCGCCAGCTCGTCCGGCGTCAGGTAGCTGGCCCACGTGTCGAGCTTTATTTCTCCCATCGCGTGGGCAATAAAATCCCGCATCGCGGGTGTAATGCCGCTGCTCTGCTGGATTGCCGGTTCCTGCGCATGCATGATATTGAGGCGCGCCAGGATGGATGCATCGCCCGCTGTATCCCGGTCCAGCATCGTCATCCACCGTAATGCCAGGGTTTTTGCCGCCGGGTTATCCGGTGCGGCGCCGGTTTGCATCAGCGCGGCGACGTCGTCCACCAATTGCCGCCATTCCGTCTTTACGGCGTCGTCGTGATACAGCGCCATTTTCGCCAGCTCGTCTTGCGAGAAATATTTTTCGTACATGGTCATGTGCTCCAGTGTGGTCAGCCAGGAAGCCAGGTCCGGCGATTTACCCGTCGCCAATTGATCTCGCATCGACAGCAATTGCTGGCGCATGCGTTCCGCTTCGCCGATCTGCCGTTCGAGGGCGGACAGCTGGCGGTCGATGATCGTGGCGGAGGAAATGCCGGCACCGGCCAGCAAGGTACCGATGTCGGCCAGCGGCATGCCGAACTGGCGCAGCGCCTGGATCTGGTGCAGGCGTGCGACGTCGTCGCGGCTGTACAGCCGGTAACCGGCATCGGAACGGGCCGATGGGGACAGCAAGCCAATGTCGTCGTAATGGTGCAAGGTGCGCACCGTCAGGCCTGCGCGGCGTGCAAGTTGTCCAATCTTCAACATGGCGTCTCCCTTCATCAGCTTGGCGCCATCGTGAAGCCTGACGTTGCGTCAGGGTCAAGCGTTATCGGCTGTCGTCATCGCTGTTTTCATCGCGGACTTCATCGGTGGCAAGGCTGGCCCACAGATGGGCCGCCGCCATCGTACGGTGCGGTCGATATTGCTGCAACAATTGCTCGGTGCGGGCGATCGACGGCCTGGTTTCCTCGCCCAGCAGGCGCTGCAGGGCCGCGCGCACGGCCACGTCGCCATGCAGCGAGCAGTCGCCATGACCGTAGCCGCGCAGCAAGCCGTAGTTGACGGTCCAGGGGCCGATGCCCTTGACGGCCAGCAGGCGCTGGCCGATCCGCTCCATGTCGTTGTCCGGTCCGGGCACCAGGTCCAGCGCGCCGCTGGCGACGAGGCTGGCGAAACGCAGCAGCGTTTCCGCTTTCGCGCGCGAAAACTTGCGGCTGGTGAGGTCGTCGACGGTCAGCCGGGCCGCGTCGGGCGCTTCCGGGTAGCACCACAGGCCGCTGCTGTGCTGGCGTCCCGCTTGCAGGATGAAGGTACGGCGCAGGGCGATGGCGAATGCCAGGTTGATCTGCTGGCCAATGATGGCCCACGTCAGCGCCTCGAACACGCTTGCGGACTGGACGATGCGAAGGCCGGGCCGGCGCCGGACGACCGGGCCCAGCATCGCATCGTCCGCCATGGCGGCGAGGAACGGCGCCGGGTCGATCCGCAGGCCGAGGATGTTCAGCAGCGCGGCATGGATGCGCTCGCGCAAGGGTGGGGTGAGCGTGCCGTCCAGTTCGGCCGTGCAGCGGATGGGACCCGCCTGCGCCAGCGGCACGTGCAGCGCGACCGGCACGCCGTCCAGCATGACGCCTTTGCGGATCAGCGTTGGCGTGACGTGTTCGGCCACGCTTTCCGTGTCGCGGCGGTGGAACTGCAGGACGTCCTCGACCCGGTAGCCGAGGGGCAGGACAATGTCGAAGTCCACCCTCATGCGGACACGGCGCGACGCGACCAGGCCGGCCGGTAGCCGGTGACGAGCACGACGCCGGCGATGACGAGCGCTGCGCCAGCCAGCGTGTACCAGCCGACGATCTCGTGCAGGAACAGCACGCCCCACAGGATGCCGAACAGGGGGCTGAGGAATGTCACGGTCAATGCCGAGGTAGCGCCGACGTCGCGTATGAGACCGTAATACAGCAGATAGGCCACGCCGCTGCACAGCACGCCGAGTGCCAAGGCGGCGCCCAGGATGCCGGGCGACGGCATCGCCGGCTGGGGAAACATCAGCAGGGCCGGCAGCGTCAGCACGGCGCCCGCCCACATGCTGCCGTGGGCGTTCGAAAACGGTTCGACGGCCGGGGCCGATTTCGCGTAGACGGTGGCGATGCCGTAATTGAACGGCGCCAGCAGCGCCGCGCCGATGGCCAGCAAGGCACCGTCCTGCGTGCTGAGGCGGTCCATGCCCACGAGCAAAGCGACGCCGAGCGTTCCCAGCACCAGCCCCAGCAGTACCCGCGAGCTGACCATCTGGCGCTGCCACATGGCGGCAATCAACGCGGCCCACATGGGCGCGGTGGCGTTCAACACGGACAGCAGCGAGGCCGACAGCGTCTTTGCCGCATAGGCAAACAGCACGAATGGAATCGCCGCGTTGAATAGGCCCAGGATCAGGTAGTGGCGCCAATAACGCCGGATATGCAGCGACTTCTTCAAGAGCACTGCGATCGCGGCCAGGAACAGCGCGGCAAACACGACGCGCAATTCGATCAGCCAGCCCGGCCCCAGCGCGGGCGCGGCAATGCGCATGAACAAGAAGGAGCCGCCCCAGATGGCGGCCAGCAGGAACAGACGGAGCAGGTTGGCAGTGGACATAGGATTCTTTTTATGGTCGTGCCCGTGTCCCACCGCGGGGTCAGTCACCGTTGTGAGACACGAGCTCGGCTGTAGTACGGCAGAGGCCGTGTCCCGTTTTGGTGACTGACCCCGCGGTGGGACACGGACCCGGCTGTAGTGGCGAGCCGTGGTACGGCCGGGACCGTGCCGGCTTTTGTGCCTGGCCTAGATCTTGACACGCCCTCGGCGGTCTGGCCAGCCGGTTCTTGCTCTTGCGTCAGGTTTGCAGCGCGGTGACGCAGGCGGCGGTGCCCGGGGCTTCGAGCGCCGCCGCGTGGTTGACTTGCAGCTCGCGCGGAACGCCGTTCTTGACGGCTGTCATCTCGGCCAGGATCGAGATGGCGATCTCCGCCGGGGTCTTGCTGCCGATGTACAGGCCGACGGGGCCGTGCAGACGGTCCAGCTGGGCCGGCGTCAGGTCGAACTGCAGCAGCCGTTCGCGCCGCTTGGCGTTGTTGGCGCGCGAGCCGATGGCGCCCACGTAGAAGGCGTCCGACTTCAAGGCTTCCATCAACGCCAGGTCGTCCAGCTTCGGGTCGTGCGTCAGTGCCACCACGGCGCTGCGGCTGTCCAGTTTCATTTCCAGCACGAGGTCGTCCGGCATCGCATGGACCAGGCGTGCTTCCGGTAATGTCCAGCCGCTGCGGTATTCCTCGCGCGGGTCGCAGACAGTGACGTGATAGTCCATTGCCGTGGCGATCTGTGCGACAAAGCGCGACAGCTGGCCGGCGCCGATGATGAGCAGGCGCCAGCGCGGGCCGTGTTGCGTGACAAGGGCGTCGTCCGTCAATGTCAGCACGGCGCCGGCGGCGGCCTTGTCCAGGGTGACGGCACCGGTGCGCAGGTCGACGCGGCGCTCGACCAGCTGGTGCTGTTCGAGCCGGCCCAGCAGTTCTGCAATGCGGCTGTGCGGGCCCAGCGGTTCGATGGCCAGCTCGATCGTGCCGCCGCAGGGCAGGCCGAAGCGGTGCGCCTCGTCGGCGCTGATGCCGTAGGTGACGATTTGCGGCAAGGTGCGGGTAACGCCTTCGTTGCGGACGCGGGCGATGAGGTCGTCTTCGATGCAGCCGCCCGAGACGGAACCGACGACGCGGCCGTCGTCGCAGATGGCCAGGGTGGCGCCGATGGGGCGGGGGCTGGAGCCCCAGGTCTTGATGACGGTGACGAGTTCGCAGCGGTGTCCCGCCGCGATCCAGGCTGCGCTGGTTTTCAGTACTTCGAGGTCGATGCTGTCCATCGGCAAACTATACTATGGCCGACGAAACCATGTCGGGCTGCTAACGAACCCGCCCGCAGATGAGCTTCATGGCGCCGTCGTAGCGGCTGCCCGGTTCGACCGCTTCCGCATCGAAGGCCTCGAATTTATACGTGCCGACGATCTCGCCCTTCGCCATCGGCTCCGGGTAGAACAGCTGGGATTGCAGCGTGACGGTGCGCGCCTCGCAGTCGTACAACTGCTGGGCCCGGACGGACAGGTATTGCTTGCCGTCCGGCGCCGATTGCGGCTTGCGGAACGATTCCAGCGTCCAGGCCTTGCGCCCGCCGTCCACCTTGCGGATCGATGCCTTGTCGACGTACAAGGTGCCATCCTTGTCCGTGCGGGCTTTCGTCCACGGCGCGGCATGCACCAGCACGGGTGCGCACAGCAGGCAGGCGGCCAGGCGACGCATCATGGCTTCAGCCGCTTATTGGCGGCCTGCTTGGCGCGGATGTCGGCCACGACCTGGTCGATACCGGCCGTGCGCTGGCCGACGGTGGGGTGGATCGCCGCGTAGCCGTTCAGCACGGAGGCGGGATACTGCGCAGCCAGGCGTTGCCAGAAGTTCTTGTAGCGCTCGATGGGGTAGCCGCCGCGGGCCAGCATGTACAGCGCCAGCTTGTCGGCCGCCGCTTCCATGTCGGCCGGGATCGCCCGGATACCGGAGGTGCCGATCAGCAGCGACAGGTCGGGCCGCACGGACGTCAGGTTGTCGATCATGCTGCCGATCGTCGCCGTGTTGCGCAGCGCCGAGGCGTGGCCCAGCACGTTGTGGGCGATGTCCTTGGCCAGCACGTAGGCGATGGCTTCGTCGGTTTCGGCGAAGTTGATCATGCCGCGCGTGACGGCCACACGCGAACCGTCGGCGTACGAATTGACATTGTCGGCATTGCCCAGGTCGACGCGGATGGCGCAGGCGCGCGTGACGGGCACGCGCAGCACCTGGTTGCTGCCGTCGCGCGAAATGGTCATCGACAGCTGGGCGCGCTTGGACACGAGCGGGCCGAACACGGCGGCCGCCTGCGTTTCGGCGCCGCGGCCGGAGGGCAGGGGACGGCCATCCGCGGCAACCAGTTCGTCGCCTTTGCGCAGCCCGGCACGGGCGGCGCCACTGCCGGCCAGCACACCGGAGACCTGCAGCGTATCGCCATAGCCCAGCACCGCCTCGGCGGCGTCGGCGTATTCGCCTGGATACGACCACTTGTTCTTGGCCGTGAAGCCCAGCAGGCTGCGGGCCTGGGTGCGGCACAGTTCGGCGTTATTGATCAGGAGCGGGGCCGCCACGCGATACAGGCGGTCCTGCAGCGATACCATCGAGCGCACGGCGTCGCGCGCCGCGACCATGCGCGGCGTCACCAGCGGTGCCTCGGGCGCCGCCGGGGCCTGCTCCGCGACAGGCGGCACGCAGGCGGGAGGTGTTGTAGCGCAGGCCGAAAGCAGCAGGGCCACCGTCAGTGCAGCCAGTGCGGGCCGCGTGGTTGAAATGATGCGTGGTGCGACGGTTCCTGCCATGAATCCTTCCTTCGTCTCTGTTATTAGTGTTTTCCGGTGCTGCCGAAGCCGCCTTCGCCCCGTGCGCTGTCACCGAATTCCTCCACCACGTTGAAGCCCACTTGCAGCACGGGCACGACGATCAGCTGGGCGAGACGCTCCATCGGGTTCAGCGTAAAACTGCTCTGCCCCCGGTTCCACGTCGACACCATGAGCTGGCCCTGGTAGTCGGAATCGATCAAGCCTACCAGATTCCCAAGAACAATGCCGTTCTTGTGACCCATGCCGCTGCGCGGCAGGATCATGGCGGCATAGCCGGGGTCGCCGATATGGATCGCCAGGCCCGTCGGCACCAGCACGGTCTGGCCCGGTTCGATCGTGATGGGGGCGTCCAGGCACGCGCGCAGGTCGAGGCCGGCACTGCCGGGCGTTGCATAGGCCGGCAGCTGGTCCTGCATGCGCGGGTCGAGGATCTTGACGTCGATGGATTTCATTTATTGGAAAAGCGAATGCTTGTTGGTACGTTTGGAAATTTCGGAAATCAGCTGGCGCGCCAGCGTCAGCTTGTCGGCCCGCGGCAGGATCGTGTGGCCTTGCTCGTCGAACAGGATGATTGTGTTGTCGTCCGCGCCGAACGTGTGATGGCCGATATTGCCGACCAGCAGCGGAATGCCCTTGCGTGCGCGCTTGGCGGCCCCGAATTCCACCAGGTTTTCCGACTCGGCGGCAAAGCCCACGCAGTACGGATGCCCGGCCAGCGTGGTGCGCGCGGCGATGGTGGCCAGGATGTCCGGGTTTTCCTCGAACTCCAGTGCCGGCGCGGTGTCGCCCGTCTTCTTGACCTTTTGCGTGCTGGGGTTCTTCACGCGCCAGTCCGCCACGGCGGCAACGGCGATGAAGACGTGCTGGCCCTCGATGGCGGCGTTGACCGCCTCCATCATCTGGCGCGCGCTCTGCACGTCGATGCGGTGCACGCCGAACGGCGTGGGCAATGCGGTCGGGCCGGAGATCAGCGTGACGTCGGCGCCGGCCTCGCGAGCGGCGCGGGCGACGGCATAGCCCATCTTGCCGGACGACAGGTTGGTGATGCCCCGCACCGGGTCGATGGCCTCGAACGTGGGCCCCGCCGTGATCAGGATGCGCTTGCCGGCCATGAGCTTCGGCTGGAACGCGGCAATGATTTCGGCCAGCAACTGCTCGGGCTCCAGCATGCGGCCCATGCCCGTCTCGCCGCAGGCCTGCTCGCCGGCGGCAGGGCCGATAATGCAGATGCCGTCCTCGCGCAGCTGGTGGGCATTGCGCTGGGTGGCGGGATTGGTCCACATTTCCACGTTCATCGCGGGCGCCACCAGCAGCGGCACGTGGCGGGGGCGGGCCAGGCACATCGTCGACAGCAAGTCGTCGCAGACGCCGTGCGCCAGCTTATACATGAAGTCGGCGGAGCAGGGCGCGATGACGATGGCATCGGCGCCGCGGGTGACGTCGATGTGCGCCATGTTGTTGTCGACGCGCGGGTCCCACTGGCTCGAGTACACCGGCTTGCCGGACAGCGCCTGCATCGTCACGGCCGTGATGAAATGCAGCGCCGCATCCGTCATGACGACCTGGACGGCGGCGCCCTGCTTTGTCAGCGCGCGGCACAGTTCGGCCGCCTTGTAGCAGGCCACGCCCCCGGACAACCCGAGGACGATCTTCTTACCAGTCAGTTCCATGGTGGCTCCCGCGGACCAGTTATTTGTTAACGCGGCGCAGCTCGTCCAGGATGAACAGGGCGGCACCGATGCAGATGGCGCTGTCGGCAACATTAAAGGCCGGGAAATGGCCCAGGCCGCGCCAGTGGAAATCGAGGAAATCGATCACGTGGCCGTACATGATGCGGTCGATGACGTTGCCGACGGCACCGCCCAGGATCAGCGCCAGCGCCCAGCAGAACAGCCGCTGGCCCGCATGCTTGCGCAGCAGGTAGACGATGTACAGCGCGGCGCCGATGCCGATCGCCGTGAAGAAGTAGCGCTGCCAGCCGGACTCGTTGGACAGGAAGCTGAACGCGGCGCCGCGGTTGTACGCCAGCACCAGGTTGAAGAAGTTCGTGACGACCAGTTCCTCGCCGTACTTGAACAGCTTGGTGATCGTGATCTTCGTCAGCTGGTCGAGCAGGATGATGACGGCAGCAATGCCCAGCCATGGCGTCAGGCTGCCGGAAGGTTTGCTGGAGAATGTTTTTTTGCTTTTGGCCATGGAGGTTTCAGATGTATGTTGCCGAAATAAACGTCGCGGGGCCACCGGCGCATTGACAACCCAACAGCGTGAAGCCGGGGTCGGACCCGGCGGGTCCGACCCCAGTCGTTGGGCCCGGGTTTCGATGCAAGCCGGCGGCGCGCGGCCTCGTTAAGCGTATTTGCGCGGCTCGCCGGCGCCGAACAGGTTGCTGTGGCAGCGGCCGCACAGGGTCGGGTGGTCGGCGTGGCTGCCCACGTCGGCGCGGTAGTGCCAGCAGCGCTCGCACTTGGCGTCGTTCGAGGCGGCCACGTTGACGGCTTCGTCGGCCTCGGCCGCCACTTCGACGGCCTTGGCCAGCGACGTGATGAAGACGAATTTCAGGTCGTCTTCCAGGCTGGCCAGCAGGCGGTACTTGTCGCCGGACGCCTTGATCTCCAGCTCGGCCTGCAGCGACGAACCGATCGCACCGGAAGCGCGCAGGTCTTCCAGGCGCTTCGTCACGTCGGCACGCACGGCCAGGATGACGGCGTACTTCGCCAGCAGCGCTTCGCTGTCGGCAATCGCCGGCAGCTGCCACCAAGTCTGCGTGTAGATGGTTTCATCGGACGCCGCATACGCTTCGGTCCCGGCGAAGCTGGCCCACGCTTCCTCGGCCGTGAACGTCAGCACCGGCGCCAGCATGCGCAGCAGGCTTTGCGTGATGTGCCACAGCGCCGTCTGTGCCGAACGGCGTGCTTTCGAATCCACGGCCGTCGTGTACAGGCGGTCCTTCAGGATGTCCAGGTAGAAGCCGCCCAGGTCTTCCGAGCAGTAGTTCTGCAGTTTCGACACGACCGGGTGGAACTCGTAGTTCTCGTAGTGCTGCTCGACGGCCGACTGCAGCACGGCCAGGTTGGCCAGCGCGTAGCGGTCGGTTTCCAGCAATTCGTCGATGGCGACCGCGTTGGTCTTCGGATCGAAGTCGGACGTGTTGGCCAGCAGGAAGCGCAGCGTGTTGCGCAGGCGGCGGTACGACTCCGTCACGCGCTTCAGGATTTCTTCCGAGATCGACAGCTCGCCCGTGTAGTCGGTCGAGGCGATCCACAGGCGCAGGATGTCGGCGCCCAGGCTGTTCGAGATCTTGTCCGGTGCCAGCGTATTGCCCAGCGACTTGGACATCTTCTTGCCTTCGCCGTCGACCGTGAAGCCGTGCGTCAGCAGCGCCTTGTAGGGCGGCTGGCCGTTCAGCATCGACGACGTCAGCAGCGACGAGTGGAACCAGCCGCGGTGCTGGTCCGAGCCTTCCAGGTACAGGTCGGCCGGGAACGCGGACTGCTCCTGGTGCGAGCCGCGCAGCACCGTCTGGTGCGTCGTGCCGGAGTCGAACCAGACGTCCAGCGTGTCCTTGTTCTTCATGTAGATGGCGGCGTCCTCGCCCAGCAGTTCGGCCGGGTCCAGCGCCAGCCAGGCGTCGATGCCGCCCGCCTCGATGCGCCTGGCCACTTCTTCCAGCAGCTCCGGCGTGCGCGGATGCAGCTCGCCGGTTTCCTTGTGGATGAAGAATGCCATCGGCACGCCCCACTGGCGCTGGCGCGACAGCGTCCAGTCCGGACGGTTGGCGATCATGCCGTGCAGGCGCGCCTGGCCCCAGTCGGGGAAGAATTTCGTCGCGGCGATGCCTTCCAGCGCCGTTTCGCGCAGGGTCGGGCCGCCGTCGATCGGCTGCAGGTCCATGCCGGCAAACCATTGCGAGGTGGCGCGGTAGACGATCGGCGTCTTGTGGCGCCAGCAGTGCATGTAGCTGTGATCGAACATCTTCAGTTCGAACAGGGCGGCAGCTTCGCGCAGCGCTTCGCAGATCGGCTTCGATGCTTCCCAGATCGTCATGCCGCCGAACAGCGGCAGGCTCGGCACGTACTTGCCGTCGCCCATCACCGGCGTCAGGATCTCGTCGTCCTTCATGCCGTGCTTGCGGCAGGAGATGAAGTCGTCCAGGCCATAGGCCGGGGCGGAGTGGACGACGCCCGTGCCGCTCTCGGTCGTCACGTAGTCGGCCAGGTAGACGGGCGAGTAACGGTCGTAGAAGGCGTCGCGCGCGTGCAGCGGGTGCTTGAAGCGGATGTTCTCCAGCTTGGCGCCCGTCGTCGTCGCGACGACGCTGCCTTCGAGCTTGTAGCGCTGCAGGCAGGCCTCGACGAGGTCGGCGGCCACGATCAGCATGTCGCCGTCGCGGTTGGTCTGCACCAGCGCATACGTCACTTCCGGATGCACGTTCAGGGCCTGGTTGGACGGGATCGTCCACGGCGTCGTCGTCCAGATGACGATGAAGCCGCGCTCGCCCGGCAGCTTGTCCAGGCCGAAGGCCGCGGCCAGCTTGTCCTGTTCCGCGAACGGGAAGCCGACGTCGATCGCCGGATCGCGCTTGTCCTGGTATTCCACTTCCGCCTCGGCCAGCGCCGAGCCGCAGTCGAAGCACCAGTTGACGGGCTTCAGGCCGCGGTAGACGTAGCCCTTCTCCAAGAGCTTGCCCAGGGCGCGCAGCTCGTCGGCCTCGTTACCGTGGGCCATCGTCATGTACGGATTGTCCCATTCGCCCAGCACGCCCAGGCGGATGAAGCCGGCGCGTTGCTTGTCGATCTGCTCCAGCGCGTAGGCGCGCGCCTTGGTCAGCACCTCGGCCGTCGGCAGGTTCTTGCCGTACAGTTTTTCGATCTGGATCTCGATCGGCATGCCGTGGCAATCCCAGCCCGGGACGTACGGTGCGTCGAAGCCGGCCAGGGTGCGCGACTTGACGACGATGTCCTTCAGGATCTTGTTGACGGCATGGCCCAGGTGGATGTCGCCGTTGGCGTACGGCGGACCGTCATGCAGGATGAACTTCGGCCGGCCGGCGGCGGCCTTGCGGATGCGCTGGTAGATTTTCTTGTCCTGCCATTGCTTGACCCAGTTGGGTTCGCGCTTGGCCAGGTCGCCCCGCATGGGGAATGGCGTTTCGGTCATATTGACCGGGTACTTACTGGCCGGCTTGCTCTCGGCCTTCTTCGCTTTGTTGTCGGACATGTGGGTAGTTTCTCTGATACGTGTAGGGGAGTGACGGGGCAGCAGGGGGCTTGCGCCACTCAAATTCGGTCGGTGGCCGTGATGGCGCCGCTGCGCTCTTCGGCCAGTGCGCCGCGGGCGGCAAAGTAGGCACGGGCGGCGGCCGCGTCGGCGTCGATGGCCGCCGTCAGCGTGGGCAGGTCGACGAATTTCGCTTCATCGCGCAGTTTTTCCAGGAACTCGACCTTGACCTGCTTGCCGTAGCAGTGCCCGGCGAAGTCGAAGATGTGCACTTCCAGCAGCACGCGGCCGGCATCCTCCACCGTCGGGCGCACGCCCAGGCTGGCGACTGCCGGCAGCGGCGCGTCCGCCAGGCCATGCACCTGCACGATGAAGATGCCGCCCAGCGCCGGGCGGTGCGGCACGCGCAGGTTCAGGGTCGGGTAGCCGATCGTGCGACCCAGCTTGGCACCGTGGATGACGTGGCCGGAAATGGAATACGGGTGGCCCAGCAATTGCTCGGCCTGGGCAAAGTCGCCTTGGGACAGCGCCGTGCGCACGGCCGAGGACGAGATGCGGATGTCGCCGTTCATGACGGTGGGCAGGGCTTCCACGTGGAAGCCATGGCGCCGGCCCGCTTCCATCAGCATCGCGACGTTGCCGGCGCGCCGGGCGCCGTAGCAGAAGTCGTCGCCCACCATCAGCCACTTGACGTGCAGGCCGTCCACCAGCACGCGCTCGGTGAAGTCCTGCGGGGACAGCGAGGCGAACGAATCGCTGAAATGTTCGACGATGACGCGGTCGATGCCATTGGCTGCCAGCGAACCCAGCTTGTCGCGCAGGTTGGCGATGCGGGGCGGCGCCTTCGACAGGTCGCCTGCCTTGTGGGCAAAGAATTCACGGGGATGGGGCTCGAACGTCATCACGGCCGCTTCCAGGCCCAGGCTGCCGGCCGCCGTACGCACCCGCGCCAGCAGCGCCTGGTGGCCGCGATGGACACCGTCGAAGTTGCCGATGGTGAGTGCGCAAGGCGCACGCGCCGCTGCGTTGGGTAGTCCGCGAAAAACCTTCATGAGGATATCGAGCTCGATTTCTGTTGCCTGAACCAGCGATTATACGGAACGTTTGACCATTTCACATATGGAAATGCCGCAGCGCACCAGCCCGGGACGCCGGGGTCTGTCCCCCTCAGGGGACTGACCCTGAAGTTTCTGAGGTCCGCAACTAAACTTCGGGGTCAGTCCCTTGCAGGGACAGACCCCAAAAAAAAGCGCCACCTGCAGGACAGGCGGCGCTTTCGCTCGGACCGGAGCCGAATTTACATCGGGTTGTTGATGTACAGCGTCCAGTAACGGGCCAGTTCCGCTTCGCCGGCCGTACCCTTGACGTTCTTCAGGGCTGCCAGGGCAGGGCCTTCTTGCCAGCGTTGTACAGGCCGATACCGTAGTGCAGCTTCTGCTCTTCCGGACGACGTCCCGTACCCAGCTTCATTGCTTGTTCCATCAGCGGGATGCCCTTGTCGGCCTTGCCGCCGGACGTCAGGGCGTAGCCCATGTTGAACAGGCCGTCGGAATCCTTTTCCTTGATCAGGTTGGCTTCGTGGGTGGCCTGGTTCGCCGTCTGGTCGGCCAGCGTCTTGTTGGCCAGGTCCTTCAGGCGCTGGTGACGGGCCGCGTCGGTGCCGGTGCCCAGTGCGCCTTTCTTGTAGCCCTGGTCGATGATCTTGATGGCTTCAGGCGCGTTGCCGGCCTGCAGTGCCAGCTGGGCCATTTCCATGAACTCGGATGGCTTGCTCATCTGGCCCAGTGCCAGCTTCAGGCGCATCACGTCCAGGTTCAGGGTCGACGAGAAGCCCGGCTTGCCCTGCACGCGGTTCAGCAGGTCGGCCCAGTACGATGCCTTCGGATACTGGCCGGCCAGTTTTTCCAGCGTCTGCACGTAGCCGGCCTTGTCGTTCTGCTTCAGCTGGATATTGGCCAGCATCTGCAGGTTTTCTTCGCTCTGGCGGCCTTGCGACAATTCCTTCGCCGCTTCGGCGTAACGGCCGCTGATGAAGTAGGTCTGCGTCAGCAGCTGCTTCATCGTTGCGTTGTTCGGGTTGTCCTGCAGCGACTTCTGGATCCAGGTGATCGCCTTTGGGTAGTCCTTGGCGCGGTAGTACATGCCGGCCAGGCCTTCCGTGAACTTCGGCTTCTCGGACGCGGACAGGCGGCCCGAATTGATCAGCGTTTCAAAAGCGCGGATGGCGGTATCGTTGTCACCGGCACCGGCGGCGGCCGCGGCGCGCACGCGTTCGATCTGATATTTCTCGAAGTCGCTCTTGCCGCCGACTGCGTCGGCTTCCTTCAGTTTGGCCAGCGCTTCACGATTCTTGCCGGAGCTGGCGAGACGTTGCGCTTCCTGCAGCGGTTTGCCCACTTCGGCACGCACCGTGTCGGCGGCGTAGGCCGCTGGTACCAGGCCGACCATTGGCGCTGCTGCGGAGAAACCGAGGGCGGCCATTGCAAGGCCGAGATGAGCGAGACGGAACTTGGACATAGGCGAGATTTCTTTCAATAAAAAAACGAATAGGCAGGATAACCTGCCTATCGGGGAAAATAAAGAGACGCACTCCAGGAAGCTCCGCAGGACTACGCACGTTCCGTGCCAGGCTGGGTTGCACGCTGTCGATGCTGCCGGCAGCGTGCGCTTCAGGCCGCCACTGTCGTGCTGGCAGGGCGCTTCCTTGATCCCATTACTGGAACTGTTCGTTGCCGACCAGGCCGATCTTGGTGACACCCAGACGCTGGGCCGCAGCCATCACGCCTGCCACGGACTCGTAGTTGACCAGCTTGTTGGGACGCAGGTGCACTTCCGGCTGATCAGCCTGTGCCGCCACGTTCATCAGCTTCTGTTCCAGTTGAGCACGATCCGGAACCACGGCGCCATCCCACAGGATCGTGCCGTCGAAGTCCACGTCGATCTGAACGACCACCGGTTCTTTCGTCGGTGGCGGCGGGGTACCCACCGGCATGTTCAGGTTCACCGAGTGGTTCGCCTTAGGGATCGTAATAATCAACATAATGATCAGCACCAGCATCACGTCGATGAGCGGTGTCATGTTCATTTCCATCATTGGTTCCGGATCCGCATTGGGATTTGCGCTGCCCGAACCGACATTCATACTCATGGGTGTGTTCCTTTCGAAAGACTGCCCGGACCGCCGATTGGAGCAGGCGGCCGGGCAGGGGCCTTACATCTTGTCAGGCGGTTCGGTGATGAAACCGACCTTCTGGATGCCAGCGCGCTGGGTCGTGAAGATCACGCGGCCGATGGACTCGTACTTGGCTTCCTTGTCGCCACGTACGTGCACTTCGGGTTGCGGCAACTTCACTGCCTCGACCTTCAGAAAATCGAACAACTCATTCGTGTCCCGCATTTTCTTCTGATTCCAGTAGATGTCGCCATCTTTGTTAACCACGATGTTGACATTTTCCGGCTTCGTCTGGATCGCCTGGTTGACCTCTTCCGGCAGCGCAATCTTCTGCAGCTTGAGGACGACCGGGCTGGTGATCAGGAAGATGATCAGCAGAACCAACATGATGTCCACGAGGGGCGTCGTGTTGATCTCTGACATTACCTGGTCTTCGCCTCCGCTATCGGAGCCTACGGACATCGACATGGTATTAGCCTACTTTTTTGGCCGCGCGAGCAGCGGAGTCAGCGGTGGACATGGCGCCGGAGATCAGCACGGAGTGCACGTCGGCCGAGAACGAACGGACTTCTTCCATTGCCGACTTGTTACGACGCACCAGCCAGTTGTAGCCCAGAACGGCAGGAACTGCGACTGCCAGACCGAATGCCGTCATGATCAGTGCTTCACCGACCGGACCTGCAACCTTGTCGATCGACGCGTTACCGGTCATACCGATGTTGGTCAGTGCGCCGTAAATACCCCAGACGGTACCGAACAGACCGATGAACGGTGCGGTCGAGCCGACGGTTGCCAGGAACGACAGGCCGTCTTGCAGGCGCGATTGGACTTTGTCCACGGCGCGCTGGATCGACATCGTCACCCAGGTCGACAGGTCGATCTGCTCCAGCAGGGCGCCGTCGTGGTGGCCGGAAGCCTTGATGCCAGTTTCAGCGATGAAGCGGAATGGCGAGCCTTCAGCCAGCGTCGTGGCGCCAGCGGCGACCGACGAAGCTTTCCAGAACTTGGCGTGCACGTCCTTGGCTTGACGCATGATCTTCATCTGGTCCAGCAGCTTGGTGATGATGATGTACCAGGAGCCGATCGACATGATCGACATGATGACGATCGTGCCTTTCGCGACCCAGCCCGAGTGCCACACGGCCTTGATGCCGAATGGGTTCTCGACTTCTTCCTTGCCGGCTGCGTCGCCGTGGCCGGCTGCCGCGTCGGCTGCTGGAGCAGCTGCGTCGGCAGCTGGTGCTGCCGGAGCTGCCGCTGCGTCCGCTGCCGGAGCTGCCGCAGGTGCTTCAGCGGCTGCCGGGGCTGGCGCGTCGGCCAGGGCCGGTGCGCTCACCAGGGCGGATGCTGCGGTCACCGAGAACAGCACAGCGGCCAGTACAGCGGACAAACGGGTATTCTTAAACATGCTTCCTCCAAAATGATAAAAGATCAGTTCGCTGAACGTAACGCCAACGAAATTGCTAATTGAGACACTGTCTCGGTTGGTTTATTCCAGCGTCCAGACGTACTGCATACTCTGCCAGCCTTCTTGCGGCTTGCCGTCAACGGTGGCGGGC
Source organism: Pseudoduganella chitinolytica (assembly GCF_029028125.1). GTDB lineage: Bacteria > Pseudomonadota > Gammaproteobacteria > Burkholderiales > Burkholderiaceae_D > Rugamonas > Rugamonas chitinolytica. The sequence continues at coordinate 6,305,119 of NZ_CP119083.1, forward strand.
TTGAATTTGCATTTACTGATACCAGCTACCGCGGCCTTGTCCAGGTCACGGAAGCCACTGGACTTGAGAACCTTGGAGTCGGCGACGCGGCCGTCGACGCCAATCAGGAACTGCAGCGTCACCGTACCCGTTTCCTCGTTACGCAGCGAAGACTTCGGCCATTCCGGTTTCTGGCAGGTGCTGAAGTCGACCACTGCGGCGGTGCGTACTGCCTGTGCCGGAGGTGCTGGCGGTGCCGGTGGTGCTGGCGGTGCTGGCGGGGTCAACTGGTTCGTTGCCGGCTTCACGTTGGTCGCGTTCGCGATCACGTTCTGCGGTGGCGGTGGTTGCTGAACGTTCACTTCGACCGGAGGAATGAAGGGCGGTGGTGGCGCCTTCATTTCTGGCGGTGGAGGTGGCGGCGGCAGCTCTTTCGGTGGAGGAGGAGCAACCTCCTCGATGATCTTGGTTTCAACCGGCTCGACCATTTTACTGATCATCCGTTTGCCCAAGCCTGACACGATCCCGTATGCAGCCACAATGTGCAGGGCCACCACTATGACGATGCCGGTATAGTTCTTCTTGACCTTCCCGTTATCACTAAAATTCATGCCTGCTTTCTCCAATCCTACTCTACTTGAACCCCCAAAATGGCGACACAAAGCTACAGCCGCATCCGGGACGTCGGCGAATTATACATACGAATTCTTCATTTTACATAGAATTTTGATCTCCAAAATCCGGTTAAATTTCATGCCTTTAGCGCACTTCCGCGAAGCTTCGCCGCACCGTTCTGGCGCAGCTTCCAAGCCCGTCTGCGACACCTCCCGGCGCCAGCGTGGCGAGACATGCAATAGTTTTCTCAACCGCGTAAAAACAGAATATTCTGAGCCGTTTTACGGCTTCTCGTAACGTAAAATTCGGTCAACTGTGTTTCCCTCCAGTAACCGACTCGACCTCTTTGGCCGCCGGTCCAGTATATGCAAAAAGCGTGCGCATGGGTGTTCTGCTGATACTTTTTGATTAGCTTTGAAATTTCACTACATCTTTTGGTAGAGGTAGTGGCCTGACCGGAAGAGGAAATCTTGACATTCCGGTCAGGCCACGTGGCTCGGCGGGTCACTGAATGCCATAGTGGCACCTCGCCGGCTTATATCTGGAGGGGCGTGCGCCAGATTGGTGCAAGGGCGCGCAGGGGGCAGTCCAAAAAGTAATAAATCCGAGACCGGCACGACCAACTTTTCAGATTGGCGCGCCAAGTTCAGGCAGCGTGCATGGAAAAGGCACCCGGTTGCCGAGTCTGACTCGACCACCGGATGCCTGTTTTAGAAGCATCGAGGCGCTGCAGCCCTAGATGATCCGCCCCCGCTTCTCGCGCTTGCACTCCAGCGTGCTGATGAGCTTGCCTTCCGGCGATACCGTGTCCAGGTGGACATCGAAGCCCCACAGCCGCGCCACGTGCTTCAGCACCTCGTGCGCCTGCTGGTTCAGCGGACGGCGGTTGAACTGCGTATGGCGCAAGGTCAGCGCCCGGTCGTCGCGCGTGTTGACGGACCAGACCTGGATGTTCGGCTCGCGATTGCCCAGGTTGTACTGGTCGGCCAGCTGCTGGCGCACGTAGCGGTAGCCCATCTCGTCATGGATGGCCGAGACGTTGAGCTTCTCGTTCTTGTCGTCGTCCAGCACGGCAAAGAAGTGGAACTCGCGGATCAGCTTGGGCGACAGGTATTGGGCGATAAAGCTCTCGTCCTTGAAGTTGCGCATGGCGAAGTCCAGCGTCTTCTTCCAGTCGCTGCCGGCGATGTCCGGGAACCATTCGCGATCCTCTGCCGTCGGGTGCTCGCAGATGCGGCGGATGTCCGTCATCATCGCGAAGCCCAGCGCATACGGATTGATGCCGTTGTAATACTGGCTATGCACGGGCGGCTGGTAGACGACGTTCGTATGGCTCTTCAGGAACTCCATCATGAAGCCGTCGCCGACGACACCTTCGTCATACAGCTGGTTGAGGATCGTGTAGTGCCAGAAAGTCGCCCAGCCCTCGTTCATCACCTGCGTCTGGCGCTGCGGGTAGAAGTACTGGGAGATCTTGCGCACGATGCGCACCAGCTCGCGCTGCCAGGGCTCGAGCAGCGGCGCATACTTCTCGATGAAGTACAGCAGGTTCTCTTCCGGCTCGGGCGGGAAGCGGGTAGGGGCTTGCGCGACCGTCTCCTCTTCCTCGCGCCGCGGCAGCGTGCGCCACAGTTCGTTGACCTGGGACTGCAGGTAGGCCTCGCGCTCCTTCTGCCGTTGCTGCTCCTGCGCCAGCGACAGCTTGGCGGGGCGTTTGTAGCGGTCGACGCCGTAGTTCTGGATCGCATGGCACGAGTCCAGCAGCAGCTCGACGGCGTCGATGCCGTGGCGCTGCTCGCACTCGGCGATGTAATTCTTGGCAAACACCATGTAGTCGACGATGGCTTCCGCATCCGTCCACGTGCGGAACAGGTAGTTGCCCTTGAAGAAGGAGTTGTGGCCATACGCGGCGTGCGCGATGACCAGTGCCTGCATCGTCAGGCTGTTCTCTTCCATCAGGTAGGCGATGCACGGGTTCGAGTTGATGACGATCTCGTACGCCAGGCCCATCTGGCCGCGCTTGTAGCCCTTCTCGGTAGCGAGGAAGTGCTTGCCGAACGACCAGTGGTTATACGAGACGGGCATGCCGACGGACGTGTACGCATCCATCATCTGCTCGGCCGTGATGATCTCCAGCTGGTTGGGATAGGTGTCGAGCCCGAAGCCCTGCGCCACACGCTTGATTTCCTCGTGCGCCTGTTCGATCAGCTCGAACGTCCATTCCGACTGCTCCGGCAGCGCGCGCGGGTGGGGAGGTCGTTTCGTCATCTGGTTCATTTTGGCTGCTTCTTGAACAGTTCACGGAACACCGGATAGATATCGGCCGGCGTGACAATTTTCTGCATGGCGAAGTGCTGGTGGTGGTCCGGCACCTGGGCGTATTGCTCCCACAGGTTCTGCGGCGGCCCGTCCGTGATCTCCACGTATGTGTAGTACTGCACTTTCGGCATGATCGTGTTGGTCAGCAACTGGCGGCACAGCACCGAGTCGTTGTCCCAGTTGTCGCCGTCCGATGCCTGCGCCACGTAGCTGTTCCACGAGCCGGCGCCGTAGCGCTCGTCGATGATCTTGTTGAGCAGGTTCAGCGCCGACGACACGACCGTACCGCCCGACTCGCGCGAATGGAAGAACTCGTGCTCGTCCACTTCCGCCGCCGCCGTGTGGTGACGGATGAAGACGACGTCGATCTTGTCGTACACACGCTTGAGGAACAGGTACAGCAGGATGAAGAAGCGCTTGGCCGTGTCCTTGCGCTGCTCGTCCATCGAGCCCGACACGTCCATGATGCAGAACATCACGGCCTGTGTCATCGGCTTCGGCACCTTGATGCGGTTGCTGTAGCGCAGGTCGAACGGGTCGATGAAGGGGATCGCCAAAAGGCGCGTGTGCAGGTGATGGATCAGCTTTTTCAGTTCGACGACCTTGGGGTCGTCCAGCGGCGCGCCGTCCAGCAGCAGCGTTTCCAGTTCCTGCTCGGCCTCGGCCAGTTGCCGGCGCGACGGCCCGCCGACGGCGATACGCCGGCCCAGCGCGCCGCGCAACGAGCGCAGTACGTGGATGTTCGAGGGCGTGCCGGACACGGTGTAGCCGGCGCGCTGGGTCTTGAAGTCGGTGGTGGCGGTGAGCTGGGTCTTGACGAGGTTGGGCAGCTCCAGGTCTTCGAAGAAATAGTTCATGAACTCTTCGCGCGACAGCTCGAAGATGAAGTCGTCTTCCGTGGTCTGGTCGCTGTTGCCGGCCTTGCCGCGGCCGGCGCCGCCCCCGCCCTTGGGCCGGGCGATCTGGTCGCCCTTCTGGTATTCCTGGTTGCCGGGATTGACCACTTCCCATACGCCGCCATGGGCGTGGCCGAAGCTGGGCTCGTTCACGTCCTTGACAGGGATGGAAACTTTTTCGCCATTTTCGATGTCGGTGATCGAACGACCCTTGATGGCGCGCCCGACGGCGTCCTTGATCTGGCTCTTGTAGCGCCGCAAGAAACGCTCGCGATTGACCGCGGATTTATTCTTGCCTTGCAAACGACGGTCGATGAGGTAAGTCAAATGAAACCTCCTGCACAGCTGAGAATCCGGTGGTGCGGCCAGCGCGGCCCGGCCGCGCTGGCGTCAACCTATTATCGCACCGCCGGCGTTACGACGACTTCCGCACACGCAGATACCACTCGCACAGCAGGCGGACCTGCTTGGCGGTGTAGCCTTTTTCCACCATGCGCGCGACAAAGTCGGCATGCTTGTTGGCGTCTTCGGCGCTGGCCTTGGCATTGAACGAGATGACGGGCAGCAGCTCCTCCGTATTCGAGAACATCTTCTTCTCGATGACCGTGCGGAACTTCTCGTAGCTTGTCCAGGCCGGGTTCTTGCCGCCGTTGTTGGCGCGGGCGCGCAGCCCGAAGTTGACGATCTCGTTGCGGAAGTCCTTCGGATTGCTGATGCCGGCCGGCTTCTCGATCTTTTCCAGCTCCGCGTTCAGCGACTCGCGGTCGAAGCTCTCGCCGGTATCCGGATCGCGGTATTCCTGGTCCTGGATCCAGAAGTCCGCAAACGTCACGTAGCGGTCGAAGATGTTCTGGCCGTATTCGGAATAGCTTTCCAGGTAGGCCGTCTGGATCTCCTTGCCGATGAAGTCCACGTAGCGCTGCGCCAGGTGTTCCTTGATGTACGAGAAGTATTTCTGTTCCGTCTCCGGCGGGAACTGCTCGCGCTCGACCTGCTGCTCCAGCACGTACAGCAGGTGCACGGGGTTGGCCGCCACTTCCGTCGAGTCGAAGTTGAACACCTTGGACAGGATCTTGAACGCGAAGCGCGTCGACAGGCCGTTCATGCCTTCGTCCACCCCCGCATAGTCGACGTACTCGTGGATCGACTTCGCCTTCGGATCGGTGTCCTTCAGGTTTTCGCCATCGTACACGAGCATTTTCGAGAAGATGGACGAGTTTTCCGGTTCGTTCAGGCGCGACAGCACGGCAAACTGCGACATCATGCGCAAGGTACCCGGCGCGCACGGCGCTTCCGCCAGCGACGAATTGCGCAACAGCTTCTCGTAGATCTTCACTTCGTCGGACACGCGCAGGCAGTACGGCACCTTGACGATGTAGATCCGGTCCAGGAAGGCTTCGTTGTTGCGGTTGTTGCGGAAGCTCTTCCACTCCGACTCGTTCGAGTGGGCCAGCACGATGCCGTCGAACGGGATCGCGCCGAAGCCTTCCGTGCCCTTGTAGTTGCCCTCCTGCGTGGCCGTCAGCAGCGGGTGCAGCACCTTGATGGGCGCCTTGAACATCTCGACGAATTCCATCAGGCCCTGGTTGGCCAGGCACAGGCCGCCGGAGTAGCTGTACGCATCCGGATCGTCCTGGGCGTAGTCCTCGAGTTTGCGGATGTCGACCTTGCCGACGAGGGACGAGATGTCCTGGTTGTTCTCGTCGCCCGGCTCCGTCTTGGAGATGGCGACCTGCTTCAGGATCGACGGGTAGCGCTTGACGACGCGGAACTGGTTGATGTCGCCATTGAACTCGTGCAGGCGCTTGACGGCCCACGGGCTGGGGATGTTGCGCAGGTAGCGGCGCGGGATGCCGTAATCCTCTTCCAGGATGACGCCATCCTCGGCCTCGTTGAACAGGCCCAGTGGCGACTCGTTGACGGGCGAACCCTTGATGCAGTAGAACGGCACCTGCTCCATCAGCGACTTCAGTTTCTCGGCGATCGACGACTTGCCGCCGCCCACGGGACCCAGCAGGTACAGGATCTGCTTGCGCTCCTCCAGCCCCTGCGCCGCGTGGCGGAAGTAGGAAACGACCTGTTCGATCACTTCCTCCATGCCGTAGAACTCGCGGAACGCGGGATAGATCTTGATGACCTTGTTGGCGAAGATGCGGGACAGGCGGGTGTCGTTGCGCGTATCGACGAGGGTGGGTTCGCCGATCGCGGCCAGCATGCGTTCCGCAGCCGTCGCGTAGGTAAGGTGATCCTTCTTGCAAAGCTGGAGATATTCGGAAAGGGACATTTCCTCTTCCCGGGTGCGCTCGTACCGTGCTGCGTAGTTGTCAAAGATGGTCATGTGCATGTCCTCTGATGTAAACCTACTCGTCACGGACCCTCGTTCAACCTGCCGGGGCGGCGGCTGCCGGCCTGCGGTGCCCGCCATGCGGCCGGTAAGCCGCATGACTGCGCTGTTGGCCGGAACCGGTCCCGCCCGGCGTCATGTCTCGAAGAGCCCTACTGTGGTCGGCAGTCGTCGCGGCTGGCTGCTGGCCTGATCCTGGGTGCAAACTCTCTTGCTTGTTATTGTGTCTCGGCTTGGTTCGGGTACGGCTTGCGCGTACCGGCCGGATTTTTTATTGGCCGTGCCGTGGGAGCTGGCGCGGCGTGCGTGTGTGTACGTATAAACGCATCTTACGCTTGTGAAATTAATTATTGCGCTAATGGTGCAGGAAGTCAAAACATTATCCGGCATCGTCAAAACCCGTTCCAAGCGATTGATTACGAACGATAAAAGCCCGCACGACCGATACTGCCCACGACACTGTTGCAAAATTCTTCACGCTTGCCGCCACAGTAGCATGGTTGCCAAAGCTGTGCTGAACGCCGCACAAACCGTGCGCCAGGGCATGGCCCGGCCAACGGCGCCGTCTTGCGCTAAGATGCCGGAAAGCGTCGTCATCTTGTACCAATAAAGGAAAATCCATGAACACCCAATTGCTGCACATCGTGCGCAACATGCCCAAGGCCGAACTGCATATCCATATCGAGGGTTCGCTCGAACCGGAGCTGATTTTCGCACTGGCCGAGCGCAACGGCGTGCAGCTGGCGTATCCGTCGGTGGACGCGTTGCGCGCCGCCTACGATTTCAAGGACCTGCAGTCCTTCCTCGACATCTATTACGCCGGCGCCAGCGTGCTGCTGAAGGAACAGGATTTCCACGACATGACGGCGGCCTACCTGGCCAAGGCGAAAGCCGACCACGTGCGCCACGCGGAGATCTTCTTCGATCCGCAGACGCACACTTCGCGCGGCGTGCCGATCGGCGAAGTCATCGGCGGCATCCACCGCGCCTGCCAGGAAGGGCCGATCAGCGCGACACTGATCCTGTGCTTCCTGCGCCACCTGTCGGAGGAGGACGCGCTGGCTACGCTGGAAGCGGCGCTGCCCTACCGCGACAAGTTCATCGGTGTCGGCCTGGATTCTTCCGAAGTGGGCCATCCGCCGGAAAAGTTCGCGCGCGTGTTCGCGCGCTGCCGCGACCTGGGCCTGCACCTGGTCGCGCACGCAGGCGAGGAAGGCCCGCCGGCCTACATCGAGACCGCGCTGGACGTGCTGCACGTGGAGCGGATCGACCATGGCGTGCGCTGCCTGGAGGATGCCGCGCTGACGCGCCGCATCGCGGCCGAGAAGATGGCACTGACCGTCTGCCCGCTGTCGAACATCAAGCTGCGCGTGTTCGACAACATGCGTGAACACAACCTGCTGCAATTGCTGGATGCCGGCCTCGTCGCCACCGTCAATTCGGACGACCCGGCCTACTTCGGTGGTTACCTGAACGACAATTTCGTGGCCGCGTTCGAGTCGCTGCCGCTGGGCCTGCAGCATGCGCACGAGCTGGCGAAAAACAGCTTTGCCGCGTCGTTCCTGGAGCCTGCGCGCAAGCAGCAGTTCCTCGACGAGGTGGATGCCTATTTCGCCGCCTTCAACGTGGTCTGACCCATGTTCCGCCAAGCCCTGCGCATGACCGCGCGCGACTGGCGCGCCGGCCAGTTGCGCTTCCTCCTCGTCGCGCTGGTGGTGGCCGTCGCGGCACTGTCCGCCGCCGGCTTCTTCATCGACCGCCTGCGCGCCGGCCTGAACCGTGACGCCTACCAGCTGCTGGGCGCCGACCTCGTCGTCGCTACCGACCAACCCACGCCGCAGGCCTGGCGCGACGAGGCGGCCCGGCGCAACCTGGTGCAGACCGCCACCACCGTGTTCCAGAGCATGGCGCAGGCGGGCGAGGGCGAATCGGCCCAGTCCACGCTGGTGTCGCTGAAAGCGGTCGGCGCCGGCTATCCGCTGCGCGGGCGCGTCAAGGTGACCACCGCCACGGAGCAGGCCCTCGACAGCATCGGTACGCCCGCCGCCGACATTCCCGCGCCCGGCACCGTGTGGCTGGACGCGCCCCTGCTGGAAAAGCTGCAGACCCAGGTGGGCGCCTCCGTGCGCCTGGGCGACCGCACGTTCCGCGTCGCCCAGCTGATCGCTTCCGAGCCGGACCGTGGCAGCGGCTTCGCCACGTTCGCGCCACGCGCGATGATGCGGCTGGACGAGTTGCCGGCGACCGGCCTGGTGCAGCCCGGCGCCCGTATCACCTATCGGCTGCTGCTGGCGGCGAACGGCGAGCAGGGCACGCAGGCGGTGACGGGTTACGCCGACTGGCTGCGTGCCCAGGTCAAGGCGGGCAACGTGCGCGGCGTGCGCATCGATACGCTGCAGGAAGGCCGGCCGGAAATGCGCGAGACGCTGGAGCGGGCCGACCAGTTCCTGTCGCTGGTGGGCCTGCTGTCGGCGCTGCTGGCCGCCGTGGCCGTGGCGATGGCCGCGCGCCGCTTCATGCAGCGCCACCTGGACGCCTGTGCGATGCTGCGCTGCCTGGGCCTGACGCAGAACCAGGTGACGGCCATGTACCTGATCGAATTCTTGCTGGTGGGACTGGCGGGCAGCGTGGTCGGCGTGCTGGTGGGCTTTGCCGGCCATTACGTGCTGCTGGAAATGCTGGGCCGGCTGGTATCGGCCGACCTGCCGCCGGCCACGTTCGTGCCCGCATTGCAGGGGCTGGCCGTCGGCATGCTGCTGCTGGCCGGCTTCGCGCTGCCGCCGATCCTGCAGCTGCGCAATGTACCCCACAACCGGGTGATCAGGCGCGAGCAGGGCGCGCCGCAGCCGGCGGTACTGGCCACGTACGGGCTCGGCCTGGGCGCCTTTGTCGTGCTGCTGCTGTGGCAGGCCGGCGACCTGAAGCTCGCACTGATGACGGCGCTGGGCTTCCTTGCCGCATTCGGCCTGTTTGCGCTGGCCGGCTGGCTGGGTCTCGTCGCCTTGCGGCGCGCCCGCACCGGCGTGAATCACCAGGCCTGGCGCTTTGCCGTGACGTCGCTGCGGCGCCGGCCCGGCGCCACCGTCGTGCAGGTGGTCGCGCTGGCGCTGGGCCTGATGGCGCTGCTGCTGCTGACCATCGTGCGGGGCGACCTGATGGGGGCGTGGCGCAATGCCACGCCGCCGGACGCGCCCAATCACTTCGTCATCAATATCCAGCCGGACCAGAAGGACGAGATCGCCCGCCGCCTGCAGCAGGGCGGGGCGCTGCCGGCGCCCCTGTATCCGATGATCCGGGGCCGGCTGACGGCCATCAACGGCAAGCCCGTCACGCCGGATACCTACACCGAGGAGCGCGCGCGTGGTATTGCCGAGCGCGAGTTCAACCTGTCGACGATGGCGGCGGTGCCGGCGCAGAACGACATCGTGGCCGGCCGCTGGTTTACCGATGCGCCCGGCGTGGCCGAAGCGTCCGTCGAAGCCGGCATGGCCGAGACGCTGAACCTGAAGCTGGGCGATACGATGCGCTTCGACATCGCGGGCTCGCCCGTCGAGGCGAAGATCACGAGCCTGCGCAAGCTGAAGTGGAGCTCGATGCGCGTCAATTTCTTCGTCATCGTCAACCCGAGCGCGATGGCGGACACGCCGCAGACGTGGATCACGGCATTCCACCTGCCGCGGCAGGCGTCGCGCGTGGCCAGCGCGCTGACGCGCGACTTTGCCAACCTGACCGTCGTCGACGTGGGCGGGGTGCTGCGCCAGATCACGTCCGTGCTCGAGCAGGTCATCCGCGCCGTCGAGTTCCTGTTCGCCTTCACGCTGGCTTCCGGCCTCCTCGTGCTGTACGCCGCACTGATGGGCTCGCAGGACGAGCGTACCCGCGAGGCGGGCCTGCTGCGCGCGCTGGGGGCCACGCGCCGGCAGCTGTCGCAGGCGCAGCTGATCGAGTTCCTGCTGGTGGGTTCGCTGTCGGGGCTGCTGGCCGCCAGCGGGGCCGCCGCCATGGGCTGGGGGCTGGCGAAATACGTGTTCAAGTTCGACTGGACGTTCAGCCCCGTCGTCTGGATCGTCGGCCTGGCAGCGGGCGCGCTGTGTGCCATCGCGGGCGGCTGGCTGGGCCTGCGCAACGTGCTGAACCAGCCGCCGCTGCAGACGCTGCGCGAAGCCTGAACAAGGCGGCGGAGGCTTGAAAAAGTAAGGGTGACAGTCACCATTTAGAAATGGTGACTGTCACCCTTTTTTATGCGGCCAGGTCGCAGGGCGGGTGGCGCGAGTTGAGGAACTCGCTGAACGGGTAGACGGGGCTGTCCAGGTAGTGGCCGGGGAATTCGAACAAGGCCCAGTAGTAGCGTTCGCGGCCTTGCAGCACCTGCGGTGCGCAGCAGTAGCGGTGCCACTGCTCGCCCGCCGCCGTGGAATACATGCCCGCACCCGCCTCGGGTGGGAAGAACGGCAAGACGCGGCGTTCCTGCAATGCCGTCAGCAGCGATTGCGGCGCATCGTTGTCGCGCGCCACTTCGTACTGCGCGTGCATGCCCAGTTCCGTCTCGATGACCATCAGGCTGGCGCGGCCGTGGCGGTCGAGGAACAGGATGCCGGTCGGGCTCGAGTGCAGGTAATGCTCGACGAAGCCGTGCGTGCTGTACAGCTCGCGCACGAGGCCCGCCATCGTATTGCAGCGCAAGAAGGAATAATCGTGCAGTGCCAGCAGGTCGCGCAGGGTCTCGGCCTGGTCGACAAAGAACGCCCGCTGCATGGCGAGGATTTCCCGTTCCAGGCGGTCGAGCGCATCGTCGTCGCTCTTGCGGATGAAGCGGTCGATCAGCCCCTCGTTGAAGGCGTTGACGGCGATCTTTTCGTCCGCCGCGCCCGTGAACAGGATCTTCTTGCACGGCAGGTATTCGATCTGCCGGCAGAACTCGACGCCATTCATCTGTGGCATCGAATAATCGACCACCAGCACGGACGGGATCGTGAAGCGGTGCTGGCTGGCGCACAGGTCATGGATGCGACGCACGTCCACGGCCACGTTGGGCTGGTCGGCCGTCTGGTTCAGGATATCGAAATTGACATGCAACGGCAGGTCGGCACGGCGCGTGCTGGCATTGAACCAGTCCAGTGCCATCGTCGTGTCGTGGAACGTCTTGCTGGGAAGCAGGGGATCGAGCTGGAACGACAGGCTTTTCAGGAACGAGTCGCTGTCATCAACCAGGACGGTGGTGGTGGGGTGGGCGAAAATCGGAAGTCTCATGGTTCACCTGATGGCACATTGGCGCGCTGGACGGGGAATTCAAGTACGAAGATGGCGTAAGCGCTTTCGCGTGACACGCAGCGGATGCTGGCATTCCAGGCATGCATGATCTGGCGGCACAAGGCCAGGCCGACGCCGGTCCCGTTGTGTGCCGGATATGCGTAGAAGCGATGGAAGATAAAGGGTTGCCGGCGCGCGGCAATGCCGCATGCGGTATCGATGAAGAGCAGCCGGGGTGGCTTGCGATTGCCTTCCACGACAATGCGCACGCGGCCCTTGCCGGCACGGTGGATTGCCTTCAAGGCATTGCGAAGCAGGTTCAGCAGGATCACCACCGTCAATTCGTATTGCCCCGCAAAGCTGAAGTTGCCGCGCACGTCCACGGCCACCGCGCTGCGCTGCGCGGGGCTGGTAAAAGGATAGCGCCGCAGCACCGACTGCACGGCGTCGGCCATCGACACGGATTCGGACGGGTCGAGTCGCCGCCGCACCGCGTTCGCGCTCAGCAGGAACAGGTCGATCAGGTGGTTCATGTGGCGCACTTCGTACTGGATCCGCGTCATGGCCTGGCGCACGTCGTCCTGGGCACCGTTGCCCGCCGTCTCGGCCTGCAGCATGCGTGTCAAGCCGCGCACATTGGCATCCATGCTGGCCAGCGGCGTACGCATCTCGTGCGCCACCGCGCCGAGTCCCTCGCCCATGCCGGCCAGTTTCTCCTGCTCCAGCGCGGAGCGGCCGACGCGGGCCGCGTACAGCAGGCCGATGACGAACGCGTGCACGGGCAGCTGCTGCAGCGCGCCCTGTGTCAGGATGCTGTTGCCGCTTCCATGCAGCAGTACGCAGGCGCAGGCCAGCAAGGTGCCGATCGCATAGGCGCGCAGGGCCACCGGCGGGGGGAAATGAAACAGCGCCACCGTCGCCACCGTCAACCACTGGGCCCAGGCGACGCCCGTATCGTTCATCAGGAACATGTACGTGCTGAAAAACGGCAGCTGGAACGCGACGGCGACGGGCACGTACAGTTCGCAGTAGCGCGGGCCCATCCGTTCGGCCGCGATGCCCGCGGCGCCGATGGCCATGCCGAGCGCGCGCAGCGTGGGATTGTCGAAAGGCTGGGGAACACCCACGTGTACAGGGCGAAATGCAGCGGGTGCAGCAGCAGCGCAGTCCAGCCCAGCACGAGCGCCTGCACGGCAGAGCGCTCGCCGTTGCGGTGGCGGCGCAGCTGGGCGGCGAAAAACGTGCCGGCTTTGCGTTCGAGGCGATCGTCGCGCATGGCTGTATTTACTCCTGACAAGCGTCCATCTTCCACCCAAACTCGTCTGTCTTGAGTGGTATCGGGAATCGGCTTGATCTACATCAATCGCACTGTGCAGGTGGGTTATCATGGCGCCCATGAACGAAACACGTACGCTTTACGACATCATTGGCGGCGAAGCCAAGCTGCGGGAAATGGTCGACCGCTTCTACGACCTGATGGAGCTGGAACCGGAGTTTGCCGGCATCCGCGCCATGCACCCGCCCGCGACGGATGGGTCGCGCGACAAGCTGTTCTGGTTCCTGTCCGGCTGGATGGGTGGCCCCGACCTGTACCAGGAACAGTTCGGCCACCCGCGCCTGCGTGCGCGGCACCTGCCGTTCGCGGTGGGCACCAGCGAGCGCGACCAGTGGCTGCGCGCCATGGCCTGGGCAATGGAAGACGTCGGCATCGCCGAAGACCTGCGCCTGCGCTTGATGCAATCGTTCTACCAGACCGCCGACTGGATGCGCAACACGCCGGGTTGACCGAAGACGCCAGCGACGATTTTGGAACCCAACAGCAGAGGCTGGGGTCAGACCCACCGGGTCTGCCCCCTGTTTTCGGTTTCGGGGTGCAGCACGCCGGATGCTGTATATTTCCACAGTATTCAATGACTGTGGAATGACAATGGAACTGTATCTCCTGCTGGGCCTCGCCCTGCTGATCCTGCTGCTGCAAGTGGCGCTGCTGCTGCGCCCCCGGGCGGGCGGCGATATCGGCGAGCGCCTCGACCGTGTCGAGCGCGAGGTGCGCCTGCAGTTGCAGGCCACCGCCCAGGCGCAGCGCCAGGAAATGACGCACACGCTGGGCCAGAGCCATGCGGCCACGGTACAGCAGCTGGACGGCATGCGCCGCCAGATCGAAGTGCTGACGGAGTCGAACGCGCGCCGCCTGGCGGAGGTGCGCATGACCCTGGAAACCCGCATCCGCGACCTGCAGACCGACAACGGCGCCCGGCTGGAGGAGATGCGCCAGACCGTCGACGAAAAACTGCACGCCACGCTGGAGTCACGCCTGACGGAGTCGTTCAAGCAGGTCTCCGACCGCCTCGAGCGGGTGCACCAGGGCTTGGGCGAGATGCAGCAGCTGGCGCTGGGCGTGGGTGACCTGAAGCGCGTGCTGACCAACGTCAAGACGCGCGGCACGTGGGGCGAGGTGCAGCTGGAAATGCTGCTGGAGCAGGTGCTGACTCCCGACCAGTACGCCAAGAACGTCGAGACCGTCGCCGGCACCAATGCGCGCGTCGAGTTTGCGTTGAAACTGCCGGGCATGAAGGAGGGCGGCGCGCCCGTCTGGATGCCGATCGACGCCAAGTTCCCGAAAGAACAGTACGAACGGCTGCTCGAAGCGGCCGAGCGCGCCGATGCGGATGGCGTGGCCCTGGCCGGCCGCGAGCTGGAGCGGGCCGTGCGCAACGAAGCGAAGACCATCGCCGAGAAATACGTATGTCCGCCGCAGACGACCGACTTCGCCATCCTGTTCCTGCCGACGGAAGGGCTGTACGCCGAAGTGATGCGCCGGCCCGGTCTGGCCGACGAGCTGCAGCGCACCAACCGCATCAGCATCGCGGGGCCGTCCACGTTGACGGCGCTGCTGAACAGCCTGCAGATGGGCTTCCGCACCCTCGCGCTGGAGAAGCGCTCGTCGGAGGTGTGGCAGGTGCTGGGCGCCGTCAAGACGGAGTTCGGCAAGTTCGGCGACGTGCTGGCCGCCACGAAAACCACGCTGGAGCGCGCGGCGAAGAACATCGAGTCGGCCGAAGTGCGCAGCCGCCAGATGGCGCGCAAGCTGAAATCGGTGGAAGCGCTGCCGGCCGACGCCGCGCAGATGCTGCTGGGCCAGGAAGTGGAACTGCCGGAAGCCGACAGCTGAGCTCGTGTCCCACCGCGGTGACTGACCCCGCGGTGGGACACGAGCTGGTCGGTAGCTGGATTCGCCCTAAATCAAACCCTCGAACAGCAGTACGTCGACCAGCTCGCCGGCGGCGACATTGCCCTGGTGATCCGGCAGCACCACCATGCAGTTCGCTTCCGCCATCGAGCGCAGGATGCCCGAGCCTTGCGAGCCCGTGATGCGCACCTCGCGGGCGCCATCCGCGTTGACGGTCAGGATGCCGCGCTGGTACTCGGTGCGGCCCGGCTTCTTGCGGATGGAGCCGAACGAGCGGGCCTGCACCAGCAGGTCGTCACCCGGCGTCGCGCCCATCATGCGCAGCAGCGCGTGGCGGGCGAAGAAATAGAACGTGACCATGACGGCGACGGGATTGCCCGGCAGGCCGAACAGGAACGCGCTGTGGCCGTTCGAGCGGATCTTGCCGAACGCCATCGGCCGGCCCGGGCGCATGCCAATGGTCCAGAACGTCACGTCGCCCAGGGTTGCCATGATCTGCTTGGTGTAGTCCGCCGCGCCCACCGATACGCCACCCGACGTGATGACGGCATCGGCGCACTCGCAGGCGTCACGCAGCGCCGCCTCCAGCGAGGCCGGGTCGTCCTTGACGATGCCCATGTCGACGATGTCCACGCCCAGGCGCGTCAGCATGCCGTGCAAGGTGTAGCGGTTGCTGTCGTATACGCAGCCCGGCGCCAGAGGCTCGCCGATCGAGCGCAGCTCGTCGCCGGTGGAGAAGAACGCCACGCGCAGCCGGCGCCGCACGGGCACCTCGGCGATGCCCAGCGACGCGATCAGGCCCAGGTCGGCCGGGCGGACGATCTTGCCGGCCTTCAGCGCCGGGCTGCCTTCCATCAGGTCCTCGCCCTTGAAGCGGCGGTTGTCGCCCGTCTTGACGGTGCGCGGCGCGATCGTGACGCGATCGTCCGTGATGCCGGCCGCCAGCTCCTGCGGCAGGACCGTGTCGCAGCCGGGCGGCATCACGCCCCCCGTCATGATGCGCACGCACTGGCCCGCCTGCGGGCGCAGGTCCGACGGCCGGCCCGCGTAGACGGCGCCGATCACGTCCAGCGTGGTGGGGTGTTCACTGTCCAGCTGGTCGCCGCCAAAGGCAAAGCCGTCCATGGCGGAATTGTCGTGCGCCGGCACGCTGATGGGGGAGACGATGTCCGCCGCCAGCACGCGGCCGAGGGACGCGCGCAGCGCCACTTTCTCGACGGTGCGCACGGGCTGGATGAATTCGCGGATGATGTGCTGGGCCTGGCTGACGGGCACGGCGTGGGGATCGTAGCCGGACAGGCAACCCACCACATCCTGCAACGTCGGCGCGGCGTCACGCGCCTGCTCCTCCTGCTGCAGCTCGGCCAGCGTGTTGATGTTGCGGAACGCAGCGGCATCGTTGAACAGCACCTCGGCCACCTTGATCGACTTGTGCCAGCCGTCCATCCGGCGCCCGCCCTCGGCCAGGTAGGCGTCCAGCCGCGGCAGCGCGTTCTTGCGGATCAGGCTGAACACCGGATGAGGCTGCTTGTGGGCGACGCCGTCCTCGTCCGCTTCCATCGTCACCGCCAGCGCCAGGTCCGCTTCCTGCGTCACCAGCGCATCGCGCAGGCGCTGCACCAGGTCGGCCGGCAGGAACGGCGAGTCGCACGGCGCCGTGACGAGCAGGTCGGTGGCGCAGTGCCGCAGCCCCGTCTGCAGGCCGGCCAGCGGGCCTTCGAAGCCCGTCAGTTCGTCCGGCAGCACGGGCGCCCCCAGCGCCGCGTAGGTGTCCTGGTTGCGGTTGGCGTTGATCGCCATCGCGTGCACCTGCGGTGCCAGCCGGCGCAGCACGTGCGCCACCAGGGTGGCGCCGCGGAACGGCTGCAGGCCCTTGTCCACGCGGCCCATGCGGGTGCCGCGGCCGCCGGCCAGGATGAAGCCCGTGACGTCGTCGTATGCGGTGGTACTGTCGGTAGTGCTGGTGCTGCTCGTCAAATCATCCCCCAATATAGGACATCTCGACCTTGCGTTCGCCTGCGCGCGGCAGGCCTTCGGTGTCGGTCGTTCTCAGTTCGGAATAGCGGTCGGCGCGGCCCTGCCAGACGGCGCCGATGGCGGCCGACAGTTCGGCATCGCTGCGGCCCTCGCGCAGCAGGGCGCGCAGGTCGTGGCCGCGGGTGGCGAACAGGCAGGTGTACAGCTTGCCTTCGGTGGACAGCCGCGCCCGCGTGCAGTCCTGGCAGAAGGCCTGCGTGACGGACGAGATCACGCCGATCTCGCCACTGCCGTCCCCGTAGCGCCAGCGCGCCGCCGTCTCGCCCGTGTAGTTCGGATCGACGGGGACGAGCGGCATCTCGGCACCGATGCGCCGGACGATCTCGGCGGACGGAATCACCTCCTGCATGTTCCAGCCGTTTGACGCGCCCACGTCCATGTACTCGATGAAGCGCAGGATGTGCGGCGTGCCCTTGAAGTAACGGGCCATCGGCAGGATTTCCTGATCGTTGCTGCCGGCCTTGACGACCATGTTGACCTTGATGGGCCCCAGGCCGGCGGCGTGGGCCGCATCGATGCCGCGCAGCACGTCCGCAACGGCGAAATCGACGTCGTTCATGGCGCGGAAGACGGCGTCGTCCATCGCGTCCAGCGATACCGTCACGCGGTTCAGGCCGGCATCCCTCAGCGCCTGCGCCTTGCGCGCCAGCAGCGAGCCGTTGGTGGTCAGGGTCAGGTCGAGCGGCTTGCCGTGCACGGTGCGCAATTCAGCCAGCATGCCGATCAGCTTTTCGATATTCTTGCGCAGCAGCGGCTCGCCACCGGTCAGGCGGATCTTCTCGACGCCGTGGGCGACGAACTGGCGCGCCAGCCGGGTGATCTCCTCGAACGTCAGCAGCGACGCGTGGGGCAGGTACTGGTAGTCCTTGTCGAACACTTCCTTCGGCATGCAGTAGACACAGCGGAAGTTGCAGCGGTCGGTGATCGAAATGCGCAGGTCGTGCAGGGGCCGGGCCAGGCGGTCGCGCAATTCTCCCGTCGCGGGTTCGAGCGCGGCGGGAATGGCCGGCGCCCGGGCGCGCCCGTCCGACAGGATGATGATCTTCTCAGTCATTACTTTTTACTACGATAGTTGGGTGAAAGCACCCGGATAAGATAGCACGAGCCCCGCGATCGCACAGGCCAGCAGCAGCTTCACTGTCCCCACCTGGTAACGCAGCAGTGCCAGCGCGGCCGCGCCGGCGATGGCGATCGCCGCCCATTGTACGTGGCCGGCCACGAAAAACACGTGCAGGCCGAAAAACACCGCCAGGCTGGCAATCACGCCGACGACGGCCGCCGAGATGGCCGTCAACGGCGCCGTCATGCGGATATTGTCGCGCGTGGCCTCGACCAGCGGGCCGCCGGCCAGGATGAAGATAAACGACGGTATGAACGTAAACCACGCCGCCACGCCGGCACCGACGATGCCGGACACTGCGACGCCGCCCAACGGCTGGTGCGTCCAGCCCCCACGAAACCGATGAACGCGACGATCATGATCAAAGGACCAGGTGTCGTCTCGCCCAGCGCCAGGCCGTCGATCATCTGGGCCGGCGTCAGCCAGTAATACTGGTAGACGGCGCCCTGGTAGACATACGGCAGCACCGCATAGGCGCCGCCGAACGTCAACAGGGCCGCCTTGGTGAAGAACCAGCCCATCTGCGCCAGCGGGCCGTTGCGGCCATCGTGGGCAGCCAGCAGCAGCCACGACAGGCCGACCAGCGCGATGCCTGCCACGACGGTGACGGCCAGCCGGCCCCAGCCGAAACGGGCGTGGGCGGGTGTCGGCGTATCGTCATCGATCAGGGCGGGGCCGTAGCCAGGCAGCGCCCCGGTTGCGGCCGGCGCTCCCGGCACAAATTTGCCGGGCAGCAGCCGCCCCCCCAGCCAGCCGACAGCGGCGGCCGTCAGCACGACGAGCGGGAAGGGCAGGCGCAGCAGCAGTGCGACGAAAGCGGCGCCGGCGACGGTTCCCAGCAAGCCGTTGCGCAATGTGCGCCGGCCGATGCGCCACGCGGCCGCCAGTACCAGCGCGACGACGGCGGGCTTCAGGCCGTACAGCAGCCCGGCAATGACGGGCAGGTGGCCGTACGCCATGTAGACCCAGCCCAGCCCGGTCAGCAGCAGCAGCGACGGCAGCACGAACAGCACGCCGGCGACGATGCCGCCCCAGGTGCGGTGCAGCAGCCAGCCGATGTAGATGGCCAGCTGCGTCGCTTCCGGTCCCGGCAGCAGCATGCAGTAGTTCAGCGCATGCAGGAAGCGCCGTTCCGAAATCCAGCGGCGCCGCTCGACCAGCTCGGCATGCATCATGGCGATCTGGCCCGCGGGGCCGCCGAAGCTGATGAAGCCCAGCTTCAGCCAGTAACGGAAGGCGGTGAACAGGGAGACTGGCGCGGGAGGAGTCTGGTCGATGGTCATGGCGATGGCGAAAAAAAGGGAAGCACGCGGCTTCCCTTTTGTATTACGGCGTTACCGCATCACTGGCGGGTGGACACTTGCACCAGCGGCTCGTCGGCGACGACGGGGGCCGGCTTGCGCTGGCGGCGTACCGGTGCCGGTGGCGCTTCCTGGGCGGCCGCTTCCTGCGCGGCGCGCAGCTTGGCCGGGTCGGTCGACGCCATCTGCAGGCCGGCCGAGGCCAGCAGGGCGTCCAGGTCGGCCGCGGGTGCCGGTGCAGTTGCCCGTACCGGTGCCGGTGTCGGAGCAGGCGCTGGGGCCGGTGCCTCGACAGGCGCTGGTGCTGGCGCTGCAGCCGGCGCTTCGGCCTGGACCGGAGCCGGGGTGGCTGGCGCTGGCTCGGCCGGAGCCTGCTCGACCGGGGCGGCCGCGACGGGCGCCGGTGCCTCGACCGGTGCGTGGACCGGGGCTTCTGCCGCCGCCTTCACGGGCTCCGGTGCCACCTCGGCTACCGGTGGCAGCGGCTCGGCGGCCGGTGCCTCGACGATTTCCGCTTCGGCCGGCTCGACTGCGGGCGCGGCCGGTGCCTGGGCAACGGCGGCTTCCTCGACGGCTGGCACGACCACGACGTCATCGGCGGCCTGGGCTACGGCCGGGGCCGCTTCCTGGGCTGTTTCCAGTTTTGGTTCGGCTTGCGCCGGTACGGCGGCCTGGACCGGTGCTTCAGGCTGGGCCTGCTGCACGATCGGCTCGGCTTGCTCGGCTGGTACTGCCGTCACGACGGCGGTCGCCACCTCGACGGTTTCCGTCACGACCACCGTTGCAACGACAGCCTTGTCGGCATTGTCGCCCTCGGCGGCAAAACCGCTTTCGCCTTCGCTGCCTTCGACGCCATCGATGCCCTCGGCGCCTTCGCGTTCACGGCGATTGCGGTTGCGGCCGCCACGACGGCGGCGGCGGCGCGGCTCGTCGCCCCCTTCGCCACCCTCGAACTCTTCACCTTCCGGACCCGCGTTGGCGGTGCCGGCCGATTTCACCAGGCTTGGCGTCTCCGTGGCCGGGGCGCTGCCTGTACCGACGGGACCGACACCGGCTGCCGCCAGCGCCAGTTCCTCGGCTTTCGCTTCGGCCGGCTGGGCTTTCGGTTCGCGTGGCTCACGCGGTTCGCGCGGTGGGCGGGGAGCGCGTTCCGGACGCTCGCCACGTTCCGGACGCTCGGCACGCTCGGTGCGCTCGGCACGGGCGGCCGGCGCGGCCTGGCCTTCCACGACTTCACGCGGCTCGCGCGGCTCACGCACTTCACGCGGTTCCCGTGGCGGACGCGGCGGGCGGGCTGGACGGCCCTCCGCGGCGGCCGGCTTCACGCCTTCCTCGCGGCTGCCAGGTTCGCGCTCGTCACGGCCACCCTTGCCGTTGCGGCCACGGCCGCGTGGGCCACGGGCGTTCTTGTCGGTGCGGTCGGCGCTTGGTACCACCGGTTTCGTGACGATGGCCGGGGTGGGCGGTGCCACCGGTTCCGGCTGCTTGCCGGTAAAGAACGACACCAGCTTGGCAAAGAAGCCCTGCTCGGCCGGTGGCGCCGCGACGGGGGCCGGCGGCGGCGCCACCGGCGCGACCGGCTCGGCCGGCTTGCGGTCCACCATCGGTGCCGGCTGGCTTGGCGTGATCGTCTTGACGACGGCTTCCTGGCGCGGCTTGGCTTCTTCCTTCTGGCGCTTGGCAAAGGCCATGTCGGTCTCGGCCTGCTCGGCCATCGTGTAGCTGGCGGCCGTGTCTTCCAGGCGCGGATCGTCGTGCTTGATGCGTTCCAGCTTGTAGTGCGGCGTGTCCAGGTGCTTGTTCGGTACCAGGATCACCGTGATGCGGTGGCGGTTCTCGATCTTCAGCACTTCGCCGCGCTTCTCGTTGAGCAGGAAGGCGGCCACGTCGACCGGCACCTGCACGTGGATGGCGGCGCTGTTTTCCTTCATCGCCTCTTCCTGGATGATGCGCAGCACCTGCAGGGCGGACGATTCCGTGTCGCGGATATGGCCGGTGCCGGAGCAGCGCGGGCACGTCACGTGCGAGCCTTCGGACAACGAAGGGCGCAGGCGCTGGCGCGACAGTTCCATCAGGCCGAAGCGGGAAATCTTGCCCATCTGGACGCGCGCACGGTCATGGTGCAGGGCGTCTTTCAGGCGCTGTTCCACTTCGCGCTGGTTCTTCGCCACTTCCATGTCGATGAAGTCGATGACGATCAGGCCGCCCAGGTCGCGCAGGCGCAGCTGGCGGGCCACTTCCTCGGCCGCTTCGCAGTTGGTGTTGAACGCGGTCGTCTCGATGTCGGAACCGCGCGTGGCACGGGCCGAGTTGACGTCGACCGACACCAGCGCTTCCGTGTGGTCGATGACGATGGCGCCGCCCGACGGCAGCGGCACGGTGCGGCTGTACGCGGTCTCGATCTGGTGTTCGATCTGGAAGCGCGAGAACAGCGGCACGTCGTCGCTGTAGCGTTTCACGCGGTGCACCATGTCGGGCATCACGTGGCTCATGAACTGGTGCGCCTGTTCGTAGATCTCGTCGGTGTCGATCAGGATCTCGCCGATGTCGGGCTGGTAGTAGTCGCGGATGGCGCGGATGACGAGCGAGCTTTCCTGGTAGATCAGGAAGGCGCCCGAGGCGGCCTTGGAGGCGCCTTCGATCGCGCGCCACAGCTGCATCAGGTAGTTCAGGTCCCACTGCAGCTCTTCGACGTTGCGGCCGATGCCGGCGGTGCGGGCAATCACGGACATGCCTTGCGGCAGGTCCAGCTTGTCCATCGTCTCGCGCAGTTCCTGGCGCTCCTCGCCCTCGACGCGGCGCGATACGCCGCCGCCGCGCGGGTTGTTCGGCATCAGCACCAGGTAACGGCCGGCCAGGGAGATGAACGACGTCAGCGCAGCGCCCTTGTTGCCGCGCTCTTCCTTTTCGACCTGGACCATGATTTCCTGGCCCTCGCGCAGCGCTTCCTTGATGGTGGCATTGCGGACGTCGCAGCCTTCACGGAAATACGTACGGGCAACTTCTTTGAATGGGAGGAAACCGTGGCGATCTTCGCCGTAGCTGACGAAGCAGGCTTCGAGCGACGGTTCGATGCGGGTGATGACGCCTTTGTAGATATTGGACTTGCGCTGCTCGCGTCCGGCGGTTTCGATGTCGATGTCGATCAGTTTCTGACCGTCGACAATTGCCACGCGCAGCTCTTCCTGCTGCGTGGCGTTGAACAACATGCGTTTCATTTTTATTTGACTCCGCGACCCTTGGGCCATGTAATGCCGCTTCCGTGGAAACGGCAACCATACAAGGATATACGCGAGAATTAAGGAGGCCGTGGAGAAATGCCTCGTCGTGCGGCAGCGCGCGGTGGCGCGGCTGCAGCAGCAGGGCGCATGGGGCCGATCGTCCTGCCGAGTTCGCACCACCTGCAACTCATCCTGTCGCACCGAGCATGTCGGGACGGGAGAATGCGGGCGTGCGCAGAGCGTCGAGCCAGGACATCTTGTATGGCGCCTGGCGAAACGGCAGCGTTATCGGTTCCATCAACCAGCGAGCAACGACTGTAGTGCTTGCTCGCCGGACTTATCCTAAATTCCAGCCAATCTAATCCAGCATCCGGGCGCATGAGGCAGCCATCCAATACCGTCGCGATCGCAGGCAGATGACGCCGCGAAACAGCCGTACAACGGTAAGGCAGGCCTCGCGGGCGGCAAATGCAACGCGCGGCTGGCTTATCAGGCCGCCATAATCCGATGACGACAGAGGTCGTAACCCTGACCCGCGCCCGAATGTGCGTATACATTTATTTCCGCTGAATTTGCAATCAGGCGAGGCCAGCGGATGCGCCCCTGTGTAGAATTGTGGTTTTCTTCTTACACTGCAGCAGCTTGAAGTACTACTTCGAGTACAGCTTCGCTACGGCAAAACGATTATATATTCAAAATGAAGGACTTAGAGAGATTTTCTGGGATGACAACGCAAAACGGCCCCGTCCGGGGCGGTCACAAACCTGCCGCGACTTCCCCCAACACAGTCCTGCCGCAAGCGCAATTCGTCACGATCGGCGAAGAAGAGGCCGGTCAGCGGATAGATAACTACCTGTTGCGGGTTTGCAAAGGTGTACCGAAAAGCCACATCTACCGTATCCTCCGCTCAGGCGAGGTGCGGGTCAACAAGGGGCGCATCGACCAGCTGTACCGGCTGGTCGCGGGCGACGTCGTGCGCATCCCGCCGGTGCGCGTGGCGGAGAAGGCGGAAAACAACGTTCCGGCCGCCGAGTTCCCGATCGTGTTCGAGGATGCCCACATGCTGGTCGTCGACAAGCCGGCCGGCGTGGCCGTCCATGGCGGCTCCGGGGTGTCGTTCGGTGTAATCGAACAGTTGCGCGCATCGCGGCCGGATGCGAAGTTCCTGGAGCTGGTGCACCGCCTGGACCGGGAAACGTCGGGATTGTTGCTGCTGGCTAAGAAACGCTCGGCGCTGACGTCCCTGCATGAACAGATGCGCGATGGCCTGACGGACAAGCGCTACCTGGCCCTGGCGGTGGGGGACTGGAAGAACCAGCGCCAGCACGTCAAATTGCCGCTGCACAAATACACGACGGCGGATGGCGAGCGTCGCGTGGCCGTGCAGGCCGACGGCATGCCGTCCCACACGGTTTTCACATTGTTAAGGAAATATGACAACTTCGCGCTGCTGGAAGCGGAGCTGAAAACAGGGCGTACCCACCAGATCCGGGTTCATCTTGCATCGTCGGGCTTTCCTATCGCGGGTGACGACAAATACGGTGATTTCGCGCTCAACAAAGCATTACAGAAAGGTGACGGCAGTCGCGGCGCCCTGAAGCGGATGTTCCTGCACGCTCACCAGATCACGTTCACGCACCCGGAGACGGGCAAAATGATGACGCTGAACGCACCCCTCGCGCCCGAATGCGAAAAATTCTTGGTAAGCTTGGGGCAACCGCGCGGTTGAGCAGCGCGAAGCAATACGGTCAAGCAGCAACATCGAGCAGCATCGAGCAGCAATACGGGGGGCCGCGCCCCCTTCTCTACAGGAGCCGGCCCAGCCGGAATACATGGCAAGAAAGCAATTTGACCTGATCGTGTTCGATTGGGATGGCACCTTGATGGACAGCACCGCCACGATCGTCAAGTCGATCCAGGCGGCGGCGCGCGACCTCGGCCTGCCCATTCCCAGCCGGGAAGCGGCCGCCCACGTCATCGGCCTGGGCCTGACCGAGGCGATGCAAGTGGTCCTGGGGCCGGACGTCGATCCGAAATACCATCCGCGCATGGTGGAGCGCTACCGTTATCACTACCTGACGAAGGACCACGAGCTGACGTTGTTCGACGGCGTGCCCGAGCTGCTGCAGGACCTGTCGCAGCAGGGGTATTTCCTGGCGGTGGCGACCGGCAAGAGCCGCGTCGGCCTGAACCGGGCGCTGAACGCGGCCGGCCTGCTGGCCACGTTCGATGCCACCCGCTGTGCCGACGAGACCTTCTCCAAGCCGCATCCCGCGATGCTGCAGGAACTGACGCGCGAGCTGGGCCAGGACCTGAAGCGCACGGTGATGATCGGCGACACGACGCATGACCTGCTGATGGCGCAGAACGCCGGTGCCGCCGGCATTGCCGTCGAGTATGGCGCCCATCCGGTAGACCAGCTGGCGGCGTGCCGCCCCCTGTTTTCCGCCAAGGACGTGCCCGAACTGCACCGATGGCTGGGCGAGCATGCCTGACGTAACCGTTAACAAGGTACCGACACCATCGTGAGCGACGAGATCCTGATCTGTGCGGCCGATGCCGTCGTCGATGGCGGCATGGGCGTGCGCTTTCCCGTCACGGCGGGCGGCGAGGACGCGACCGCGTTCGTCATCCGCCATGGCGGGAAGGCTTATGGCTACCTGAACCGCTGCGCCCACGTACCGATCGAACTGGACTGGGCGCCGGGCGAGTTCTTCGAATCGAGCAAGATGTACCTGATGTGCAGTACGCATGGCGCCGTCTACATTCCCAGCACGGGCCAGTGTGCCGGCGGGCCGTGCCGCGGCGGCAAGCTGCGCCCCATTGGCGTGACCGAGCGCGACGACAGGCTGTACTGGCAGCCGGACGAGTTCGTGCGCCCGGCGCGCGCGTGATGTGCTTCCGTTGATGTGCTTCCGTTGATGTCCTTCTGCCTTACCACCGACTTTTCATGAGCGACAATATCTCCCCGACGCCTCCCTCGCAGCCGCCTGTTGCGCCCGGTCCCGGCCAGCCGCCCATCAACTGGGAACGCGAAGTGCTGGAAAAGCTCGTCTTCGCGACGATCAAGGAACAGCGCGCCAATCGCCGCTGGAGCATCTTCTTCAAGATCTTCCTGTTGCTGATGCTGTTCCTGGCCATCGCCAGCTACTTCAACCTGAGCTTCCTGGGCGGCGATGCGGAAGTGGGGCGCCATACGGCGTTGATCGAGATCGAAGGCAATATCGAGTCCGAGGGCAGCGGTTCCGCGGCCGTCGTGATCCCGGCGCTGAACAAGGCGTTCGCGGACGACAGTTCCGTCGCCGTCGTGCTGCACATCAATAGTCCGGGCGGCAGTCCCGTCCAGGCGGGCATGATCGTCGACGAGATCCAGCGCCTGCGCAAGGGCTATCCGGACAAGCCGTTGTATGCCGTCGTCGACGAGATCTGCGCCTCTGGCGGCTACTACATCGCCGCCTCGGCCGACAGCATCTACGTCAACAAGGCCAGCATCATCGGTTCCATCGGCGTGCTGATGGATGGCTTCGGTTTTACCGGCACCATGGAGAAGCTGGGCGTCGAGCGCCGCCTGCTGACGGCCGGCGAGAACAAGGGTTTCATGGACCCGTTCAGCCCCCAGTCGGCCAAGCACAAGGAACATGCCCAGGAGATGCTCAACGAAATCCACGAGCAGTTCATCGACGTGGTGCGGGCCGGCCGCGGCAAGCGCCTGCATGAGACGCCGGAAATGTTCTCCGGACTGTTCTGGACCGGTACCCGGGCCATCAAGATGGGCCTGGCGGATGACCTGGGCAGCGTCGACAGTGTCGCGCGCGACGTTGTCAAGGCCGAGGACATCATCGACTATACCCAGCATGAGGGCCTGCCCGAGCGCGTGCTGAAGAAGTTCGGCGCCGCCGTCGGCAGCGGCGCCTTCAAGGCCGCCGTGGGCGAGGCGGCCCGGGTGTCTGTGAGGTAATAGTTCGGGCACAGGGCGGATTCTTGCGGATTTGTCCCGTGCGCCTTGATAAATCTCGCGCTTGGACTATAGTAAGCGTGTAGTTCATTTCAAGGGAGAGCATATCAGTCTGTCCATCCGAGTGACCAGCGGAGCATCTGGCCGTAGCGGTACCGGCACGGATTCATGAGCGGCAACGTAGTCTCATGCAGTCTTATGCAGTGTTATGCAGTGTTATGCAGTCTCATGCAGTTCCTGGAGACGCTGTCCAACCCGCGCGGAGCATGCTGAAGCTGAACTACCAACTGCATCGACGATGCGGATCAGAGAGAATTTAATTCCTCGTTCATGTCCTGTGATGGGGCAAGAAAACGGCGGCTCAGGCCGCTGTTTTCGTTGGGTAGCCCACACCGGAAGGGGGCAACTCGTTGCCACTGGCGAAACCGCCCGCGTTCAGCCAGGCCGTCAGGTCCTCTTCGGAGCTGGCCAGCCATGCTGCCTGCGGCATCGCGCCGACGGTGCAGCTTTCCCAGGTCCGCAGGCTGCGCAGCCTTATACGGTTCAGGCCGGCGGCGGCGGCCAGCTGGGCAGCAGCGCCCCGGGCCACGGCAAGGCGGGTCGCGTGGATCGTCTGTTCGTGCGAGATGCGCGGCGTATTGTGGGTCATGGCATCCTCCTGGGGCTCAGGCTCAGGTTTGAATTCAGGTTCAGGTTCAGGTTCAAGTTCAAGTTCAAGCTCAAGTTCAAGTTCAAGTTCAAAGTTCAACGTCAAGTTCAGGTTCTAGCTCTGGTTCGGGCCAAGGCCACGGTCACGGCCAAAGCCAAGGCCAAGTTCGCGGACTGGCCGGCACAGCGGTGCGGCACGCGGTTCGCTAATGGCTGGGCTAGGAATCCTGCCGAGCTGTTCAGTAAATTCCTACGACAATTTCAGTCTAACAATGCCCCTTCCATGCAGCTTGATATGCATCAAGTGCTCGGCAGGCAACGGACGCAAATCCGGTAGAATGCCGGCCCATGAGCAAATTATCCCTGGATCGGATCCTGCAATCGCAAGGCTTCGGCACCCGCAAGTACTGCCGCACCCTGATCGAGGACGGCGAAGTGGCCGTCAACGGTGTTGTGCAGGACAGCTATAAGACCGTCGTCGATACGGAAAGTTTGGTGCTGACCGTGTTCGACGAGGAATGGCGCTACCGCGAGCACGTCTACATCGCCCTGTACAAGCCTGCCAACTTCGAGTGTTCGCGCAAGCCCAGCCATCGTCCCGGCGTGCTGACGTTGCTGCCCGAGCAATTCACGTGGCGCGAAGTACAGCCCGTCGGCCGGCTCGACCATGACACGACGGGCCTGCTGCTGATGTCGGACGACGGCCCGTTCATCCACGCGCTGTCCTCACCCAAGCGGCACGTGCCGAAGGTGTACCAGGCCACGACCGCCGAGCCCGTTACAGACGCGCTGGTGGCCCAGTTGCTGGCCGGCGTGCAGTTGCACGACGAACCGGCGCCGCTGGCGGCCCTCGTGTGCGAGCAGACGGGGGAGCACCAGCTGGACATCGTGCTGGAACAAGGCAAGTACCACCAGGTCAAGCGCATGCTGGCCGCGGCCGGCAACCACTGCAGCGCGCTGCACCGTGCCGCCATTGGCGGCCTGACCTTGGCGTCGCTGGGTCTGCAGGGAGGCGAGTGGTGCTACCTGGACGAGGCGCAGCTGGCATTGTTGGCAGGCTGAGCGAATGAAGCTCGCGACCCTGAACGACGGCAGCCGCGACGGCCAACTGGTCGTCGTCGCGCGCGACCTGAAAACGGCCGTCGTGGCCGACGGCATCGCACCGACCTTGCAGCGGGCGCTGGACGACTGGGCGTTCATCGCACCCCAGCTGGACAATCTGTCGCGCCAGCTGAACGACGGCAAGGCCCGCCGCACGTTTGACTTCGACCCGCGCCGCTGCATGGCGCCGCTGCCGCGTGCCTTCCAATGGGCCGACGGCTCTGCCTACGTCAACCACGTGGAACTGGTGCGCAAGGCGCGCAATGCCGAAATGCCGGCCTCGTTCTGGCAGGAGCCGTTGCTGTACCAGGGCGGCAGCGACGACTTCCTGGGGCCGACGGCCGATATCGTCGTGGCCGACGAGGCGTGGGGCATCGATTTCGAGGCGGAAGTGGCGGTCGTCACGGACGACGTGCCCATGGGCGCCACGCCTGACGAGGCGTTCGGCCAGGTCCGGTTGCTGATGCTGGTCAACGACGTCTCGCTGCGCCATCTCATTCCCGACGAGCTGGCCAAGGGGTTCGGCTTCTTCCAGTCGAAGCCCGCCAGCGCCTTTAGCCCCGTCGCGGTGACGCCGGACGAGCTGGGCGACGCCTGGCGCGACGCCAAGTTGCACCTGGCGCTGCGCTCGACGTGGAATGGCCGCCTGGTGGGCCAGCCCAATGCCGGCGTCGACATGGTGTTCGATTTCGCCCAACTGGTCGCCCATGCCGCGAAAACACGCAATTTGCGCGCCGGCACGATCATCGGTTCGGGCACCGTGTCGAACAAGGATGCCAGGAAGGGCTACTCATGCATTGCCGAGAAGCGCTGCCTGGAAACCATCGCCGACGGCAAGCCCGTGACGCCGTTCATGGCCTATGGCGACACCATCCGCATCGAGATGGCGGACGGCGACGGCAAGTCGATCTTCGGCGCCATCGAGCAGACGGTGCGGCCGACAGGCTACGTGCCGCCGGCTCCCGTTGCTGCGGAGAAACCGGAATAAGGCCGGCAAAGTCCCTTTGCTTGGCCGATCGGGCGCGCCGGGCGGCCGCGATAATGACGCTTCCCATCCATTTCGTGACCGGAGCAGCGCGTGGCAGAAGACAGCGAAGCCGAGAAGACAGAACCGGCGTCAGAGAGGCGCCTCCAGCAGGCGCGCGAAGAAGGCGACGTTCCCCGGTCCCGCGAAGTCGGCACGTTTGCCGTCCTGATGGTGTCGGGCGTGGCGCTGTACGTCATGGGCTCGTCCATGGCGGCCAAGCTGGGCACGGCCCTGAAATCGGGGCTGTCGCTGACGCGTGAGCAGGTCTACAACCCGGACGTGCTGATCACCCGCATCCTGACCGACGTGGTCAACGTGCTCATCACGTTCCTGCCCATCGGCGCCGCCGTCATGCTGGTGGCGCTGATCTCGCCCGTCTTCGTCGGCGGCTGGCTGTTCAGCTCGAAGGCATTCATGCCGAAGTTCAGCAAGCTCAACCCGATCAACGGCATCACCAACATGGTGTCGAAAAACGCGCTCGTCGAGCTGCTGAAGGCGATCGTCAAGACGATCGTCGTCGGCTCCGTGGCATACATGGTCATCATGAAGCAGAAGGACGCGATGTTCGGCCTCGCCAACGAGTCGCTCGACAACAGCATCGTGCACATGCTGGACATGATGGCAATGAGCTTCCTGTACCTGGTCGGTGCGCTCGGCTTCATCGCGGTGATCGACGCGCCGTACCAGATGTGGCACTACGCCGACAAGCTGAAGATGACGCGCCAGGAGACGATCCAGGAATCGAAGGAAAACGACGGCAATCCGCAGATCAAGGGCAAGATCCGCCAGATGCAGCGCGAGATGGCCAAGGGCCGCATGATGCAGGACGTGCCGACGGCCGACGTGGTCGTCACCAACCCGACGCACTATGCGGTGGCGCTGAAGTATGCCGACGGGTCGAAAGGTGCGCCGAAGGTTGTGGCCAAGGGTACCGACGAGGTGGCGGCCAAGATCCGCGAGCTGGCCAAGGAGCACAAGGTCGCGATCCTGGAAGCCCCGCCGCTGGCCCGTGCGCTGTTCAAGCACACGGAAATCGGCGACGAGATCCCGGCGCGGCTGTACGCGGCCGTGGCCGAAGTGCTGGCCTACGTCTACCAGCTGCGGGCATACCGTCCGGGCGGGCGTTATCCGGACCGTCCGACCCAGCTGGACGTGCCAGCCGACATGGACCCGAACAATCCGGCGTCGCAGAAGAAGCCGCAGTAATACCGTTTGCACCCAGAGGCAGGAGCTGGGGTCGGACCCGCCGGGTCCGACCCCGGTCCTCGTCTTCAGAATAGGTGACTGTCACCGCTTTCCTGGCGTCGTGGGAATTACCGGGTGTTTCCCCGCCTTTTCCCTGCATCGTTTCCCCACTGCATCATCAATAATCTCAGCATCCGAGAACTTCTCGCTTGCGAAGGAACCTACTGATGAACAGCTTGAAACTGCCGGCATGGATGAGTGGGATGGGTGGCGGCAATGCGATGAGCATGGCGGCGCCGATCCTGATCATCATGCTGCTGGCGATGATGATCCTGCCGCTGCCGGCCATCGTCCTCGACCTGTTCTTCAGTTTTAACATCGCGCTGTCGATCATCGTGTTGCTGACCAGCCTGTACACGGTCAAGCCGCTCGACTTCATGGCGTTCCCCGCCGTGCTGCTGGTGTCCACCATGCTGCGCCTGTCGCTGAACGTCGCCTCCACCCGTATCGTGCTGACCGAGGGCCACACCGGTGGCGCCGCCGCCGGCAAGGTCATCGAGGCTTTCGGCCACTTCCTGATCGGCGGCAACTACACGATCGGTATTGTCGTCTTCATCATCCTGACCATCATCAACTTCGTTGTCGTGACGAAGGGTGCCGGCCGTATCGCCGAGGTGGGCGCCCGCTTCGCGCTGGACGCATTGCCCGGCAAGCAGATGGCGATCGACGCCGACCTGAACGCCGGCCTGATCGGCGAAGCGGATGCCCGCAAGCGCCGCAGCGAAGTCTCGCAGGAAGCGGAATTCTACGGCGCGATGGACGGTGCGTCGAAGTACGTGCGCGGCGACGCGGTGGCCGGCATCATGGTTACCGTCATCAACGTCGTCGGCGGCCTGTTGATCGGTATCCTGTCGCACGACATGCCGGTGGGCGAGGCGGCCAAGGTCTACACGCTGCTGGCGATCGGTGACGGCCTGGTGGCGCAGATCCCGTCGCTGGTGATCTCGGTCGCGGCCGGTATCATCGTCTCGCGCGTGGCCAGCGATACCGACGTCGGTACGCAGATGGTCGGCCAGCTGTTCGCCAAGCCGCAAGTCATGTACATCACTGGCGGCATCATCGGCGGCATGGGCCTGATCCCGGGCATGCCGAACTTCATGTTCCTGTCGCTGGGCGCGGCACTGGGCGGCACCGGCTACCTGCTGGACAAGAAGCAGAAGGAAGCGGTCGCGAACGGCACGGCCGGCCGTCCGGCAGGCGGCGGTGGTGGCGGCAACGCGGCGGCCGGCGGTGCGGCAGCGGGCGGCGGTGCGGCCGCGCCGGCGGAAAACGAGGAAGCCAGCTGGGCGGACGTGCAGGCCGTCGACACGCTGGGCCTGGAAGTGGGTTACCGCCTGATTCCGCTGGTGGACAAGGCGCAAAGCGGCGAGCTGCTGAAGCGCATCAAGGGCATCCGCAAGAAGTTCGCGCAGGAAGTGGGCTTCCTGGCGCCGCCCGTGCACATCCGCGACAACCTGGAGCTGAAGCCGTCCGCCTACCGCATCACGCTGAAGGGCGTGGAAGTGGGCGCCGGCGAAGCGTTCAACGGCCAGTTCCTGGCGATCAATCCGGGCATGGCCAGCGGCAACCTGCCGGGCCTGGCCACGACGGACCCCGCGTTCGGCCTGCCGGCCACGTGGATCGACGCCAGCCTGCGCGACCAGGCCCAGGGCATGGGCTACACCGTCGTCGATGCCGGCACGGTTGTCGCGACGCACCTGAACCACCTGATCACGACGCATGCGTCGGAACTCCTGGGCCGCACGGAAGTGCAGGCGCTGCTGGATCACCTGGGCAAGGAAGCGCCGAAGCTGGTGGAAGATCTGGTACCGAAGATGCTTTCGCTGTCCGCACTGCAGAAAGTGCTGCAGAACCTGCTGGGCGAAGGCGTGCACATCCGCGACATGCGCTCGATCATCGAAGCGCTGGCCGAGCACACCGCGCACACGCAGGATCCGGGCGAGCTGACGGCACTGGTACGTATCGCCCTGGGCCGCGCCATCGTCCAGCAGCTGTTCCCGGGCAACGGCGAGCTGTCCGTGATGACCCTGGACAACCGCCTGGAACGCCTGCTGATGCAGGCGCTGGCGACGGGCGGCGCGGACGGCGGCGGAATCGAGCCGGGCCTGGCCGACACGATTGCCCAGCAGGCCGCGCAGGCATCGCAGCAGCAGGAAGCGCTGGGCGTGACGCCGGTGCTGCTGGTGCCGGGCCCGCTGCGTCCATTGCTGTCGCGCTTCCTGCGCCGCGCGCTGCCGCAGCTGAAGGTGCTGTCACATGCCGAGATCCCGGAATCGAAGACGATCCGCGTGACGGCGCTGGTGGGCAATACCTAATGTTTGAAAACACCGGGGCAGGTCGCTGCTTGGGGTCTGTCCCCGGTAAGTGATAACCAGCGAAGCATGGTTGGCGGCGTCAGGGGACTGACCCCGGTTTTATCGATCCGGTAACGGACCACAGATTTGGGGACAGCCTCCAGATTTGGGGACAGCCTCCGATTTCTGATTTGGGGACAGCCTCCGATTGCTCTGCACCTGGAAGCTTCTTCGGAATTGGAGGTTGTCCCCAATTTGCGCAATTGCTCCAGATTTGGGGACAGCCTCCAATTGCTCTGCACCTGGAAGCTTCTTCGGAATTGGAGGCTGTCCCCAATTTGTCGGAATTGGAGGCTGTCCCCAATTTGGTCGAGGCAAATGGGCCAGCGAGCCCCCGGCCTGTTCGTCAACCCAGGACCAGGATCTGGGGTCAGCCCCGCCGGGTCTGACCCCGGCTCCCCGCCGTCGGGTTGCTTCATGTTAGCGGCCCGCGGAGGTCCTTCTGAATTTGGCGGAATTGGAGTCCGTCCTGGGTTTTCCGTTTAGAACTGATACCGTGCCGTCAGCGCCGCCGAGCGTGGCGCACCCGGCATGTTCAGGTTCGGCGAGCTGCCGTGGCCCGACACGATGTACGTACGGTCCAGCAGGTTGTACACGTTCAGCTGCAGGTCCACGCGGCCCAGCTTCCAGCCCGCCATCGCATCGACGGTGGCAAAGCCGGGCAGGGTGACCGTGTTGCCCGGGTTGGCGAAGCGCTGGCCGACGGCGTTGACGCCGGCGCCCGCGCGCAGGCCGTTGCCGAACGACTTCGCCAGCCACAGGTTGGCGCTGTGGCGCGGCGTCAGCGTGGCGCGCTTGCCCTGCACCGGCACCCGTTTGAAGACGTTGTCGCTGCTGTCCAGCGCCGGCGACGACGTCACCTTCGCATCCAGGTAGCCGTAGCCGGCCCACACCTGCCAGCCCTGCGGCAGCTGGCCCGTCAACGTCAGCTCCAGGCCGTCCGTACGTTGCGTGCCGATCGGCACCAGGCGGTTCGTCACGGGGTCGGTCGCCTTGATATTGGTGCGCTCCAGGCGGAACAGCGAGGCGGTGGCCGACAGCGCGCCGCCCAGGAAGTCGAACTTGCCGCCCACTTCCTTGTTGGTCGTCTCCTCCGGCTCGATCTGGGCGTTGTTGGCGGCCAGCGCGAAGTTCTCCGCCGACGGCTGGAACGACTTGCTGAACGACACGTAATACGACTGCGCGACCGACGGTTGCCAGACCAGGCCGGCACGGGGGCTCCACGCCACGTCGGTACGGCCCAGGTTGCTCTGGCCTGCGCGGCGCTCGACCGTTTCCTGTTCGAAGTGGTCATAGCGGGCGCCGACCAGCGCCTTCCACTGTTCCGACAACGCCACCAGGTCCTGCACGTAGGCGCTGGCCGTCTTCATGATGCCCAGGTTGTCCGTGGACGGCGCCACCGTCAGCGTCTTGGCCAGCACCGGCAGCACCGGATTGAACAGCGGGACGACGGCGATGCCGTTCTGCGAGCGCGTGACCTGGTCCTTGTTCTGCTTGCCCACCTCGATGCCGTACAGCAGCTTGTGCGTCATGCCGCCCAGGCTGGCGGTCTGCGTCAGCTCGGTCTGGTTGAACCAGCCGTTTTCCTCGCGCCGCAGGTTGGTGCGGTTCAGCGAGGCCGTCAACAAGGCTTCGTTGACGGCGCCGACCAGCGTGTTGTAGCGCGCCAAGGTGTAGTCGTAGTGGCGGTAGGCGTTGCGCAGGCTCAACTGCTCGCTGAAGCGGTGTTCCAGCGTGAAGCCCAGCGCCGTGACTTCCGCGTGCGAGTAGTCGACGTCGCGTGCGTTGGCGGCGCCGTAGTAGGTGCCGGCCGGCACGTCCACGGGACGGCCCTTGAACGACGGTACGCCGAAGTCCGTCACGCGCCGGTCCGACAGGTGTTCCGCCTGCAGCAGCAGGGTGGTAGCGGTGCCCAGCTGGAACTGCAGCGATGGCGCGATGGCGTCGCGCTCGAGGAACTGCTGGTCGCGGTAGCCGTCCGCACGCTCGACGGCGCCGGTGACGCGGAACGCCATATTGCCTTCCGTGGCGGCCAGGTCCATTTCGCCGCGGCGGCGGTTGTCGCTGCCCACCTTGGCCGTCAGCTCGCGTTTGCTGGCGCCCGGCTTCTTGCTGATCCGGTTGATCAGGCCACCCGACGAGCCGCGCCCGTACAGCACGGCGGCGGGGCCCTTCAGCACTTCGATGCGCTCGATATTGGACAGGTCACGGAAGTACAACGCATCGTCGCGCAGGCCGTCGACGAACTGGTCGGCAATGGCGGAGAAGCCGCGCAGCGTGACCTGGTCGCGCTGGCCGTCACCATGTGACAGGCCGACACCGGGCACGAACTTCATCGCATCTTCCATCGAACCCACCGACTGGTCGCGCAGCAGTTGTTCCGGGATCACGTTGACGGTTTGCGGAATGTCGCGCAGCGGGGCATCCACCTTGGTCGCCGTCATCGCGGAGACAGGGTTGTACGGCTCGGCGCGGGCACCCGTGACGGTGACGACATTGACTGGCGCTTCCGCCTCGTCGGCGGGGGCTGCCATGGCGGCATGGCATTGGACGAACGTGACCAGGGCGGCCGCGGCGGCGGCGATCGGCTTCTTGTGGATGGACATATTGCTCTTCTCTCTCAGGTGGCGCTTCCTGCTGCGAAAAACATGCAGCGAGAATGCGAATTATTATTATTCGCATCTTCTCATGGCGAAGAGCAAGGTGCAAGTGACCGCCCCGGCGGCCCGGCGCTGAATTGCAGGGTAAATCCCGTCCTTTTCGTCGAATGATTTCCTCAGTGCATCGTCAATAATCTCAACATCTGAGAACACCCAAGGCAGGAGCCGCAGCATGAACGTCAAAAAATTTACCGCGCCCACGTCGCGTGAGGCGCTGCGCAAAGTCCGCGAGGCCCTCGGCCCCGACGCGGTGATCCTGTCCAACCGTCCGATGGATGGCGTGGTCGAGATCCTGGCCCTGGCCAATGACGATGCCGCCTCGCTGGCGCAGCCGGCCGCCGACGCGCCGCTGGGCATACCCGACCTGGAGATCGAGGATACGTACACCCCGGCGCCGATGATGGCCTCGCCGGCGCCACGCGCCGCCGCGCCAGCCGCTGCGCCCCGCCAGCCGAGCCCGCAACAGATGCAGGACGCCATCAAGGCGCGCATGCAGGCGCAGATGGAAGCGCAGCGCGAAGCGGAGGCGCAGGCCAACATGGAAGCGCGCATGCAGGCACGGGCCCAGGCCCAGGCCCGCCCGGCGCCGGCCTTTGCCGCTGCCGCACCGGCCGCCAATTTCGTCCAGCCCGCGCCAGCGCTGGACATGGACCGCATCTCGGCCATGGTGGCCGACGCCGTCAGCTCCGCCAAGGCCAATGCCGCCGCGGAAATGAGCACGATGATGACGGAACTGCGCGCCATGCGCGGCATGATGGAAACGCAGCTGGCCGAGCTGTCGTGGGGTTCGTCGCAACAGCGCGAGCCGCACAAGGCCGCCGTGCTGCGTGAAATGCTGGCCGCCGGCTTCTCGGCGTCGCTGGCCAAGATGCTGATCGAAAAAATGCCCGCCGGCCGCTCCGCCGAGGAAAGCCTGCGCTGGGTGCGCACGGTGCTGGCACGCAACATCAGCGCCATCTCGAACGAAGACGCGCTGATCGAAAATGGCGGCGTGTTCGCCCTGGTCGGCCCAACCGGTGTCGGCAAGACGACGTCCACCGCCAAGCTGGCCGCGCGCTGCGTGATGCGCCACGGCCCGGAAAAGCTGGCCCTGATCACGACCGACGCCTACCGTATCGGCGCACACGAGCAACTGCGCATCTACGGCAAGATCCTGGGCGTGATGGTGCACTCGGTAAAGGACGAAGCGGACCTGCGCATCGCCCTGAAGGAACTGCGCAACAAGCATACCGTGCTGATCGACACCGTCGGTGTCAGCCAGCGCGACCAGATGGTCACGGAACAGGTTGCCATGCTGCAGGGCGCCGACGCCGACGTGAAACGCCTGCTGTGCCTGAACAGCACGTCCACCCAGGAAACGCTGGCCGAAGTGGTGCGCGCCTACCAGGGCACGGGCCTGGCCGGCGCCATCATGACGAAGCTGGACGAAGCCGCGTCGATCGGCAACGTGCTGGACGTGGTGATCCGCCAGAAGCTGAACCTGTTCTACGTGTCGAACGGCCAGCGCGTGCCGGAAGACCTGCACCTGGCCAGGCCGGACGAGCTGGTCGAGCGGGCGTTCCGTTCCAAGAAGGACGTCAGCCAGTTCGCCGACAGCGACCTGCCGATGCTGATGGCCGCCGCCGGCAACAATGCAATGCGCGAGGTGCACCTTGGCTAACTTCAATTTCGACCAGGCAGAAGGCCTGCGCCGGATGCTGGCGGGGCCGCCGCGGCCCCGTATCGTCACGTTCCTGTCGGCCACGCCGCAGGACGACAAGGGATCCATGCTCGTCAACCTGGGCGCCTCGCTGGCCCGCGCCGGCAACGACGTGCTGCTGGTGGACGCCTGCGCCAGCGCGCACGGTGTCGCCTCGCGCCTCGGCGTCGACAACGGCGCCAGCCTGCTCGGCGTGGCGCGCCAGGAGTGCGGCCTGAACCAGGTCGTGCACCAGGTGCCGCAAGGCTTCAACGTGGTGTCGATGACGCGCGGCGAAGTGCGCAACGGCCCGCAGGAAGCGCGCCGCCTGGCCAAGGCGTTCGACGTGATGGCGGCCCAGGCCGGCATCGTGCTGGTGGACGGCGAGTTCGACGGCGAAGCGTTTCCCGTGCCGGTGATGGCCAGCTCGGAGATCGTGGTGCAGGTGTCGAACAGCGCCACGTCCATCAAGAACGCCTACATGATGATCAAGCGCCTGAACCACGAACTGGGCCGTCGCCCGTTCGGCATTGTCGTCACGGGCGCGTCCGAAGCTGAGGCACGGGTGGTTTACGATAATATGGCGCAGGCGGCAAGCCGTTACCTGGCGGTCAATCTGGTGTCGATGGGTTCCGTGCCGGCCGACGAGTACCTGCACCGCGCCGCGCGGCTGGGCCGCGCTGTGGTGGATGCGTTCCCGCTGGCGGGCGCTTCCGTCGCATTCCGCCAGATGGCCGGGCGTTTTGCCCTGGGGAGCGCGCCGGCCGGATTCGCGGGGAGCGGCAACTGATTTGCGCCTATAACAAGTAGAACTATTTATGTACACGGTCAAAGGGAAGGTGAACAAGGATTCGCTGCTGACGGAGCACATGCCGCTCGTCAAGCGCCTTGCCCACCACATGAAGGCAAAATTGCCGCCCAGCGTGGAAGTCGATGACCTGGTACAGGCAGGCATGATCGGCCTGCTCGACGCAATCAGCCGCTACGAGGAAACCCATGGAGCGCAATTCGAGACCTATGCGGTGATGCGCATCCGCGGCGCCATGCTCGACGAGCTGCGCAGCAGCGACTGGATGCCGCGCACGATGCGCCAGGACATGCGCAAGATCGAGAACGCGATGGCCGTGCTGCAGCAGAAGCTGGGCCGGCCGCCCAGCGAGTCCGAGGTGGCCAAGTCGCTCAAGCTGTCGCTGCCGGATTACCAGGAGATGCTGTCCGAAGGCGGCGGCCACCAGCTCGTCTATTACGAGGACTTCAAGGACGACGACGGCAACGACAGCTTCCTGGACCGCTACGCGCATGACGAAGATGCCGACCCGCTGCGTGCACTGATGGACACCGACTTCCGCCAGGCCGTCATCGATGCGATCGATGCGTTGCCGCCCCGCGAGAAATTACTGATGGGCCTGTACTACGAGGAAGAGTTGAACCTGAAAGAAATCGGCGCCGTCATGGGCGTCTCCGAATCGCGCGTATCGCAATTGCATACGCAGGCCGTCGCGCGCTTGCGCGCCACTCTCCGGGAGCAGGCATGGACTGGTCCAGCGTAGCCGGCATACTGCTGGCGCTGGCCGGTCTCGTCGTCGGACAATCGCTGGAAGGCGGCAAGCTCTCGTCTCTCGTCCAGCCCGCCGCGTTTGCCATCGTTGTCATCGGCACCTTCGGCGCCGTGCTGCTGCAGACCCGGCCCGCCACCTTGCGGCGCGGCATCCTGATGCTGCGCTGGGTGTTCCGCCCGCCCGAGGACAGCCGCGCCGCGCTGAAGAAGGACATCCAGCAGTGGAACCAGACGGTGCGCCGCGCAGGTCCCTTGGCGCTGGAGCGCCACATGGCGGCCGCCACCGATCCGTTCATGGCTAAGGGCCTGCGCATGATCATCGACGGCATCCAGCCCGATAAACTGCGCCAGTTGCTGGACACGGAAATCACCGCCTTCGAGACGGCCGAGCGCCAGGCCGTGCGCGTATGGGAAGCCGCCGCCGGCTATTCGCCGACGATCGGCATCCTGGGCGCCGTGCTGGGCCTGATCCACGTGATGGAAAACCTGTCCGACCCGGCCAAGCTGGGCCCCGGCATCGCGGTGGCGTTCGTCTCCACGATCTACGGTGTCGGCCTGGCCAACCTGTTCTTCTACCCGATCGCCAACAAGCTGAAGAACATCGTCACGGCGCAAGTACACCAGCAGGAAATCGCCGCCGCCGTGTTCCACGACCTGGCCACGGGCGACTTCACCCGCATCATGGACGAGCGCATCGCCACGCTGATGCGCGATCACTGACGTCACGAGCCGCATCGATGACCCAATACCGCCGCGCCCGCCGCCCGTATGACGAAGAGCCGGAAAACCACGAGCGCTGGCTGATCTCGTATGCCGACTTCATCACCTTGCTGTTCGCGTTCTTCGTGGTGATGTACGCGATCTCGGTGGTCAACACGGGCAAGTACAAGGTCTTCTCGGACGCGCTGGGCGATGCCTTCGGCGGCGCCGGCGCCGCGTTGACGCAGAACACGGAAGTGCAGACCACGCCCCAAGCCACGCCGCAGGCGGTGCGCCGCCGCGTCATGATCGCGCAGGAAAAGGTGCGCATGACCAAGCTGGC
This sequence comes from Pseudoduganella chitinolytica, assembly GCF_029028125.1. Classification (GTDB taxonomy): domain Bacteria; phylum Pseudomonadota; class Gammaproteobacteria; order Burkholderiales; family Burkholderiaceae_D; genus Rugamonas; species Rugamonas chitinolytica. The sequence continues at coordinate 6,344,659 of NZ_CP119083.1, forward strand.
GCAGGACCTGCTGGCAACGATGGCGCCGCTGGTCAAGGAAGGCAAGGTGCGCGTCACGCAGGACAGCCGCGGCGTATCCGTGGAGATCAACGCTTCCGTGCTGTTCGATCCGGCCGAAGCCAAGCTGACGGAAGAGTCGCGCGAAGCGCTGCAGGCCGTCGCGGTCCTGCTGAAGGACGACCCCCATGCGGTGCAGGTGGAAGGGCACACGGACAACCAGCCGATCCGCAACATGTACGCGTCGAACTGGGAGCTGTCGTCGATGCGCGCCGCCACCGTCGTGCGCCTCTTCATCGAGTCGGGCGTCGCGCCGGAACGGCTGACGGCCGTGGGCCACGCGTCGAACCACCCGGTGGCCGACAACAATGACCCGATCGGCCGCGCCCGCAACCGGCGCGTGGCCATCACCATCCTGTCCGGCGTGCCCGATCCGGAGACGGAGATTCCGACCGCGGCGGACGGAGCCGAGGCGGCGCCGGCACCCAGGCCTGCGCCGGTCCGCTGAGCAGGCGCCCAACGCAGCGTGCCACAGGTGCCGTTACACCCAAGGGCAGAAGGCTGGGGTCAGACCCGCCGGGTCTGACCCCGGTCTCTGGTCCTGGGGTGAAACAGGCTGACAGTCACTACCCGTCACCCCGGGTTGCTTTGGCTGCCGCCAGCCGCTCAACCCGCCTGCTGAATCCTCACCATATTCCCTGCCGGATCGCGCACCGCGAAGTCGCGCACGCCGTACGGCTGCTCGGTCGGCTCCTGCACGATCTCCACGTCGCGCCCCTGCAGCCGGTCGAACGCCTCCTCCAGGTTCCTGGTGGCCAGCAACAGCATGCCGTACGTCCCCTTGGCCATCATCTCCGTGATGGTGCGGCGTTCCTCGTCCGTCACGCCCGGGCCGACGCCCGGCGGCGCCAGCACGATCGATGTCTCGGGCTGGCCGACGGGGCCAACGGTGATCCAGCGCAGCGCGCCATAGGCGACGTCCTTGCGCACCTCGAAGCCCAGCTTGTCGCGGTAGAACGCCAGCGAGGCTTCCGGGTCGAGGTGGTTGATGAAGGTCGAGTGGATGGTCAGGTTCATGGTGTGTCTCCTTGTGAGGTGGAGATGCCAGCTTAGCTGGGCTGGTCCGGCATTGCTTCTTGATTCCTGATCGGCGGCGTACGTTTGTCGCGGCACGCGCCGTGTTTATGGAACCACGTTCGATTTGACATTGGCCAATCGGACGGTAGTTTCTTCTTCCCGGTTCAGCGAACGGCCTAGCATACGGGCCAGGGACCGGCTGCAATCGCCGGTCGCCAGTTCAGGCATTACCTTGAACCATGCTGAATGGCGGAAGACACGCTGATGCGAACATGTTAAAATGCTAAGTTTTCCGGCTCGATCGGCACGCCGGCCATAAGCGCCGACGGAGGTCCTACAAGCCAGCTGCCAACCTTCGCATTGGTCATCGGCCTGCGCGAAAGGCTGCCATGCGTTGATGCCGAATTGGATTCGTGCCTGTAAAAAATCACCGTACAACAGTTCCATGACCGAACTTACGCATAAACCCACCGAACGCGCGGCCGAAGTCGCAGTCGCCCCACTGAACACGATCGACCAGCACGATGTCGGCACGGCGGCTGCCGCCTTCGACAAATGGCTGCGCAAGATCAGCCACGACTACGTCACGCTGGAGCGCCTGAGCACCGTGGCCGGCAGCCTGCCGGTCATCGGCAACATCATGGCGCTGATCGACGCGGTCATGGACATCGTCGGGGTCATCCAGAAGCTCATCGCGAAGAAAGAAGTCGAGTTCCTGGCCTGGGTCAGCCTCGGCATCAACCTGATCGGCGTGGTGCCATTGCCCGCGTCGAGCGCGGCGCGCATGAGCCTGCGCCCGGCGCTGCACCTGGCCCGGCAGAAGCTGGCGATGAGCGCCAAGGATATCGGTGCGACGCTAGTGGAAGTGCTGGTTGTGCACCTCAATGCCCGGCTGGCCGGCGAGCTCGAGACCTTCGTCGATGGTGCGATGAGCAGGCTGTCCGGCATCCTGGACGAATGCGCCAAGGTAGCCGACGGCATCGTCGACGACTTGATCAATATCCTCAAGCGCTGCATCGGCAAGGAACCGCTGTTCGACGTAACGGCACCGGCGCAAGCGGCTAGCAAGCTGCACGACCCGAAGGTGCAAAGCAGCTGGCGCCGCATGCTGGGCGCCATCGACCGGCAGTACAAGCGTGCAGCGAACTACGCCGCCGCTGCCGCGGCACGCCAATTGCCGCAGAGCGCGGTGGCTGGCGTAACGGCCATCATCACGCACCTGACCGACTTCAAGCCGGCGTTTCGCGGCAAGCTGGCCGCGCTGGCCGACGAACAAGCGCAGATGAGCATCAAATGGATCCTGCTGCGCCTGCGCGACGCCGTCGTGACGCACAGGAAGCACCATGCGGTGCTGATGCCATCCGCCAAGGGCGCGCAGCACAAGAAGGACAACCCCGGCCACGAGCTGGGCGCCACCAGCCACCAAAGCCCCGCTACCGGCGACGCCAACAACTGCAAGTTGTGCCCTGCGAAGGCCGCCACCGCACACTCGATCAGCTTCGCCACCGGTGCCGAGACCTTTACGCACACGGACTTCGTCCTGGATGCACCGCTGCCAATCGAATGGAACCGCACCTACCGCAGCCAGCTCATCGCCTACGATCGCGGCAACCTCGGCGCACGCTGGCTCACGCCGTACAGCACGCGCATCGACGTCGTCGGCCAGGGCAAGCCCACCGGCTTGCTGTACCACGCCGCCGACGGCCGCAGCCACCGCTATCCATGGCTGGCTGTCGGCGAAAAGCATCACGACCCGGTCGAGCAGATCACGCTGACCCGCTTGAGCATCACCTTGCTGACGCTCGACTTCGGCAAGCCGCTGCCGGAAGGCCAACCTAGTCCCTGGCGCGAAACCTATGAGCTGACCGACACAGTACGGGCCAAAGTGACCGAGATGGGCGAGCAGCACTTCCGCCTGATCTCCATTCACGCCAAGGACGGTGCCGCCCTCGGCCTGCGCTACGACCACGTGGCCGCTGGCGAGGCGGTGCTCAGCGACATCATCAGCAAGCAAGGCGACACCATCGTCGCCCATGCCGGCACGCAGGTCGACGACCACGGCCACATCGTCGCGCTGTGGGAGATCCAGGAGGGCCAGCTGGTGCGCCAACTGTCCGCCTACGATTACGACGAGCACGGCGACTTGAATTATGCCCAGGACGAAAACGCGGCAGCCTGGCACTACCAATACGACCGCCACCTCGTCACCCGCTACACCGACCGCACGGGTCGCGGCATGAACCTCGCCTACGACACCAGCATCGACAGCGGCGCCAACGCCAAGGCAATCCGCGAATGGGCGGACGACGGCAGCCACGACACCCGGCTCGAGTGGGACAAGAACATCCGCCTGACCTACGTCACGGACGCGCTGGGCAACGAAACCCGCTACTACTACGACATCGCTGGCTACACCTACCGCACCATCTATCCGGACGGTGGCGAAGAATGGTTCTTCCGCGACGACGCGAAAAACGTCATCCGCCACATCCACACCGACGGCAACAGTGAGCATTTCCGCTACGACGACCACGGCAACCTGCTGACACACACCCGCGCAGATGGCACGCAAGTGCACTTCGAATACGATGCGCAGCACCGCATGACCGGCATCCTCGATCCCGAAGGCGGCACCTGGAAGCGCGAATACGATGCGCAAGGCCACTTGGTCGAGGAAATCGACCCGCTCGGCAACAAGATCCAATACGCCTACGACAAGGCCGGCCGCCCCGTCGAAGTTACCGATGCCAGGGGCGGGGTCAAAAAGCTCGCCTACACGCCGGACGGCCAGCTTGCCAGCTACACCGACTGTTCCGGCCACAGCACCCAATGGCAATACGACGAGCGCAAGCGCCTCATCAAAAGCTTCGACGCCGCAGGCAACGTCACGCGCTATCGCTACACGCCAGTCAGCGTCGAAACGCTGACGCTGGCGCTCAGCGAAGAAACCGGCAATCACCCAGGCCAGCTCGAAGCCGTCATCCACCCCGACGGGACCGAAGAGCAACTGCGCCACGATCCCGAAGGCCGCCTGCTGGCGCACATCGACGCGCTGCAACGCCGCACCGCCTACCGCTACACGGCGGCCGGCCTGATCGCGCAGCGCACCGATGCGCTGGGACACACCCTGCGCTACCGCTGGGACGCGCTGGGCCGGCTGTCCGCGCTGGAAAATGAAAACGGCAGCGTCTACCGCTTCCAATATGACCCGGTCGGCCGCCTGCTGCAGGAACAGGGTTTCGATGGCAAGGCCACCCACTACCGCTACCACGAAGGTACCGGCGTGCTGGCGGAAACCTTTGAAGCCGGCGTAACGACACGACTCGAGTTCGACGCCATGGGCCGGCTCGTACAACGCCGCGCCACCGCCCCTGGTCAGCTGGAGCAAATCGAAACCTTTGTCTACAATGCCAACGGCCAGCTGGCCGACGCGAGGAACGAGCACGCCCGGCTGCAATGGTTCTACGATGCCGCTGGCAACCTGGTGCGCGAGGACCAGCACTACCACGGCCCGTTCCACCCCGACAAGCGTACAGCCGTCTGGCACCACCGTTACGACGAACTCAACCTGCGTACCGGCACCACCCGCCCGGACGGCCACCGCATCGACTGGCTGACCTATGGCGCAGGCCACGTGCACGGCTTGCTGCTGGACGGCCAGGAACTCGTGTCTTTCGAGCGCGACTCGCTATACCAGGAAACCGCCCGCAGCCAGGCCAACGGCCTGGTGCAAACGATGAAGTACAACCCGGCCGGCCGCCTGGTCGAGCAGCAGCTAGGCGCTATCGCCCACGGGCAGAGCTTTGCTCCCGACACGTATCGCCCCGACGTTAAAGTCGGCATGCGAGCTGCGATCCAGCGGCGCTATCGGTACGACCAGTCCGGCCAACTGACGGGCCTCGACGACAGCCGGCGCGGCCACATCGAATACCGCTACGACCCGGTCGGACGGCTGTTGGCGGCAAGCAGCGCCATGGGTCATGAAACCTTCGCCTTCGACCCGGCCGGCAATATCCAGGTGCCCAACGCGGCGCGGCATGAAGCCATTGCCCAGCGCATCCCGCTGCCAAAAGTGCTGGACAACCTGCTCAAGGAATATGCCGGCACCAGCTACCAGTACGACGAGCGCGGCAACCTCGTCGAACGGGTGCAGAATGGACAGCGCGACACGTTCGAATGGGATGCGTTCAATCGCATGACTCGTGCTAACACCCGGTATGGTGTCACCACCTTTGCCTACGATCCGCTAGGGCGACGCATCGCCAAGCACAGCCAAGCAATCGAAGCCACCTCGCTCCGTCAAACGACCCGGACCATGTACGGCTGGGATGGCGACACGCTCGCACTGGAAAGCAGCGTGCACTCCGGCCATGCAGGGGGCGAACGCACGGTGCACTACGTTTACGAGCGCGGCAGCTTCGTGCCGCTGATTCAGGCCACGCGAAGGCAGGCCCTTCAATTGGCGCCGACCACGGATGTGAAAGCGCTAATGGCAGGCAACGACGGAAGGTATGACATTGCCCTTGATCCGCTATGGAATGGCGAATTCGAGCAAGAAGCCGAGCCGTTCGGTAAGGATGAGATCGCCTTCTATCAATGCGACCATCTGGGCACACCCCAGGAGTTGACGGATTGCGATGGCATGGTTGCGTGGTCAGCGCAGTACAAGGCATGGGGGCAGGCCAAAGAAGCAATCAGCAACGCGGCACACAAAGCCGGGATACGTAACCAGATCCGCTATCAAGGGCAGTACTTTGATGATGAGACGGGGCTGCATTACAACCGATACCGATACTATGACCCGAACATAGCGCGGTACCTGACGCAAGACCCTATAAGGCTAATGGGTGGGGAGAATCTCTACGTTTACGCACCTAACGCCACGGGTTGGATTGATCCGCTTGGATTGGCTCGCGTTTATAAGGATGCCCCTTATCATGGGACCATGGATAATGCGGTGAAGAGTAGAGCTCCGGCTAATGGTCAAATTGCGCTCAACAACTCAGTGCAAGTTAAAGAAACATCGCCAAGGCGTGTAGGTGTCGATGTTGGCAATGATGAGATTGTAGTGATGGATAAAACTAGAACTCATCCAAACGGTGATGAGGAATTTCATGGTCATGTTCGCTGCTGGTGCGATCTACACAATGATCAGCAATCCGCCCTCAAAAAGGCGGGAATGGTTTCAAATAAGGGAAAGATAAAAAGGTGACTATATGAATCGTCAATACCGCAAGGAAGAAATCGAAGATTTATTGAAATCCACCGATAGCACAGTTGTTATAGATGCGCTAATGTATCTATGTTTCAATATTTGCGATCCAGAGTGGGTGCAGGATAAATGCGTCGAAGCGATTGAAAGCGGCATAAATGAGGATATTAAAGGCTTGGGTATTACATGCATTGGGCATGTGGCTAGAATGTACGCCACGGTTAACAGGCGGAAGGTGATCCCTGTGCTGGAAAGCAAACTCAAGGATAGTTCCCTGGGCGGAAGAGCACACGATACGCTTGATGACATCGAAACATTTGTTAAAATGAATTAATCGAGGAAACTGCGTGTTGCACAGCATTGTCGGCGATAATCATAATGCCTCCTCGCCCAGCAGCAAAAAAGGTGAGATATATGCAAGACGATAAGAAAGAGCGGCTTCAGCAGTTGCTCAGAGCAAAGCGTGAGGCTCAATTCGAGAAAGTATGGAATGCCGCTGCTAGCGAATATTCCAGCGCACGCGAAACAGCGGAATTTATGTTACGTCACGGTGCACATCGACCAGAACTTTTACCTCTGCCAAGCATCGAGTTGTCCGGCCTAATCAAATTACTCAGCAAAGAGTTTTACTTAGGCAGGACAAGCGTCAATCTTGGGAAAGGGGAAAGTTTTGTCGAGAGCTATGTTGCTTACCATGGACTCGACCTGTCCCATCTCTATACTTGGTGTAAACAGAGCGGGATCAGTTCTGATGGCCAATTGTTGGGGTTGCTGCTGGATGTGTTGGGGGGTGCTAAAAGATCGGCACTGCGGTCAATGATTTTCTCTTAAGAGAAACGAGCACACTTCTCTTCTCCCGACTAGAAAGCTGCGAGTTGGTTGGCAGCATACGCGGCAAGGCAGCCGGCCCATGCAGTAGCATTCCCGCCTGATCGGTGAGGTAGTAATCTGGTGTCACAGCTGAATGAGCGGAGCCATTCGTCAAAATAAAACTCAACAGTTAACGGAATGGCGCCGCCCCATCTGCAAGGGCGATATCGCTGCGGAGCGCAATAAATTCTTGGGTGAGGATGCCGTCAAAGTGGACAAGGGTAAATTCGGAAGCTACTGTTAGGCAATCAATAGCGGCAAATAGAAAAAACCCGGTCGAGATTTTTGCGAAATCTCGTTATGGATGAGGACGACGATGTTGCTAGCGTTGCAAGATATAACTTACTTGACAGAAAAGAGCTATCCTAGTCGGTTAAGGCGCCTCTGGCGCCCGCGACCCTTCGGGCACGGCGTTACCGTCTTCGCCCAGGATCTGCTGGGGCGGCACATTGTGAAGCAGAGCTAGGCGGGGGCTCAGAGGGGAAAATTCATAGGCACGGCAACACCAATCCAACACCCGTATGCGCAGTATTAAAATTCACGCACAAAATGGCGTAGGAGGCACGGTACGTCGAAAGCTGTCGAATCGAGTGACGGAGGCCCGCCCATAGCGGCTTGCAGAACCCTGTGACACCCAAATGCTGCAAGTAGGCGTCACGCTAGCTAATTTTAATTCGATAGGGAAACTATGGCGGCCGAATTCCATATTGTATTTGATGACCCGACGTGGTATGAGCAAAATCGAAAAATCGTCAAGGCCTTCATTCAGTCCTTGCCGACATTTGTTAGCAATATCAACGATGAAGAATGCTGGCTGCGCGGTAATGAGACGGGCGGAGACTGGGTCTACGGTGCAAGGATATTCACGCGCCCGCGGGATATAAATCTGGAGATCAGTAGCCATCCTTCTTCAATAATCGATGATATCAGAGAGCTAAACAGATTTATTTCTCGGAATGCTGCGACCAGGATTGTTGATGAGGACGGGGAGATAATCGACGGCTACAGCTAGACCAATTCACAGTAGTCCGGACCTGTCTAATCATAGACACATTTTGTGAGCAATTGGTTGCCCTAATCCGCAGAAAGCTGCGTAGAGAAGCTGGCGCAGCGGCAGCCTAGAGCGAGATGAATGGTTTGCTACAGAAAGTAAGTGGAATACTTGACGATGAAGATTATCGCATCAATATGAAAAATTGGACTCATATCGGCGTACGAGATTCGATCGATTTGACTGCGGTTCGAGGTCTGTCTTACGGGCTGTGCCGTAGAGCCAAGTAAAAGGTGTTCTATGGGTACGGAATATAAGGTAAATACGTCAGCAGGAATACATCCGATTCTGCATCTTGAGAACTTCAGAGATTTTAGGTCCTTCTGGAAACAAGACAAAGAGCATGGTAACTATTTTTTGGGGCGTATCACAGGTTCTGACTGGCCAGAAGTAATGCTTTGGATGAAGGAAGGCGCTCTGGGAATCACTGTCAATGGCCGAAGTGGTGAAGCCTGGAGTGAATTGAAATCATTTATTGGTAAGCTCAAGGATGTTTGTCCGGATCTTGAAATCACAGACTGGGATTCAGGTGATGATCTAAGTGACGAGTTTTTCGGATCATAAAATCAAAAAATCACGGCACTTCGCCTTCCCGACGTGTATCGGATGCAAGGGGCGGTTTCGTGTTTAGCGGCTGGTCCGGCATAGCTTCGTGATTCCTTACCGGCCGCGTCACGTTCTTGGCGATGCAGGCCGGCATGCCGGCCGTGGCGTCCGCGCATTGCGCCTTGTACGTCGACGGCGGCACGCCTACCAGCTCCGTGAAGCGCGTGCTGAACGTGCCCAGCGACGAGCAGCCCACCTCGAAGCAGATGTCCGTGACGCTCATGTCGCCCCGGCGCAGCAGCGCCATGGCCCGTTCGATGCGGCGCGTCATCAGGTAGGAATAGGGCGACTCGCCGTACGCGAGCTTGAACTGCCGGCTCAGGTGCCCGGCCGACATTTGCACGCCCCGGGCCAGTTCTTCCACGTCCAGCGGCTGCGCGTATTCGCGGTCCATCCGGTCGCGCACGCGGCGCAACTTGACGAGCTCACGCAGGCGCTGGTCGGCGTCGCTCATACGGTCAGCGCGCCGCGCCACCCGCGCGCGGCGTAGTACGACTGCACGCCGTTGTGGTACGTGAAGACCCGGCCGTAGCGGCGGTCGCAGAACAGGGCGCCGCCCTGCTTGCGCAGCTCGGGCGGCGTAGCGACCCAGCTGGACGTCTTCAGGTCGAATTCCCCCAGCGCCTGCAGCGCACGATACTGCTCCTCCGTCAGCAGTTCGATGCCGAACTGCGCCGCCATGCCGACGGCGCTGCCGGCCGGCTTCTGCTCCTTGCGCGCCGCCAGCGCGGCCTCGTCGTAGCACAGGCTGCGCCGGCCCGCCGGCGTCTCGGCCGAGCAGTCGCAGAAGGCGATCCTTCCCGTCGCCGCATCGCGGCCGATCACGTCCGGCTCGCCGCCACTGTCTTCCATGGCCTGCAACGCCGTCCAGGCGGCCGGGTTGGCGTCCAGCCTGGTTTGCACGTCGGCCCAGGCGATGTCGGGGTGCCGTTGCGTGTTTTTCTCGAAACGTTGCTGGAGGATCTGCTGCAGTTCGGTTGGGGCGGACATGGCGTGGCGCTTCCTTTCGCAGTGAGGACGGGGCAACGCCAAGTTATCACAACTGGTTACGGTCATGACAGCATTCTGGTAAGGTTGTGAAAATGATATTGATGAGAGTTTCATGCCATCTACGCTGTTCACGTTATCCGATGCCCACGTAGCTCCGTCAACGCACCGCAAGGGGGCCTGGTTCATCGGCGCTTGCGGCCTGATTGCATTGCTGCTGGGCGGCATACGCATCCATGGCAAGGCCGATGCATCGACATGGCCCGAAGTACGGGCCCGGGTCCACAGCGTCGAGGTCTACCATCGCAACGGTCGTTGGTGCAACCTCGTCAGCTATCGGTATGCGGTGGACGGCAAGCGTTACGCCAGCAGGCGCATGGCCAGCTCGCTCATCGGGACGAACGGGTGCCACAAGAACGAGGTGGCAGTGCGACGGCACGCCAAGCGACTGCTGCGGGCGGGGTTCGTACGCGCGTACTACGACCCTGACGCACCCGAGCACGCCATTCTCGTCAAAGACCGGTGGGACGTGCTCGACTATTTTGCACTGGGCGTCGCCGCTTGGTGCGCGCTGATGGCTTGCCGCGAGTGGCACTGTTATCGCCGCAAGAGCACTTGAGCGCCGGCGCCCGGCATGGCGGCAGCCCAGCCGCTAGAATGCCACCATGCCCTCCAAACTCCCCATCTTCCCCGGCCCCCGCACCGCCCGCGGTGCCGTCCTGGCCGTGCTGCTCTCCAACGCCGACCAGGCCGGCGCCGAGCCGTTGCGTGGCCGCGTCACCTTGGCAGCCATCGTGCGCGCGCTCAAGCGCAAGTATCACTGGCCCATCGAGACCACCAGCTTTCCGTCCAACGCGGCGGACGGCCGCGCCACCTGGGCCACCGTGTACAGCCTGCCGCCGGACGTCATTGCTGCCGCGCTCGATGCGCGCGGGCGCGACTGGCTGAAGGCGGCCGGCGGCGGTTGATGCTTATGCATAGGCCTGCGCCGCTGGCACGCTGAAGCGCAGCATGGTGCCGCCGGCAGGCGGCGTGTCGATGACCAGTACGCCGCCGACGCGACCGATGCGCTCGCGCATGCCCACCAGCCCCCAGTGACCGGGCCGGCCGTCACGGACGATGGCCGGATCGATGCCGACGCCGTCATCCGCCACTTCGCCTTCCAGCCCCGCGTCCGTAAAGCGCAGCCGCACAGTCACGCGGGTGGCATCGGCATGGCGGGCACTGTTGCCGAGGGCTTCGCGCAGCACGTACAGCACTTCCATCGCCGTATCGCTGCGCAGCGGCCGGGTGACGCCTTCGGTGCCGAAGTCCAGCAGCGCGGCCGCATCCGGCGTCGCTTTCAGCAGTGCGTCATGCAGCTCGGCGATAAACTCGTCGGAGGGCGGCCGGCGCAGCGCCAGCACTTCGTCGCGCGCACTCTCGACCAACTGCTCGGCATAACGCAGCACCTTGTCCAGCATCGACTGCAATTCCGGCTCCTGCGGCAGGCGCGCCTGCACCACGTGGAAGCGCAGGATCAGCGCCTGCACGGCCTGCAGCAGGTTGTCGTGCAGTGCGCGGGCAATGCGGCCCCGTTCCTGCAACGTCGCATCCAGGCGCGCCGCGGCCCGCTCCTCGGCGCGGCGGCGCACCACGGCCATGCGCCAGCGGTACAGCTGCGCCAGCGCCAGCAGCGCGGCCAGCGCGCAGGCCAGCCGGAACCACCACGTCTGCCAGAACGCCGGCGCGATCGCAAAGCGCAGTTGGGCGCCCGTGCGGTTCCAGACGCCATCCTCGTTGGCCGCGATCGCGTGCAGCACGTACTGGCCCGGACCCAGGTTGGTGTACTGGGCCCCGCGCTCGCGGCGCACGGTGCGCCAGTCGCTGTCGACGCCGTCGAGCCGGTACTTCAGCCGCACCCGGTCCGGCATCGACAACGCCGTGGCGGTAAAGGCGATATCGACGCTGGTGGTCAGCCGGGGCAGCGTGACCCCGTCGACGGCATCGTAGTCGCGCCCGCCGCTGTGCAGCGCCTGGACCAGTACGTCGGGCGCGCGCGGGTTGCGGCGGATCGTGGCCGGATCGATCCAGCCGACCTGCGACACGGTCGCGTAGTACAGCCGGCCGCCCTGCGCCACGGCCAGCGACGGCAACGGCCGCACCTGCGCAGCCTGGCCGCGCACGCCGTCCTCGAAATTGAACAGTTCGGCTTCGACGGGCTCGTCCGGCGCTTGCCAGAAGCGTCGCAGCGCAGCGGCGGGGATGCGGTACAGGCCGTCGTCGCTGTGCGCCCACAGGCTGCCGTCGCCATCGGTGACGAGGCCCGTCACGCGGCGCATGGCCGCGCCGTCGCGCAGGCGCAGTGGCCGCAAGGTCTCACGGTCCAGCCACGTGACGCCTCCGTCGCCGCCCACCAGCAGGCGGCCGCCGCTGTCGAGCATGGCCAGCACCGTGCCGAGGCTCGTGCTGACGGGCCGGAAGCCGGTAGCGGTCAGCTCGCCGAAGCGGTTGTTGACGAGGCCGATCCACGTGCGGCCGGCGCGGTCCGTCAGCATGGTGAGCGGCGTCGGTTCCGGCACGTTGCTCAGCCGCTCGTCCTGGCGCCATGTGCCGGCATCGAAGCGCCACAGGCCGTTGCGGATGATCGACACCAGCAGGCCGCCGTCACGGTCCAGCGCCACGGCCTGGATCTCGTACTTCTTGCCCAGCTGGGCGGGCAGGTCCCAGCGCCGTTCGGCGTCGCCGTGGAATTCCCACAGGTCGGTGGCCGTGCCGACCCAGACGCGATCGGCCGCGGCCCGCACCAGCGCCTGCGGGGCGATGACGGCAGTCTGGCGCTTGCTGCCGTCGGCGCCCAGCCGCACCATCGGGCTTTCCATCGACCCCAGCCATAATTCGTCGCCCATGCCGCGCTGGGCCAGCCAGTAGAAGCTTTCCTTGCTCGTGGGCAGGCGGCGGAAACGGTGCGGCTGGTAGCGCTCGACGCCTTCGAACGACAGCAGCGACAGGTTGCCTTCGCGGTCCACCATGCCCGGGTGGGGCGCATCGCCATTGCCATTGTGGTTGGCGAACACTTCCATCGCATGCAGCACGCCGTCCTTGCCGGCCACCATGCGTGCCACGCCGTCCTGGCGCTGGTACCACAGGCTGCCGTCGGGACCGTCGAACATGCCGCCCGCATACAGCTGCGGCCCACGCGCGGGCGGCTGCTCGATTCTTACGGGCTCGACCGGACGGCCCAGGCGCACCCGCACCAGGCCCTTGTCGCGCAGCACCGTGTGCACGACGCCGCCGACCGTCGTCAGCCACAGGTCGTCCGCATTAAGTACTTCCACGAATGGTGCCGAATCGCGCGGGCGGGCGTAGTAGTGGGCGTTCACGCTGACCCATAGCGTGCCGTCGCGATCGAACACGATGGCCGTGCGCATTCCCGGCGGCAGCGAGTCCGCGCCGGTCCGTTCCCACTTGCCGTCGCGCAGGCGTACCAGCGCGCTGCTGGCCGCCACGTACAGGACACCTGCCGGATCGAGCGCCATCGACGTTACCGAGCCCGGTGGAAGCCCGTCGCGGCACTGTGGTGGCGTACCTCGTTCCGGCTGAAAATACTGAGGCCGCCGAAGTGGTAGCCGACCGCGAGCCGGCCGCCCGGCAGCGCCAGCACGGAGGCGACGCTGGCCGACAGCAGGGAATGTCCGTACACCTTGGGCTCCTGGCGAAAGCGTACGCCGTCGAAGCTGGTCAGCCCGGTGGGCGAGCTGAACCACAGCAGGCCGTCGTCCGTCTGCGTCATCCGGAACGACTGCTGCGGCGCACCGTCGGCCTGGGTCCAACGGCGTCGCTCATGGGTCACGCCATCGGGCGGCAGAACGGCGGCCCAGGTGCTGCATGCGGTCAACCACCACATCAATAAAACCGCAAGGCGGCCCAGGGCCATGTCTGCTCCGACGTTGTTTTCAACCCATCATTGTAATGGGGAAGAATGTGACGGGTCAGCGGGGGCGGGCGCGGCGGTCCGGGTGGGAATTGCCGAAGGCGGTGGCGGCGCGGCGGCGCTCGGCGGCACGCTCCAGGACGTCGTTCAGCTGGTGCGGGTCGAGGCCGGCAAAGCGCATGTAGCGCTGGGCGGCCTCCAGGCCGAACGCTTCCTTCGTCAGCAAGGCAATGTGGAGCTTTTCCGCGGTGTTGGGGTCGACGCGCCGGTTCATGAGCTGATTCTACGGCGCACGAACTGGACGGGTTGTGAATGTTTGTAACCGTGCAGGGTCGTAACCGCGCGTCGTTTGTTACCGGGGTCCGCCGCCCTTATGTCATCCTGGGGTTGCCGCGCGTGACGTACTCGACGATGCGCTCGCGGCATTCCTGCGTCACCGCCAGGATACGCCCGCCGTAGTGGTAGCGGCCCTTGCTGCCGACGGGGCGGTTGTAGACGATGACCATCTCGACCTCGTCGACGATGTCGCTGCCGGGAAAGCGGAAGCGCATCCAGTAGCGGGGCCGGTCGGGCAGCCGGACAGGCAGGATGAAACCCACCCCCATGCGGGCGATGTCGATGACCTGGGCGGGCAACCTGGGCTGGCCGCCTTCCGCGAACACATACGCCTCGATCTGCAACAGCCTGCGGATGTGGGCACGGCGTTGTTCTGTTATCTGCTCTACCACGGTGTGCCAGGGTCCCGGTGCCCCAGCGAGGGGCGTTGCATATAGCATACTCCAACTGTGCCGCTGGGAGGCGCATGGGGTCCGCGTTACCGGACGGGTCGGACAGCGCATTGCGTTACCCGGCCAGGGGCGTGGCGGCCGGTCCGGCGTTACGTATTCGGCGGCGCGCGTAAGGCGCTGTTACTCGCTGTTACTTATCGGCGCCACCCCGGCACCGTAGTCTTGGGCAGTGGTCATGCCGCCTGGCACAGACCCGATCACCCAGGAGAACACCATGCGTCCTACTCGCCCCGCCCACCTTGCAGCACTGCCGCGCGGCATGCTGCGCCACGTGCTGCTGACCCTTTCACTGCTGTTCTCCCTGCTGGGGGCCCACGGGGCGCTGGCGCAGTCGATGCTCGTCAACCGCGGACCGACATTACCTTCGGGTAGCACCATGAAGATCGGCGAAGCGCTCGTCTCGCCCAGCGGTGAATTCTTCGCCACGACGCAATCCGACGGCAACCTGTGCGTTTCGCACGAAAGCGATCGCAGCGGCGTGTGGTGCACGCGCTCCACGTCAGCCGGGGAGGCGCAATACGTGACCGGCATGCAGACAGACGGCAACCTGTGCACGGCCGCGGGCTCGCACGTCGCCTGGTGCCTGACGGACCGGGCGCGCCATGACGGGCCGTTCTTCCTGGCCATGCAGGACGATGCGAACCTGTGCGTCTACAACGGCGTGCCTGGCAGGATTACCGGTACCGTCTGGTGTTCCATGGGGCTGGCGACTGTGCGCCCGCACGGGCCGAAGCTGGTTTATGGCAAGGCCTACTACCTGAAGAATGGCTACGCGAACTGGTCGGGAGGCTATCTCGACACGGCCTACAGCGGCTGCGAGCGCAATGCCATGTGCGTCTCGACAGCGGTATCGGAAGCGCGCGACCAGCGCAGCGGCAGCTGGGTGATCAAATCGGCGCAAGGGAAGACCGACGGCAGCCCCGTCATGCCCGGCGACAAGGTGTACCTGAAGAACCTGTACCCGTTGGCTGGCGACCCCGAGCCCCCGTATGGCCAATTCGGCGGCTACCTGGACACGCGCGGTAGCGGCTGCGAAGGCAACGTGATGTGTGTCTCGACGTCGCTGGCAATGGATGGCAACAACAGTATCTGGACCGTGGAGATCGATCGCTTCAATCTCTATCTCGGCCAAGCCATCAGGCTGCGCAACGGCTATGACAATACCTATCTGGACACGCGAAACCGCGGCTGCGAGGGCAACCTGTTGTGCGTCTCGACCAGCGCCAGCGCCGATCGCGACCAGGGCTCGGGCAGTTGGCGCTTCGAAGCCACGCTGGACACCTATGCCGCTCGCTATGCGCCGCGCCTGCGCTTCGACACCGATGCGCATGGCTATCCGATGTCTGCGCAGCCGTTCTTCGAACAGGCAGTGCAGCGGCAGCAGACGGCGACCATCCAGAACACGGACCCGAACTCGCTGGGCAGTGGCAGGATTCCGACGTATTATCAGGCGATCAAGGTCGGTAACCAGGTCCGCATCAAGTACTGGTGGTTCTACGGCTACCAGAACACTTGCGACGGCATCAATGGCAGCCACAATGGCGACTGGGAAGACGTCACCGTGATCCTGGCGGAAGACCGCAATTCGATTGCGGCCGTGGTGTTCACCATGCATGGCGAGCACTATACCCGGCTGGCCGCACGTAACGCTTTCCAGATCGAGGACGTTTCGCATCCGGTGGTGTACGTCGGCAAGACTTCCCATGCCGCGTTCTTCGACGGTGGCGGCAGTTCCAACAGCTGCCTGCCGTGGGAGGAATATCGCAACAACAACAGCGGCACCCGTCTCGACACGTGGACGCGCTTGCTGAACCTGGATGACAACGGCGAAGCCTGGATGCGGACGGATCGCACGACCGACTTCAAATGGGGCCGCGACGGCGTCTCGACCCACCCGACGCGCAGCGGACCCAGTGCCGAGATGAACGCGGCTGCCTGGTCCGCCGGCGTGCCAACGTGGTGGCACAGCGACTGCAAGTTCGGCGACCGTGACGACGGGACGTATTGCGTCGAAGCGTGCCGCTCGGGCTATACCGACGGCGGCTACCTCTGCACCAACTGGAGCACGTGGCACAGCTACACCGTGTCGACGTATCGCTACGATTATCGCCTGCCGACGAGCGATCGCGGCCTGCTGGTCAAGGATGAGTGATCGACGGCGCGGCCATGAAAAAACCGGGCAGCGCCCGGTTTTTCTGGTCCATCGATACGACAAGAATTCAACCCGCCACGAACCCGCGCGAGAACGTGCTGGTCGCGGTGCGCCCGCTGGGGCCATACACGCCCACTTGCGCCTGCGGCCGCAGCGCCTGCAGCGCGCCTTGCGTGTGGCTCAGCTGGCGGTTGATCAGCATGCCGTTCAGGCGGTTCAGTTCCTTCGCTTCGCGGGTCTGGTCCAGCACGTCGTGCCACAGCAGCTTGTCGGCGTCGCTGCCATGCGCGGCCAGCCACGCTTCCATGCCGGCCTCGCCCCGGGCAAAGCCGGCGGCGCCCAGGCTGCGGTGGCGCTGGTTGGCCGTCAGGGCCATTTCGTTGATCAGCTCGGCCTTGCGGGCCGTCAGCGGGTCCAGCTTGTCGATGTCGGCGGCCACCAGGAGATTCTGTTCCTGCAGCAGGACTTCGCGCAGGGAAATGATCAGGGTATGTTCAGCCTTCAGGCTGTGCATGGGAGTCGTGGTGGCACCGTTCATGATGTCCTATCGCTTTCGAGAGTGCAGCAGATCCTTGACTGTATCGAGCAAGCCATCCGCTACTTTTTCAGAGTTAACCTGGAACTGACCGTCGGCGATCGCCAGCTTGATGCGCTCGACTTTCTTCGTGTCGAACACACCGTTGCTGCTGTTTGCCGCCAGCGCCTGCCCTTGGGAGGACAGGCGTACATTGTCCGAGCCAGCCTGCGCCGCCGTCGTGGCGGCCGTATTTGCCGCGGTGCTCGCTGCCGTGCCGGCCGTGTTGGCCGTCGTGGCTGCGTTCGTGCGGGCATTGTTTGCCGGGGTGTTGCCCGGCAAACTGTTGCTCTTCAATGGATCGTTGATTTTCACAGCATCTTCCTCGTCTGGTGGGAGCTTTTACTCCGGTGTACGAGTCTTATAACGGCACCTGCGCGACGAACTTTAGCGCCGGTGCCGATATTTTCTAGAATGCCACTTCCACCAACCCGCCCGCGCGGGCGATGCCACTGATGTTCTGTCCACCGGTCGTGCGCACCTGCACGACCTGGCCTTCGGCCGCGTTGGCGCCCGCCTTGGCCTCCGCCGATACCTTGAAGCCGGGGCCGTTCGAGACCAGCCGCACCAGCTGGCCCGTCTGCACGACACTCTGCTTGCGCAGGCTGTCCAGGCGCAACGGCAGGCCGGCCGAAATGGCAATATTGCTGGTCCGGCCCAGCACCTGGGCCTTGTCCGTTGCGATGCTCGCCGGCAACGTCGTCAGGTCGCCCTGCATCGTCGCCAGCTGGCTTTCCACGATGGGCTGGCCCTGCGGCACCGGTGCGGCGGCGGCAATATAGTTGCCCAGTACCGACACGTTTGCCGGGACATACACCGTCCAGGGGGACGGCGCCGTGCAGCGCACGCCCACCGTCGTCTTGCCCCACGGCTTCGTGCCCGGCATCAGGAACGCTTCCGGGGCAGGGCAGTTGGCCAGCTTCATGCGCTGGTCGACATTACCCACCGTGACCGTCACCTTGCCTGGCAGTCCCGCACTTTGTACCTGCAGGAACTGGTCCACGGTCTGGCGCAGCTTGGCCGGGTCCATCATGTCCGCCGCCTGGGCGCCGGAGGCCAGCAGCAGGGCGGCAACAGCAGTAGAGAGAGTTTTCATGGTGCAATATTCCCGTTGAATGTTGCCATGATAGAGATTGCCGGCGCCACGAAAGGGGCGAACAGGACCGGAAAGCCAGCGCTTCTCGTCGCTTTAATTGCCGTACAGCATCCGTATCATCGATCCTGTCACCGATGGAAGGAAGCGACATGCTAGGCAAACTCGACCAACACCTGCGATTCAACGAAACGGCACTCAGCCTGCGCTCGACGCGCCAGAGCGTGCTCGCTTCCAATATCGCCAATGCGGACACGCCCAACTACAAGGCCCGCGACATCGATTTTTCCAGTGCCCTGAAGTCGGCGCTGGACGTCAACAAGCAAGGCCCGTTGAAAACGACGGCGCCCAAGCACTATCCGCTGCCGCCGCAGGGCGCCGGCACCCTGGCCGACGGCACGCCGCTGCAGTACCGCGGCGTCGTGCAGGGCGCCGTGGACGGCAATACGGTCGATATGGACGTCGAGCGCAACCAGTTCGCCGACAACGCGCTGCGCTACGAGGCGGGCGTCAACTTCATCAACAGCCAGATCAAGGGCCTCATGTCCGTGATCCAGGGAGGCCAGTAATGTCGCTGTTTAATATCTTCAACGTTTCCGGCTCGGCGATGAGCGCGCAGTCGCAGCGCCTGAACGTCGTGGCCAGCAACCTGGCCAATGCCGACAGCGCCACCAGCGCCAGCGGCCAGGCCTACCGTGCCAAGCAGGTCGTGTTCGAAGCGACCCCGAGCGCGGACAACACGGCCACCAGCGTCAAGGTGCAGCAGGTCATCGAGGACCCGTCGCCGATGAAGATGGTGTACGACCCGAAGAGTCCGCTGGCCGACGAGAAAGGCTACGTCGAGATGCCGAACGTGAACGTCGTCGACGAGATGGTCAACATGCTGTCGGCCTCGCGTTCGTACCAGAACAACGTCGAAACGATGAATGCGGCCAAGAGCCTGCTGATGAAAACCCTGACCATCGGTCAATAACCGCAGGACCTGTCACCATGACGATCACCAATACCGCTACCGCTGCCGGCCCCTCGTCCGCCCTGCTGAACAGCGTCAACCCGAAGGAAGCGTCCACCAGCGGCCAGATCTCGGCCGAGCAGGACAAGTTCATGACCCTGCTGATCACGCAGCTGAAGAACCAGGACCCGCTCAATCCCCTGGACAACGCCCAGGTGACGAGCCAGCTGGCCCAGCTGAACACCGTTACCGGCATCAACAAGCTGAACGATACGCTGGAATCGCTGAAGTCAGACTATGCGGCCACCACGTCCGGCCAGGCCGTCAACCTGATCAACCATGGTGTGCTGGCTGCCGGCAAGACCATGCAGGTGGCCGACGGCAAGGGCATCTTCGGCGTCGAGCTGGGTTCCTATGCCGACAAGGTCGACGTGGATATCCGCAACGCCAGCGGCAAGGTCGTGCAGACCGTGTCGATGTCGGCGGTCGAGCCCGGCGTACAGCCGCTGGTGTGGGACGGCAAAATGGCCGACGGCAATACCGCGCCGAACGGCAACTACACGCTGAGCGTCACCGCGAGCACGGGCGGCCAGGCGCTGGCGGATGCGAAGACGCTGTCGTTCGGCAGCGTCGCCAGCGTGTCCACGGGCCCGACGGGCGCCAGAATCAACGTGCCGGGCCTGGGTCAGCTGACCATGGACGACATCAAGCAAGTCATGTAAGCGCCGGTCAGCCGGCACATTTCGAATTTAGTACCAGCCCATTTCTGACAGGGGGAAAACATGTTCCAACAAGGTCTCAGCGGTCTCAACGGCGCAGCCAAGTCGCTCGACGTCATCGGCAACAACATCGCCAACGCCAGCACGGTCGGCTTCAAGAGCACGGAGGCGCAGTTCGCCGACATGTACGCCAATTCCCTGAACGGTGTCAGTGGCAACAACCCCGGCATCGGCGTGCAGGTGGCGCGCCTGGCCCAGCAGTTCACGCAAGGCAATATCGAAACGACCAACAACCCGCTGGACATCTCGATCAACGGCGGCGGCTTCTTCCGTACCACCGTGGACGGCGCCGTCCAGTACACCCGCAACGGCCAGTTCTCGATGGACAAGAACGGCACGATCGTCAACGCGCAGGGTGCTTCGCTGACGGGCTACGTCGCCAACAAGGACGGCGTCATCCTGCAGGGTGCGCCGGTGCCGATCACCATCGACTCGTCCGACCTGGCTCCCGTGCAGACGACCAAGGCGAACTTCCAGATCAACCTGTCGTCGAACTCGACCGTGCCGAAGACCGTGCCGTTCGACGCTTCGGATCCGACTTCGTACACGAAACAGACCGTGATGCCGGTGTACGACTCGCTGGGCAACGAGCACACGATGGGCATGTTCTACGTCAACCTGGGCGCCGGCAAGTGGGATGCCTACGCGGCCAACGACGGCCTCACGATCGATGCGAAAGCCGTCCTGCAGTCGGCCATCAGCTCGTCGGCCGCGCAGGGCGCGCGTGACGCGTACCAGACCGTCATCAACACCCCGGGCGCGACGTCGGCCGACATCACGGCCGCGCAGCAGGCCTATGCCGACGCGGCCGGCGCCGCCGTGCTGGACGCCGCCATCACGGCTGGCGCCAATCAGGTGCAGCAGGACCAGATCACGGCTGTCTTCACGGGTGCCACCAGCGTCGCCTCCACCCTGGGCAACGGCCCGGCCGTCATCGATGCCGCCCTGCAGGCCGCCGTCAACGTGCCGTCCGTCAAGGTCGGCACCTTGATCTTCAACAAGACCGGTACGCTGGACGCGGCCGCGATGGCTGCCGCCACCCCGGCCACCAGCCTGCCGCTGACGATCAACCTGCCGATCTTCCCGGACAACGGCGCCGTGCTGACGATCCCGATCTCGACGACGTTCGAAGGCACCACGCAGTACGGCACGCCGACCAGCGAGAAGATGTCGACGCAGGACGGCTACTCGTCCGGCAGCCTGCAGCGCTTCGCTGCCGACGACAACGGCATCATCCTGGGCCAGTACAGCAACGGCAAGTCGCGCCCGCTGGCGCAGATCGTGCTGGCCGACTTCACCAGCGTCGAGAACCTGACGCCGCTGGGCAACAACGCGTGGGCCGAAAGCTCCGGCTCCGGCGTGCCGCAGATCGGCGTGCCGGGCGAGGGCGGCATGGGCCAGCTGCGCTCGTCGTCGGTCGAGGCATCGAACGTCGACCTGACCGAAGCGCTGGTGGACATGATCACCGCGCAGCGCGTGTACCAGGCCAACGCGCAGACGATCAAGACGGAAGACTCGGTGCTGCAGACGCTGGTGAACCTGCGTTAATGATTGACTGGGGTCTGTCCCCAACGGGGACTGACCCCGAAGTTTGCCAGCCCCGTCGCAGAGCTGGCAGGAACTTCAGGGTCAGTCCCCAGGGGGACAGACCCGTGCGACTCGACCGCAACCGGCGGCATCGGCAAGCAACAAGACTCGAAGCGAAAATCACACCATGGACAAACTCGTCTACACCGCAATGACCGGCGCCAGGCACATCCTGGACCAGCAGGCCACCACGTCGAACAACCTTGCCAACGCGACCACGACGGGCTTTCGCGCCCAGCTCGATGCGTTCCGCGCGGTGCCGGTCGTCTCCGAAGGCCTGCCCACGCGCACGTTTGTCGTCGACTCGACCGTCGGCTCGGACTTCCGTGCCGGCCCCATCGAGACGACGGGCCGCTCGCTGGACGTCGCCGTGCGCGGCGAGGGCTGGCTGGCCGTGCAGTCGAACGACGGCTCCGAAGCGTACACCCGCAACGGCAGCCTGAAGATCAGCGAGAACGGCCTGCTGCAGACGAGCGCCGGCCTGACCTTGCAGGGCGAGAACGGCCCCATCGCCGTGCCGCCGAACATGAATGTGTCGATCGCCGCCGACGGCACCGTCAGCGGCATCGATACCAGCCAGGGCCAGCCGGGTCCCGCCAACGTGCTGGGCCGTATCAAGCTCGTCAATCCACCGACGACGGGCCTGCTGCGTGGCGACGATGGCCTGTTCCGCCAGGAGTCCGGCCAGCCGGCCCAGGCCGACCAGAACGTGCGCCTGGCCGACGGTTGCCTGGAAGGCAGCAACGTCAATCCGGTCGACATGATGGTCAATATGATCGCCTTGGCAAGGTCGTTCGACACGCAAATGAGCCTGATAAA
Source organism: Pseudoduganella chitinolytica (assembly GCF_029028125.1). Taxonomy (GTDB): domain Bacteria; phylum Pseudomonadota; class Gammaproteobacteria; order Burkholderiales; family Burkholderiaceae_D; genus Rugamonas; species Rugamonas chitinolytica. The sequence goes on from NZ_CP119083.1 coordinate 6,367,116, forward strand.
GAACGCCGAGAATAACGCGGCGAAAGCCAGCCAGATCCTCGCTTTGAATTGATTCGTTGCCGCGCATAATGCTTTCATCGGAGGAAGCTCTTCAGGTCGCAACTTAGGCGCCATAGTTCCAGAGCTTCCAGTTGTCCGGGCGGGGGAATCCTCCCTTGTCCGGCATTACGGGAGAAAGCACATGATTCGTTCGCTCTGGATTGCCAAGACCGGCATGGAAGCGCAGCAGACACAGATGGACACTGTGTCGAACAACCTCGCCAACGTCAGCACCAACGGCTTCAAGAAGTCGCGCGCCGTGTTCGAGGACCTGCTGTACCAAAACGTGCGCCAGCCTGGCGCCAATTCCTCGCAGCAGACCCAGCTGCCATCGGGCATGCAGGTCGGTACGGGCGTCCGTCCCGTCACGATCGAGCGCATCCACACCCAGGGTAATCCGCAGGCCTCCGGCAACGACAAGGACCTGATGGTCAACGGCAACGGCTTCTTTACCGTGCTGATGCCCGACGGCACCACCGGCTACACGCGCGACGGCTCGTTCCAGCGCGACAACAACGGCCAGATGGTCACGTCCAGCGGCTACGTGCTGCAACCCCCGATCACCATTCCCATCAATGCCGACAACATCACCGTCGGCAAGGACGGCACCGTGTCCGTGCAACTGCCGGGCCAGGCCGCCGCGCAGCAGATCGGCTCGCTCCAGCTGGCCACGTTCATCAACCCCACCGGCCTGCAGTCGATGGGCGAGAACCTGTACGTCGAGACGGGCGCCTCCGGCGCCGCCCAGCAGAACCAGCCCGGCCAGAACGGCACCGGCCAGATCCTGCAGGGCTATGTCGAGACGTCCAACGTCAACGTGGTCGAAGAGATGGTCAACATGATCCAGACGCAGCGCGCGTACGAGATCAACAGCAAGGCCATCACGACCTCCGACCAGATGCTGCAAAAACTGTCGCAGATGTAATCATGAAAAAGCTCGCTTTCTCCGCCTTCATCCTTGCCGCCCTGGCCGGCTGCGCCAGCACGCCGACGACCATCGTGGCCGGTCCCACGACCGCGCGCCCGATTCCGCCGATGCAGACGGCCGCTACCGCCAACGGCGCCATCTTCCAGACCGCCAGCTACCGCCCGGCGTTCGAAGACCGCCGCGGCCGCCACGTGGGCGACATCATCAACGTCGTCATCACGGAGCGCACGTCGGCCGTCAAGAACGGCGCCAGCTCGAACAGCCGCAGCGGCAGCGCCAACCTGAACGTGCCGGGCCTGCTGCAGGGCAAGCTGGGCGCCAACATCGGCACCAGCTCGGAAAGCAAGTCGGCCGATGCCGCCAGCCAGACCGCCAGCAACACGTTCACGGGCACGATGGGCGTGACGGTGGTCGAAGTGCTGGCCAACGGCAACCTGGTCGTCGCCGGCGAAAAACAGGTGGCGATGGACAAGGGCACGGAATTCATCCGCGTCTCCGGCGTCGTCAATCCGGACACGATCGGCGCGGGCAATACCGTGTCGTCCACCGCGATCGCCGATGCGCGCGTCGAATACCGTACCAACACGCACCTGGACCGCGCCGAGCTGTCGTCGATGGCGTCGCGTTTCTTCATGAGCTTGCTGCCGTTCTGATATGACCACCCTTGCCAAGACCCTCGCCGCAATCGGCGTTTCGATTGCGCTGCTCGCGCCGGCCGCCCATGCCGAACGCCTGAAGGACCTCGCCAGCATCGCCGGCGTGCGCCAGAACCAGCTGATGGGCTACGGCATCGTCGTGGGCCTGGACGGCACCGGCGACCAGACCACGCAAACCCCCTTTACCGTGCAGAGCATCGCGTCGATGCTGCAGCAGATGGGCGTCTCGCTGCCGCCGGGCACCAACCTGCAGCTGAAGAACGTGGCGGCCGTCATGGTCACCACGTCCTTGCCGGCGTTCGCGCAGCCAGGCCAGATGCTGGACGTGACGGTGTCGTCGATGGGTAACGCGAAAAGCCTGCGCGGCGGCACGCTCCTGATGACGCCGCTGAAAGGTGCCGACGGCGCCATCTACGGCATGGCACAGGGCAATATCCTGGTGGGCGGCGTCGGTGCGCAGTCGCCCGGCGGCGGCGCTTCGGTGGCCGTCAACCACCTGTCGGTGGGCCGCATCTCCGGCGGTGCCACCGTCGAGCGTTCCGTGCCGACCAACCTGGGCGAGAACGGCCAGATCCGCCTGGAACTGAACAGCAGCGACTTCGCCACCGCCAGCCGCGTGGTGGAAGCCATCAACAACAAGTACGGCTCGGGCATCGCCTATGCGCTGGACGGCCGCGTCATCCGCGTGCAGGCCCCGTCCGCTTCGGACCAGCGCGTGACGTTCATCGGCCAGCTGGAAGAGATCGACGTGCGTCCCGCGGCGCTGGCCGCCAAGGTCATCATGAATGCCCGCACGGGCTCCGTCGTGATGAACCAGGCCGTGACGTTGCAAACGTGCGCGATCTCGCACGGCAACCTGTCGGTGGCCGTGTCGGCCGACCCGCAGGTGAGCCAGCCGAACGCGCTGTCGGGCGGCCAGACGGTCGTCACGAACCCCGGTTCCGTGGATATCCAGAAGGCGCCGGGCAAGGTGCTGATGGTGCAGGGCGGCGCGTCGCTGGCCGACGTGGTCAAGGCACTGAACGCCATCGGCGCTTCGCCGCAGGACCTGCTGGCCATCCTGCAGGCCATGAAGGCATCCGGCGCGTTGCGCGCCGAACTGGAAATCATCTAAAGATCGACAGCATCCGGCGCTTGCGCGCCGAACTGGAAATCATCTAATTTCGAACAAGAGGCTGCCATGATCCGCCAGACGAGCACACCCAACGACCTGTCCGCCAACCTCGCCATCGACAGCAAGGGCCTGTCCCAGTTGCGCCAGGGCGCCAAGGCAGGTTCGGCGGACGCCACGCGGGCGGCAGCCACGCAGTTCGAGGCCATGTTCGTCAACATGATGTTGAAGAGCATGCGCGACGCGACGCCCCAGGAAGGCATGCTCGACAACCAGCAGACCAAGATGTTCACGACGATGCTGGACCAGCAGACCAGCCAGACCATTGCCAAGAAGGGCATCGGCCTGGCGGACGTGCTGGTGCGCCAGCTGTCGAAGACGGCCGGAGTGAATGGCGCCAATGCGGAACTGAACGCGGACGCGGCCATGCCTGAAGGTGGCCTGACCCGCTCGATGATCGACGCGGCCAAGCTGCAGCGTTCGATCGCGGCGGCCGGCGGCAACGCGGCCGCGCATGCGGCAGCCGCGCCGGCAGCCACGGCGGCGGCCGGCAGCACGTCGCGCCATGCCCACGTGCGGGCGTTTTCCGACAAGCTGTCCGCCCACGCGGAAGAGGCCTCGCGCGCCACCGGCGTGCCGGCCAAGTTCATGCTGGGCCAGGCGGCGCTGGAAAGCGGCTGGGGCAAGCGCGAGATCAAGGGTGCCGATGGCACTAGCAGCCACAACCTGTTCGGCATCAAGGCCGGCAGCAACTGGACCGGCAAGACCGTCGACGTCGCCACGACGGAGTACGTGAACGGCCGCGCCACCCGCAAGATCGAGCGCTTCCGTGCCTACGACAGCTACGCGGACAGCTTCAAGGATTACGCCAAGCTGATCACGAACAACCCGCGCTACGAGAAAGTGCTGGCCAGCGGCGGCGATGCCACGGCGTTCGCGCGCGGCCTGCAGAAGGCCGGCTACGCCACCGATCCGAACTACGCGGCCAAGCTGGCCGCTGTCATTCAGAAAACGTTGGCATAAGCGCATCGCACTAAGGTGACGGCGACCCTCAAGTTTGTTCCGCCCGCGCCGTATACGAGATCAGGACAGGAAAGAAACCACCCATGAGCAACCTCCTCAGCATCGGCAAGACCGGCTTGCTGGCGGCCCAGACGGGCATCGCCACGACCGGTCACAACATCACGAATGCGAGCGTGGCAGGGTACAGCCGCCAGGGCATCGTGCAGGGCACGCTGCCGCCGGTGAACCAGGGCGTGGGCTACATCGGAACCGGTACCGAAGTGGCGCAGATCAAGCGCTACTACGACAATTTCCTCAACACCCAGCTGATGAACGCCCAGGCCAACCAGGGTTCCGTCGATGCCTACCTGGGCCAGATCAGCCAGATCGACAACATGCTGTCGGACAGCACCATCGGCCTGTCGCCGGCGCTGCAGGACTTCTTCAAGGGCGTGCAGACGGCCAATTCCACGCCCTCCCTGCAGGCCGCGCGCGAGTCGATGCTGTCGTCGTCGCAGACGCTGACGGCGCGTTTCCACGAGGTGTCCGGTCGCCTGCAGGAGCTGCAGGAAGGCGTCAACAATTCGGTCACGACGACGGTCAACTCGATCAATGCGTATTCCACGCAGATCGCCGACCTGAACAAGAAGATCGCGGCGGCCACGATGGACCCGCTCAATCCGCCGAACGATTTGCTGGACCAGCGCGACCAGCTGATCCGCGAACTGAACCAGCAGGTCAAGGTGACCGTGCTGCCGAGCGATAACAATATGCTCAACGTGTCGATCGGCTCGGGCCAGCCGCTGGTCGTGGGCGTCACCAATATGGAACTGGCGACGATGGCGTCGCCCACCGATCCGAACCGCACGATCGTCGGCTACCAGACGACGTCGGGCCGGGTCTCGACCCTGCCGGACGAGACGTTCTCGGGCGGCGCCCTGGGCGGCTTCATGGCATTTCGCAGCGAGACGCTGGACAAGGTGCAGAACCAGATCGGCCAGGTCGCGGCCGGCCTGGCGACGGCGTTCAACGACCAGCACAAGCTGGGCCAGGACCTGAACGGCGACATGGGCGGCAATTACTTCAACCCCATCAAGGCCTACGTCGGCTACGACAACCGCAATTCGGCCACCAGCACGACGGACGTGCAGGCCACCATCACGGACGCTTCGGCGCTGAAGGGCGTCGACTACAACGTCGTGTTCGACGGCACCGATTTCCAGATGACCCGTGCCGACGGCACCGGCGGCGCGATCGCCATCCCGCCCGGCGTCGACACGGAAATCGACGGCGTCACGTACAACTTCGGCGGCACCGCCACGCAAGGCGACCGCTTCCAGATCCGGCCCACGTACACGGCGGCGGCGGACATCGGTGTCGGCGTCACGGACTTCAAGAAGATCGCACTGGCCGCACCGATCGCCACGTCCGTCCCCACCAGCAACAAGGGCAGCGGCACGATCAGCGCCGGCACGGTCGATGCGACGTACCTGGAACCGGGCAATGCCCTGACGGCGCCGCTGACGATCGGCTTCCACCAGACCGACCCGCTCGACAAGAACACCCGCAGCGTGGATGGCTTCGCGGCCGGCGCCGTCGTGCGCGTCACGCTGGCGGGCGGTGCGTCCACCGACTACAACCCGGGCGACACGATTCCCTACGCGGAAGGTGCCACCTACAGCAGCAACGGCATGAGCTTCACGATGAACGGCCAGCCGAAGGACGGCGACACGTTCACGGTGGGGCCGAACACGAGCGGCGTGGGCGACGGCCGCAATGGCGTGCTGCTGGCCGGCCTGCAGACCAAGAACATCCTGAACGGCGGCAGCGCCACGTTCCAGGGCAATTATGCGTCCACCGTGAACTACGTGGGCAACAAGACGCGCGAGATGATGGTGGGCAGCGACGCCGCCGAGACGACCGTCAACCAGGCGAGAGCGTCGCAGCAGAGCGTCTCCGGCGTCAACCTGGACGAGGAAGCAGCCAACCTGCTGCGCTACCAGCAGGCCTACCAGGCCGCCGGCAAGGTGATGCAGATCGCAGGACAGCTGTTCGACACGCTGCTGCAGATCCGGTAATCACCCGCGAACCGATTGAAGGAATAGGATTATGACCCTGCGTATCAGCACCAGCATGATGTACGACCGCGGCACCACCCAGCTGGGCACGCTGCAGTCGAACATGTTAAAGACCCAGATGCAGCTGTCCACGGGCCGCCGCGTGCTGACGCCGGCGGACGATCCCGTGGCCTCGGCGCGCGCCCTGGAAGTGACGCAATCGCTGGAAATCAACGACCAGTACAAGATCAACCGGCAGACGGCGACGTCGTCGCTGGCGCAGGTCGACACGGTGCTGGACACGGTGGGCAACCTGCTGGACGACGTCAAGGACACCGTGCTGTACGCCGGCAATCCGGCCTTGTCGATCGCCGACCGCGAGGCGCTGGCCGTCGACCTGGAAGCACGCATGGCCGACCTGCTGGGCCAGGCCAACACGGCCGACGGCACCGGCGGCTACGTCTTCGCCGGCTACAAGACCAACACGCTGCCGTTCGCCAGGACGGAGACGGGCGCCACGTACTACGGCGACCAGGGCGAACGCGAGCTGCAGGTGGGGTCGGGCCGCAAGATGTCGATCAGCGCCTCGGGCAGCCAGATCTTCGAGAACAACCTGACCGGCAACGGCACGTTCCTGACCAAGCCGCGCGTGCCGGATCCGAACGACCCGGCCGACGTGGGCAACACGGGCACGGGCATCATTTCGCCAGGCACCGTGACGAACGCAACCCAGCTGACGGGCCACAACTACACGGTCACCTTCGCCAAGGAGCCGACGACGGGCGTCATGCAGTACAGCGTGACGGACGACACGCTGGGCACGGAAGTGGTGGCGCTGACGGACTACAAGGCCGGCCAGCCGATCGCCTTCGACGGCGTCACGTTCGACGTCAAGGGCGACCCGGCCGACCTGGACAAGTTCACGCTGGAACCCAGCAAGAACCAGTCGGTGTTCGAGACGATCCAGAACGTCATCAACGCGCTGCGTTCGACGGGCACGGGCCCGACGGCAGGCGCCAAGCTGACCAACGCGCTGAACGAAGCCAACCAGAACATCCAGCAGGCCTCGGACAACGTGCTGTCGGTGCGTGCCTCCGTCGGCGCCCGCGGCAAGGAACTCGACTACCTCGACTCGTCCGGCTCGGAAATGGCGATCCAGTACAAGAGCCAGGTCGCCGACCTGATCGAAGTCGACCCGATCGAGGCGGCCTCGCGCTTCGCGCAGCAGACCAGCAGCTTGCAGGCGGCGCAGCAGACGTTCAAGATGGCTACTGGGTTGTCGTTGTTTAACTACTTGAACTAAGCTCGACTAACAACGAACTTCAGGGGATGGTAGCGATCTCAGGCCTCTATTGTCCTGAGATCGCTGTCTGTCGGTTCGGCTTTGGACGTTTGCTAGCCTAGTCTGTCACCTACTTGAGTGCGATAGTACACAAATCCTTCGCACGCCTCGGATACTTCCGATTAGCGTCGGCCATATTACACCGATGATATTTTATCAAACGAAAGATTTTTCCACCATTGTTCGGAGTAGTCGCTGACTGGGCCGTATGATTTCGTTGACCATTTTCTTGATTGCAAATTGAAAATGCTCACGAACCGAAAATTTGGCGACCCATCCTCGTGAAAATCGTGATGAACGATTGCGATCTTCCCTTTTTGCCAGCCGAAGGCTCGGGGTATTGGCGGCCATTCTGATGCCGCCAATACTAAACGCGACCATAGGCTCCGATGCATCGGAAGTTGGCTCCAGCTAACACCAGCGTCAGTAGTGTGATGTAAGGAAAACTCTTCACACTTTAGCCACTCCTGTTCATTACGCTTGCAAAGAACAAGCCTCCGAGCAGGAGTGCTCGTATACTGACGCGTTGTTTTGCTGTTGTTTGCCATTAATTTCCGCTCATCAGTCGATATGAGTAATCACCGGCAGTCCTGCCCCAATCGCCACCCTTGTAAGCCGCATATCCACCTACTGCCAGGGCGCCAATCATCAACATGGGTGCAGATGCGATCGCCGCTACGCCGGTTAGTGCCGCTAAACCCGTGAGTGCGGCTACGCTTGCCGTGGTGCCGAATACCCCTCCAGCGAGCCCGCCAATCATACCAGCTCCTTCCGACACCCCAACACGGAGTCGGTCATTCGGAGCAGCTTTGTAAATTTCATAGCCGGACATGCCCATGCCACCCAACGCAGCAACTGGGCCCAGTACACGGGACGCAGTAGTCAGCCGAGTCACCGTAGGGTTGGACTTTCCAGCGCCTTCGGCTACGCCTCGCAGAATCTGGAATTCAGTAGGCTGCGCAATGCCAGAGCGAACTAATTTTGCAGCACGCGCATCATATCGCTGATCGAAAGTTGGCGTTTTTCCCTCAATGGCTCGCGAAAGATACCCGCCCCATGGGGTCAATTTTGCTTGAGTCGCAGTACGGGTAACGTTGCGAATGTTCGACACTTCTTCAGCGATCGCGCGTATCTGTTGGGTATTCCCAGCACCGAGCTGATCAATACTTGCCACTGCCGCATCCGACGCTTTATGAATTGTGCTCATGTACGTGCTGCGCATCGTAGCATCATAAACACCTGTCGCGACGTACACGGCAGTCGAGCGTCTATCATTTAGCCAATCATACGCATTGCTGCCAAGTGAGCTTGAACTACTGCTGTCACTTTGTGTGGCTATCGCAGCATCACTTGCAAGTAGAGCCTCTCTAGCAAGCTTCCCAGATATGATCACCTGAGGAATGTCTGCACCTGTTACGAGTTCAGTAGCTGCAGTCGCGGCAGGGTAAGCAAGCACACGACCGTCCGCCGTTTGAATGACGGGAAAGGCTTCGCCTTTTGGTCCAGCGTACATATGCTTGGTGTACGCCTCGTCCTCACCTAGCACTCCGGTCGGGTAATCTGCGCCATCAGGGTTATCGGAAAGGCTACCTCCACGGGCAATCGTCGGCCACTTGCTTCGGGGATCTGTGGCTGTCGACGCGAACCTCTCTCCGTTCGCAAGAACGTCGGCCATGACATCATCAATTTGTTTGTCCATGGCAGCGAGCCGTTGCTCACGTGCCGAAGACGCACTCATTTGTGCCGTTAAATTATCGGCGAGTGCGTTCCCAAAGGCATCCGTAGCGATACGCACCATATCTATCTTACCGCCTCGAACTATCGAGGCGACAGTGCCAGTTGCGATACCGCTGACAGTGCCGCGAGCTAGATCGCTGAAGCTAAATGCGTTCTGGAATGTTTGATTCGCGTTCAGCTTGGCACCGACACCCGCCCCAGCAGCCGAAGCCGCAACGTTACGCCAATCGAAGTGCTCCTGCAGGCCGGTAGCGACAGCGACCTTCTGCGAGATCGCGCTGCCCAGTGCGGCACGGGCCATTTGGGCCGTGGCGCCCGTACCGGTGAATACGCTACCCAGGCTGCTTGCCCCGGCTGCCACGCCGGCACCGACGCCCGCCCCCAGGGCGGACAGCGCGACGCCTTTCCAGTTGAAGCCATCCTGGATGCCGGCGGCGATACCCACTGCCTGGCTGGCGATGGAGCCGACCGCGCCGCCAATCGCCGCGGCACCCAGCGCGGCCGCGCCGAAGCCTGCGCTACCTGCCAACACGCCAACGCCGGTAGCGAACGTGCTCGTGGCGCCCGCCACGGCGACGTTCATCAGCCCGGCCGCGGCACCCGCCGTATAGATAGTGGCCACGACAGCCACGACGATCATGACGATCTGGCCCAAGCCGCCGCAACCGCCCTTGCCGGCCTTCGGCTCCGGCATCACCGGCGCCGTGCTGCCGATCTGCTCGCTCGGGTCGTACGGCTTATAGGTGCCGTAGTCGCCGTGCACCGTGTTGACGCGGGCCGGGATGCGCAGCACCTGGCCCACGGCCAGCTTGGCGTCCGAACCCAGCGCGTTGGCGTCGGCGATCAGGTACCACAGGTTGGCGTCGCCCCAGATGCTCTGGGCGATGCCTTGCAGCGTTTCGTTGGTGCTCTGCACAGAGTAGCTGCTCGGTGCCGCGGCCAGCGAGGCGCTGGTGACGCCCAGGTAGTTCGAACCGAGGATGTTGTCGGCTGTCTGCGATTCTTCGCCGTACACCTGGCCGTTGACGATCAGGTTGAACTCGGTCTGGCCGCCCGCCGTGTGCGACTGGATGTGGCCGTCCGCGTCGTACCACAGGCGGTTGACGACTTCGCCCAGATCGCGGACGCGGTCTTCGTACCTCTGGCCCTCGACCGTCATGATGCCGTCGTTTTCGGTGACCGTACCGGGATCGAGCAGGACCGTTTCCAGCACGCCCTTGGTAATGCTGGTGCGGTTGCCGTTGACGTCGTAATGGCTGATGTTGGTCGTGTTGTTGGTCGCCAGCGTCGTCGAGTCTTCCTTGTAGCTGTCGAACAGGCTGTACTTGATGATGTAGCGGCCGTTGCTGCCGCGCTTCGTGCCCGGGATCACGACCGTGTAACCGGTCAGGTTGCCCATCGCATCGTAGCCGCCGCCCGGGTTCCACTGGTCGGACACGAAGTACGTGTCCTGCGCCGTGCCCAGGTCCGCCTTCAGGTCCTTCTGGCGCGTGATGTGGCCACCCACGTCGTAGCTGTAGATGCGTCCGGCCGACGTGATGCCCAGTTCTTTCAGCGTGCCGGCGATGCTGGCCTGCGCGGCTGCCGCGGCCATGGCGCCGCCGACCCCGCCACCGGCACCGGAGGCGACCTTGTCCTTCAAGCCAGATTGCGTGACCCGGCCGGCCGCGTCATAGCGGCGCACGTCGATCGTCAGCACGTCGCGCTTGGTCGATTCCAGGCGGCCTGCCGCGTCGTAGGTGTAGTACTCGGTCGTGGTCTGGCCGGCCGTCGCGGTGTACACGGTGCCGGTGAAGCCGACCTTGACGCCCTTGAACGTGTCGGTCAGGCGATTGCCCGACTTGTCATACGTGATTTCGTGGCCGCGCTCGCCGAACACGGCTTTGCCATTGACCCAGTCGCCGTTGACGACCGTCTGGCGGTTCATCGCATCGTAGGCGTTGTACGACTGCAGCGTGGTGGTGCCGTACTGCGTCGTGATCTGCGTGCGATTGCCGTTGTTGTCGTACTTGTACGTCAACGTGTAGACATCGTCCTTGATGCTGACCAGGCGGTTCTGCCAGTCGTAGCGCAGCGTGTTGTTCTGCACACGTGACGGCAGGTTTGCGAGAGGACCCCTGTATTGCTGCTGTTCGGTCAGACGGTTGCCGTTCGCGTCGTAGGTGTAGCTCGTCGTCAGGTGGGTGGCATTGTCCTCGATCCGGGTCAGGTTGGCGCCCGTGAACGTGTAGCGCAGGTCCTGGCCGCGGCCGGACTTCTGCGTGACCAGGCGGCCCGCCTGGTCGTGGCCATACGTGGTCTCGACCTTGCCCATGTCGACGCTGGACACCATGCGACCGTGATCATAGGTCCACGTCATCGTGTTGTTGTTGGCATCGCGCATGGCCACTTTCTGGTGCTGCGCGTCGAACAGCGTGACGGTGCGGTACAGCAGGCCGGCGCCCGGGGTGGCTTGCGTCGCCGAGGCGATCACGTTGCCATCCAGGTCGTATTCCAGCACGGTGCTGACGCCGTCCGTACCCGTGTTGCGGATCTGGCGGCCCAGCTCGTCGTACACGAAGCTCTGCGCCATCTGCATGGAGACCGTCGGCTTCCATTCGAAATCGTTCTGGCCCGTGTTGACGGCGACGTAGACCAGTACCGGCGTACCGATGCTGGTCGACTTCAGGTTGCCCAGGTGATCGTAGCTGTACTTCGTCAGCACGCCTGGTGCGGCGGCGCCATTGACCACTGTGTCCGGCTGCTGCACCGACAGGCGGTTGCCGAACAGGTTGTAGCTGCTGGTGACGATACCGCCGTCGGCATGGTGCTCGCGCCGCACATTGCCTTCGCTGTCGTACGTGGTCGTGTTCTTGTTGCCGTTGTAGTCGACCTGGGCCACCACGCGGCCCAGCGCGTCGTAGCGGGTGCTCGCGCTGACCACGGCGTCGCCGGCACGGGCGTTGCGGCTCTGGCTGACCAGTTGGTTGTTGTAGTTGTACTGGTACGTGATGCGGAAATTCGGGTCGCGCTGGTCCGCCATCGCGACGATATTGCCCCAGCGGTCGACTGTGATCAGGTTGGTCCCGCCGATGCCCTGGCTGCCTTGCTGCACATTGGCGGTAGCGACCACCGCATCGGCCATGTAATGCGTCTTCACGCCGAGCTTCACCACGCGGTCGAGCAGGGCGATCGCGGCCTGGTTGGCCGTGTCGTCCGACGACGCCAGGCCGGCAACCTCGTTCAATGCCAGGCTCATCTTTGCCACGAAGCCCAGCTGGGTGGCCTGCTGGACACGGTCCGTACCCTTGTAGTTGAGCACGCCATTGATGATCGCGTTGACCACTTTGCCGCGGGTGTTCGCCGGCAGCATGGCGCTGTACTGCGTCAGCTCGGCGCTCGTGGCGGCCCGGCCCATGGCCATCTCGAAGATCTTGCCGACGAAGGCGGTGGCGCTCAGGCTGCTTGGCAGCAGGCGTTGCGCTTCAGGGCTGTCCAGGATCAGCTGCGCGACCGCGTCGATCGTCAGGGATGCGTTGTTGCGCATTCCGTTGGCGTAGAAGTTCAGACCGCCCAGGTCCGGCGTACGGTTCAGGATGGTCACGTACAGGCGCGTCAGCTGCGTGGTGCGCTGCGCTTCCGGCGAGGCCGCCAGCGCGGCCGCGGCGGCGGCGTCGAACGCCACCGTCTTCTGACGTGCCAGCTCGGCACCGGCGTCGATGATGGCGTCCACCATCGCGCTGGTGACGGTGGTCGCGCCCAGCGTCCTGAGCATCGTGCCCGCGCGGTTCGCAAACGTGGTCGTATCCGAATTGTTCGCCAGGTTGACGCTCTGGATGAAGCGCGATGCCAGCTCGGCACGGCTGACGCCCGCGACCAGTTGGTCCACATAGAACTTGAGGCCGCCGGTATCGGCGGTACGGTTGAGACCGAGCGTGTACAGCTGGCGCACGAACGCATCGTTGGTCTGCGCCGCCGGATAGCGGCTCAGGCCTTCGGCGCTGCGCAGCAGCGTGGCGGCGATGTCCGCCATCGTCGCGCGCTCGGCCATCCGGTCGATGGCGAAATACAGCTCCGACAGCGTCGGGGCACGGTTCAGCAGCGTGAAGTACAGCTGGGTCAGCTGCTGCGCCTGCACCTTGGCCGGCGTGGTGTTGAGCACGACGGCCGGCAATGCCTTCGCTGCCGTGGCGAACGCGGCGCTGGCGGTGCGGATCGTGCTGCCCAGTGCGGCGGCCGCCTGGTATTGCGCCAGCGGCTCGGCCAGCGCGGCCTGGTACTTCGCATTGGCAGGGTCCCACTCCGCCTTCTTGACGTCGTAGGCTGCCTTGGCATTGACGTAGGCCAGGTACTTCTCATCCGCCGTGATGACCGACCTGTGGGCGGTCACGAGGTTCGCCATCGTCGTCGCGACCTTGGCCGCCGCGTCGCGTGCCGACGTTGCCGAGGCCACGGTCCAGCCGTAGCCGTCGTAATTGCGCTGTGCCGTCGACAGGTTGGTGGTGGCCGTCGTCACCGCGGCATCGGCATCGGTCTTGGTCTTGATGTCGGCCCTGGCGCGGGCGACCAGGGTCGCGTCGATGGTGGCGACCTTCGGCCCCCACACGCCCTTGCCCTCGCTCGAATTCATGATCTGCTGGGCCACGTACAGTCGGCCATTGGTCGGCACCTGTGCCGCCCAGTAATTAATCTCCGCGGTCGAGCCGGTACGGCCCAGCGTGATCTGGTACAGCCGGCCCACGAAGCCAGCCGCGTCGGCAGGGTACTCGCCGTTCAGGATGCCGTTCATGACATCGTTGATCGTTGCCGGACCCGTGGCGACACCGCGGATCCAGAACAACGCGCCACTGTAGTCGGCAGTGCCGCGCAGCGCCGCATAGACCTGCTCGACGGCCGTACGCGACAGCGACAGCATGGCCTGGCCATCCGTATAGCCGGCCTGGGCATTGCGCGCCGCCGTCTCGGCATTGGTCTTGGCCGTCTGCGCGGTGCCGATGGCGTTGTAGAGGCGGGTCGCTTCCGTCAGCACGGCCGACGCATTGCTGCTGGCCGTTGCCGCCGTGCCGTTGATGGCGGTGAGGAAACCGGCGATCTTGTCGTCCATCGCCTTCTTGTACGTCAACTGGCTCGCCGTATTGTCGGTGTAGTTGACGAAGAAGTTCTCGATCATGCCGGCGGCGACCAAGCCCCGGATGTTCGGATTCGCGGCGTTCTGCACCAGCACATTGCTGTAGTAGTCGATATCGCTCTGGATCGGGCTGCGGCCCAGGATGGTCGAGTACAGCTGCGTGATGAACGCGGCATTGCTGCTGCCGGCCGGGAAGTACGTGCGGCCTTCCGGGCTGTTGATGAACGCCTGGGCGATCTCCTCCGGCTTACCGTTCAGGTAGTAATTGGTGTCGGCCAGCGTCGGGCCGGCGCCTGCCTTGCGTTGCAGCAGCGTGGCGTACATGCGCACGATCGTCAGGCGTTTCGCCGCCGATGCGTCGCCGGTCGCGTTGGCATTGTTGATTGCCGTGGTGGCGGCCGACAGGGCACTGGTGCGCGCGCTGTCGGCGCTGTTCATTGCGGTCTGCAGCGGCGTCAGCTGGGCGGTCAGCGTGTCCAGCGACGCTTTCAGCGATGCGCGCAGGTTGGTGATGCGGGTGACTTCGGCCGCGGTCGCTTGGTCCAGCTTGACGAACGCGTCGCTGACCCGTTGCAGCAGGTTGCCGCGCGCGGTCAGGTAGTCGGCGCCGACGGCGATAACGGCGCCGTTGGTGGCGTAGTTCATCACGCTGTTGACGATGTCGAGCGCGATCTTGCTGCGTGTGGCCGCTGGCGTGGCGGACAGCTGGGCCGTCCAGGCGGCGCGCTCGCTCGCGCCGATCAGGCTGGCGCTGCCCAGCACTTGCGCGACTACCCTGTCGACGAACGCTGCGTTGCCGAGGCTTGCCGGGAACAGCGGGGCGCCTTCGGGACTCGCGAGGAAGCTTTGCACGACCTGTTCCAGCGTGGCGTTGTTGTTCACGTAGAACTGTACGCCTGCCGCGTCGGGCGGATTGGTGGCGCTGCGGCCCAACAGCGCGACGTAGAGCTGCGTCAGCTGCAGGCGATACACGGCGGCAGGGCTGGCCTGCAGCGTCGTGTTGGCGGCGCGCGCGGCCGTTTCCGCGGTCGCCGCGGCGCTCATCGCGTCGGCCAGCGTGCCAGCGGCCGTGGTCGTGTCGCGCAATTGGTTGAGCTTGTTGGTCAGCGCCGTCTGCGAACCGCTGTAGGCATAGTTCAACGCGGCCGTGAAGTCGGTTGCCGTTACCAGCGACAGCACGGCGCGCTGGGTGGCCGTATCGGCCAGCGTCAGCGTCAGGCCGGCGGTCAGGCCGACCGCCGTCTTGTTGTTCAGCACCGCTTCGGCCGCCAGCTCCGCCGTACCGAGGTACTGCGACGTCAGCATGCGGGTGGCGATTTCGTAGGCGATCTCGGCATTGGTCGCGCCACCGTTGAGGCGCGCGATATAGCCGTTCATTTCCTCCTGCACGACGGCGCCGGCCGGGATCGTACCCAGCGCGTTGAGGTACAGCTTGCGCACGAACGTGGCCTTGTCCATCGTCTTCCAGTCGCCCAGGAAGCCTTGTGCCTCCGTGCTGTTGAGGAAGCCCAGGGTGACGCCGTTCCACTGCTCGCGGGTATAAGCGGTGGCGGGAACGTAGTAGTCCATGCCGGCCTTGTCCGGCACGCGGCCCAATACCGTCAGGTACAGGCGAGTGATCGTGCGGCGGATGTCTTCCAGCGGCGTGGCGCCGGCGGCGATGCCTGCGGCATTGTTGGCGTTCTTGGCCAGTTCGACGGCGGTGCGCGCCGCCAGCAGGGCCTTCTCGGCCGCTTCCTGCGCGGTGGCGGCCGAGGTGATGCCGGCCAGCAGGGCGGCGCCCGAGCCGCCGGCAGGCAGTACGCCGCCGGCTGTCACGACGGCCGTGTACGACACGGAGACCTTGTTGACGAACAGGTTGCGGTCGGCAATACGTGCGGCATCGGTCCCCGTGTACTTGGCCACCTGGTTGACGAACTGCGCGACGAACGGGCCGCGGCCTAGCGTGCCCGCGTTCAGCTTGGACAGCCAGCCGGCCAGCTCGTCCGCGGTCGGCGCGCGGCCCAGCGACAGGCTGTACGCCCGGTTGACGAGCTGCTCGTTGTACTGCTGCGGCGTCAGGCCTGCGGTCGGATATAACCACGTCTGCATGGCTTCGGGGCTGTTCAACATGCCTTCGGCGGCCTGTTCGATCGTGACGCCTTTCGTCATGCTGTCGGTCCAGAACACCAGGCCGCCCTGGTCGGGTGCGCGGCCGAACAGCGCGACATACATCTCGATCAGCGCAAGACGGTTTCGCTCGAGCGTACCCAGCTCCGTACCCTTGGCGATGGCGCCGGCCCGGTCGGACGGTGCTTGCTGCATCAGTTCCGCTGCCACCTTTTCGTCGCTGCCGCGTTGCGTGACGACGTAGTTGCGGATGGCGTCGGCGCGGTTGTTCAGGACGTTCGCGCCGGCGTTGTTCGCTTTCGACATGTAGGCCAGCAGGTCGGCCAGCACCAGGCCGCGCTGGTCGGCCGACGCGGTGCCGTCCGCCGCCGTGGCGGCGGTGTAGCGCTCCGTCCAATGGGCGATCTGTTGCGGCGTGTCGCCGGCCGGCACCTGCGTCGAACCGAACGCCTCGCGGAAGATCTTGGCGACGATGTCCGCTGGCGTGCCGGTAAGACGCGCAGCGGCTTCGCTCGAGCGCAGCATGCCGCTGAACATCGAGGCAGTGCTGGTGCCCAGGTTGGCCGAATCCAGCCAGAAGTTCAGGCCGGCCAGGTCGGGCGCGCGGTTGAACAGCATCAGGTACATCTGCACGAGCTGGCGGTCGCGCTCCGGATCGACCGGGTGGGCGATGCGCAGCTGGCCGCCCAGGCGCGAGAACGCCGCCTCGCCCGCCGGGGTCAGCGTCACTTCGTATTCGTAGTCGCCGGCCGGCAGGCCGGCCGTGTCGAACACCGGGATGCCATCGAGGGTGCGGATGCGCTGGGCCGGCGCCTGGGTCCAGGCGCCGCCGGCCAGGCGATAGCGTACGCCGATGCCCATGGTGGCATCGGTCGCATCGCCGATCACCAGCAGGCTTTCGGCGATGCTGGTGCCGCGTGCCACCGTCTTGCGTACCCATGCCTCGTTCTCGCGCACCAGCACCGTCAGGCGGCTGTCCGGCGCCACGCGGCTGTCGATCATGTGGTTCAGCAGGTCGTAGCGGTTGTCGGTGCGCAGCACCGCATCCTTCGCCAGCACCTCGTTGGCGTTGGCCAGGCCCATGAACTCGTTGGCCGTCTCGGTCGTGCTCTGGATGACGGACGTGACGTTGCCCTGCACGTCGTACAGGCGCACCGTGTGGACGCCCTTGTCGCTATTGCTGAGCCAGGCGTTGCCGGCCTGGTCGTACTTCGTGTAGACCTCCGTCCGCGCACGGTCGGCGGCCAGGTAGGTGCTGGAGACTTCGCCGAACGCGTTGTACTCGGTGACGCGTTCGTTCGATGCCCCGTGGTGTTGTTGACCAGGTCGATCAGGCCCGGCGTGACGACCGACTTGACGCGGCCCAGTTCATTGTAGCCCATGACCTGGAACGACGTCATCTTGGCGCCAAAGGCGTTGGTGACGGTGCGCCACTGCTTGGCCACACGGCCGTAAACGTCGTACGACATCTTCGTGCTCTGGCGGCCGGCGGCGAACTGCTCGGGGTCCAGCGTCTCCAGGGCACGGCCCCAGCTGTCGTAGCGCGTTGCCGTGATGCGGTTGTCCTGGTTCTGCGCCATCGCCAGCGTAGCGGTATAGCTGGTGCCATCCGCAGCAACGGCGGCATCGGCGAAATCGATGCGCAGGACCACGTTGCCGAAGACGTCGACCTTGAACTCGGTCAGCTTGATGCCCTTGTCCTCGATCTCTCCATACGCTGCGGCCTGCTTGTGCGCAGTCGCGCGCACGCGTCCCAATGCGTCGTAGTACGTGAACGTCTTGGCGCCGGTCGCATCGGTGACGATCGTCTGGTTGCCCAGGTTGTCGTAGTCGAATTGCGTCACCAGGTTGCCGGTGGTCAGGTTGGCATCCTTGGTGCTGCCCGCATAGCTGACGTTGACGCGCGTCTCGCTCTTCTTGCGGTTCAGCGCGTCGTACTCGTAGCTGACCTTGCGGTCCTGCGCGGATGCCGTGAATGCGCTGTAGGTCGTATCGGTCCAGGTACCGAATTCGTTGGCGTACTCGAGCTGTTCCTTCAGGTTGCCGGCGGCATCGTAGACGAAGGTCGTCAGGTAGCCGCGACGCTGGCCGCCGATATCGGACAGCGCGGCGATCTGCGCGGTCTTCTCGCCGCGCACGTTGTAGTAGAAGCGCGTGACGGCGGCTTCCGTCACCTGGGTGCCGGCGCTGTTGGCGCCGAACACGGACTGGCGGTAAACCTCGCCGAATGCATTGTATTCGTTGACGGTGGTGCGGCCGGCGCTGATGTATGCGCTGCCGTTGGTGCTGTGGCTGTCGTAGGCGGCAACCACCGGCTCGGACGTGCGCACCTTGCGGCCCGCGGCATCGTACGCGTAGCTGATCGTGCGGTCCTTGCCGTTGTCGCGCCGCAGCAGCACTTCGAAATCGGTGTCGTCGATCGTCGCCAGGTCCGTCGCGCCGGGCACGATGGTGTTGCCGTAGCGGGTCATCGACCCCACCTGGCCGTAGATGTCGTAGCGGTATTCCGTCACATAGTTGGCCGCGTCGATCTCGTAGCGCACGCGGCCGGCGGTGTCGTACACCTTGTAGCTGGTGCGGCCGCCCACGTCCACGTTCGAGACGGCGTTGCCCAGTGCGTCGTAGCGCACGGTGACCGTGCGCTGCCCGGATGGGGACTCCGCCACCGGCTGTTCGATCCAGACGTTGGCCGTATCCTTGCCAGCGTCATATACGGACACCGAAGGGAGGATGGTCTGGACCTGGCGGCCCAGCGCGTCGTAGCGGTATTCGGTGCTGCGCTGCGTGCGTGCGCCTTCGCCATTGCTCACGAGGTTGCCCGCCGCATCGTACGTCGCAGGCGTCTCGGTACGGCGCACCAGGTTGCCCAGTGCGTCGTACTCCATCGTGGTGATCAGGGCCTGGGTCAGCGCGTTGCCCCAGTTGCCGATGCTCGCATCCAGCCCGTTGGCATACGTGCCCACTTTCGGGCTGGTTTCCTCGACCAGGCGCCCGGCGGCGTCGTATTTGTACTCCCAGGTCGCCCCCAGCTTATTGACGAAGCGGGTCTTGTGGCCCAGCGCGTCGTAGGTGTAGGACTCGGTCTTGCCCAGCGCATCCGTCACGCTTTCCAGGTTGCCGGCGGCGTTGAAGACGTAGCGCGTCGTGCGCGTGGTCGTGGCGGCTTGCTGCGCTTGCGCCGCGGACCGGGCCGCGCTGGCGATCGCCGCGTCGGTCGCGTTGGCGGCGATCGTCACCGGCGTCGCGAATACGCGTTCGTAGACGACCCGGCCCAGCGTGTCGTACTGTTTCTCGCTCAGGTTGCCCTGCGCGTCGATGGTCAGCTGCGGGCGGCCGTCGCCGTCGTAGACGAAGTAGTGCTTGCGGTCGGCGGCGCTGACCTTGGTCTGCAGCAGCGCGCGCACGTCGGCCAGCGTTAACGTATCGGCCACCGTGATCGGCGTGGCATACGCCACTTCCGAGGTGACGTTGCCGGCGGCGTCGAAGGTGCGCGCGACCGCGGCGCCGTCGGCGCCGATGACGATGGCAGGTCGGTTGTTCAGGTCATAGAACGTGCGGGTGACGCGGCCAACGACGCCGGCTGGCCGGTAGTCCGCCGTCAGGTCGTTGTAGCCACCGAAGATGGTGGTGTACTGCGTCGACTTGACGACGTTGCCGCTGCTGTCGTAGTCCAGGCGCGTGGCCCCGCCGTTGGCATCGATGGTGGCCACGAGGCGGTTGGCGCCGTCGTAGCTGTAGCGGGTCAAGCGGTCGGCCCAGATGTCGGCGGCGACCGCGCCTTTCAGCACGGCCGGCGGCGTCGCGCCGGCGTAGGCGTTGGCGAACTGCCTGGTGCTGAGCAGGTTGCCGGCGGCGTCGTAGTTGCGCGTGGCGAT